>NZ_JBGTDD010000079.1:0-26343 GCF_041748495.1 Parasphingorhabdus sp.
CGCACCGGGACCGGAATATTGCAGATATCGGCACCACCGGCCGGGACAATGAAAAACGGATCGCGGCGATTGGCTCTGGCGTCGGCATATTTTGCGAAGGTTTCGCTTTCGGTATCAAGATATTCGAAGCTTGGCTGGTCGGCTTTGGGCCATGAGCTGGCAAGCCGGATCGAGGTGATCGGCACGCGCATGGCGGCATCCTCGAAGAAACCCAGTTGCCCCTTGCCGCGCGGCAGGCTGGAGAGATATTCAATCCCTTCGATGACACGCCCGACCACGGCAATATTGCGGTCGAGATGGCGCGGCGCATGGCCGATCACGGTGTAAAGTTCCGCGCCGCTGCCCGTGTCGGGAGAATAGTTGCGCCCGACGCCGACCATGCCGTAGCAGTGGACGGGCCATCGACTGAGCGTGCGTGTGCCGTCGCCGATTTCGTGGGCCAATGGCCAGCCAGATTCGAACCAAGTCCAATCTGCATAAGAATCGACAAGCTGATTTTTGGGATGCCATAAAATAATGCTTCCCTCTTCGCCCGCCGTTGTTTCCATTTTATACTCGCTCTCGGGAACCGTCTCCAATCCCTCGGGCAAAGCCTTCTGCTCCGTCTCGCCTGATTCCGGATTGTCATATCCGGCATCGCCCCATTGCACGACATAATTGTCCTGCACCCGGTTGATGCTGGTGTCGTCCCACCAGTGCGCTGCCGCCAGCTTGCGGATATTGCGGATCCAGCCCTGCGAGAAGGGCTCCGGCATCAGCTGGATGACGACGCGGCGGGCGTTGCCCTCCGCATCGGGGGCGAGGGCCATGACCAGCAGGTCGCTGGGTGCGATTTTTTTCCAGTCGCTGGCCGGGGCTGTATCGACAATGGCGTTGGGGCTGGGAAATTCCGGCTTTTCGGTTTCCTGAGCGGAAAGGGGCGCCGTGATGGCGAGCGCCGCGAGAGATGCGATGGAGATTAGTTTGTTCATGCAATGAGCCCCGCTGCTTGCCGTTAGTGATGAGCCGGTCGAACCACGCCTTTCGTCGCGAGGCGTCCTTCGACAAGCTCAGGACCAACGGGTCTAATTTCCAACATTCTGTCAGTCATCACCCTAACGCCACACTATCGCTTGCGAAAGCGCCAATCCCGCATTAGGGAAGCGGCGCTGTCTGATATTCGACCAGATTCACGGGTCAGGCGGCATTTGCGGAGACGTGGCAGAGTGGTCGATCGCGCACGCTTGGAAAGCGTGTATAGGGCAACCTATCGAGGGTTCGAATCCCTCCGTCTCCGCCATTTCTTCAATAAAAGCGCAGAAACGTACTATTTTATTGAGATGACAAAAGAATTATCAGGAAATTTGCTACACAAACCTGCTCCACACAAGGAGAGCGTTGTGGCTAAAATTGAAGGTTTATCTATCCCACAGCCACGGAATGATGATATTTCTGTTCCATAACGAGGAGCACGGGATATCCGTCTTGGACAACGCTCAAAATGTTCGCCTTTCGCTCTGCTGGTGATATCTGGATCGGAAGCTGAAGGCCTTGTCCGACCTGTGCCAGTTTAGGCGGGTTTTCTGACCATCAGCACATCCACGGGCGACCAGCCCATCATTTCACTGGCGCGGCTGCCGATGGTTGCCATGATAAACCCGCTCCGTCCGTGCGTTCCGAGCACCAGCAGATCAAAATCACCTGTATCGAGCATGTTGAATATCGACTGGTGAAGATTGCCTTCGACCAGACAAGGAGCCACGCGCGATGCGTCTTTCTCTGACAGGTTCATGCGGGTCATGAAATGATCCAGTTCCTTTTCCGCATCGGACCGCATCTCATCGGCTACCCCGTCGGATTTCAGCCAGGCTTCGTAAGCCACATGATAGGCATGCACGAGTTCGATTTTCGCGTCTGGGAAAAATTCCAGCGCCGTACGAAGAGCATGAGCTGCAAAATCCGAAAAGTCGGTAGCCACCAATATTCGTCCGTAATTCGCGCGCGGTCGCTCTTTGACAATAAGGACCGGGGCTGCGGCATGGTGGACCAGATGGTCGACCGCAGTGCCAAGGAAAAAATCCGAAATATTGTTATGGCGGGCCACGCCCACGACGATCAGATCGCTGTCCAACTGTAACGCTGTTTCGGCTATGACTTTGGCTGGGGAGCCATAGTTTATAGCTCGATTGCACCCTTCAGCATCGGCGCCATAGTTGCGTAACAGAAGGGCCTCGACTTTCGCTATATCTGCTTCGGCTTTGGCACTGCCTACAAACAGCAACGTGCGACCCGCTTTCCAATAATCGGCCAGCCATTTGGCCCGCGCAAACGGCCGGTCCGCTCTTGCTGTCAGGTCTGTGGCGACTAAAATCTGCATGGCCATGAGAACAAAACCTTCTTAGAGTTCGTGAGCTTTATCACCCATTCTTATATTGCCGACGAAGGCTTGTCATTGATTTACCACAATAGATCTCTGGTATGATCTATATTGAACGCTGGAAGGATAGCTTGCTTCTATCATTGATCCCCATAGCCAATCGCATGATGTCGGCCTCAGGATTGACTAATATTATTCGACCGTTTTGAAACCCTATCGCAAGCCCTACGGCAGCAGATGGCTCAATAGCGTTCAATTAGAGGCGTTCTCTTGCGCAGCGTCTACGGCGAAACCGACGGCGGCCCCTTCCTGAAAATCGCCAATAATGCAAAAAGCAGATGCGTCCTTCTTGATATGTGGATGTCGGACATGGAGGGTTTAGAAGCGTAACGGCAGATGATCAAAAATGGCGTTGCAATGCCAGTGATAACCGGCAAGCTGATATCGAAACCGCCGTGCAATCGATGCGCTTTGACGCGATCAATATCTTTGAAAAAACCTGCGAGAAAGAACTTCTTCTGGAAGCTGTAGACGAGAGCCGCCCCAACACAGATATTTCAGCGATCATCACTTGGTGGCGCTTCGGGAATGATCGGGCGTGGCGTTTCATAGGTGGCCCAATCGCTGTCGGAGGGTGGATTCGGCGGCTTGCCGGCCGGCCCGGCATTCCCCTGTTCAATCTGCAGGTGATGAAGATGCGCCTTGGCAATCATATTGGCCGATATCGGCGCGGTGATAAAAAGAAACAGCGAAATCAGCAATTCATGCGTGGTCCAATGGCCGAGCTCCAGTTGGAAGAATAGGAGCGAACCGACCAGCATTCCGCCAAGGCCCAATGTGGTGGCCTTGGTCGGTCCGTGTAACCGCTCCATCAGCGAAGGCAGGCGCACGAGGCCCCAACTACCAATCAGCGCAAAACTGGCACCGATCACGAGCATCAGGCTGATGACGATCTCTGCAATTGAGATAGAGCCGATCATTCGATGATGTCTCCGCGCAGCAGAAACTTGCAATAGGCAACAGTGCCGACGAAGCCAACCATTGCGAGCAACAGCGCCGCTTCGAAAAAGCTACCGCTTTCATTGGCGATGCCGATGAGAAGGATGATCGCGATAGTGTTGATGACCATCGTGTCCATCGCAAGAATTCGGTCGCCTATGCTCGGCCCCTTGAGCAGTCGCCACAGATTGAGGCCCAGTGCCAGAGCCAGGCAGGCCATACCAAAAATTACCGCATACCCGATCATGCGAACACCTTATTCAGACGAGCTTCGTACCGGCTCTTGATCCGGTCCACATCTGCTTGCGGGTCTGGAGCATCGAGCGCATGGACCAGCAAATAGGTTCCGCAGGCAGACACGTCGGTGGATACGGTTCCCGGGGTAAGGCTGATCGTGCCTGCAAAGACCGTGATGGCTTCGGGTGTACCCAGTTCCAGTGGAACAATCAGCCAGGCTGGCTGCAGGTCGCGATTGCGCTTGAACAGGATGATCGCCGCTACTTCAAAGTTGGCGACGATAATGTCCCATAACACCAGTCCGAAATAGGCGATGCCGGCGACGTAGTTCACGTTGGGCCGACCCGGCCAGAACGGTGCGGTAAAAATGGGGAGCAACACGCCGATGATGATCCCGAGAAACAGGGCGCCGAAACTCAGATCGTTGACCATCAAGACCCATACGACAACCAGCAAGGCAGAAAGTCCGGGATGCGGGATCAGGCGGCTCATCTTATCTATCTCCCAGCACGGCGTGAGCGGTAGCCGCAGAATCGAGAAGCTGCGCGGCAGCCTCGGCGGTGTAATCGGTTGCCCCGCCCGCGCCTAAAGAAAGTGCAGCCAGCAGCACTATCGCGATGATTGGCGCGACCATGTCTGCACGCGATACTGTAGCCGGTAAAGCTCCTTCAAGTGGCCCAGCTTTGGATGGGGCTGTCTCTTTCCAAAATATCAAGCTGCCGGTTCGGGCAAAGCCGATTACACCGATGAGCGTGCTGAACAATATCGCTGCCCATGACCAGCCCCAGAACGGCACATCCGCCACCGATTCCAGGATCAGCAATTTGCCGATGAAGCCGGACAATGGGGGCAGTCCGGTCGCGGCAATCGCTGCGGCCAAGAACAACAAGGCAACGAACTGCCGCTGCGCAAAGTCTGGGCCCGGGCTGGCATTGTCTGCAAAGCCCGCCCTTCTGCGGGCAACTATATCGGCAACAAGAAAAAGCGCTGCCCCAGCCAACGTAGAATGGACAAGGTAATATAGCGCTGCGCTCAGAGTGTCTTGTTGCCATCCAGCGACCGCGATCAACAGGGTCCCGGTTGACCCGATCACCGCATAGGCGGCCTGTTCGGACAGACTGCGGGCCACGAAAACGCCGCCAAAACCGATGATCGCAGTTACGATCGCGGCGGGCAGCAGATAAGGCGCGGGCGCCCAGGCCGCCGCTCCCGCACCATCGCCGAACACCTGCGGGACCACCCGGATGATCGAATATACCCCGACCTTGGTCATGATCGCAAATAAGGCGGCAACTGCGGGGGTGGACACTGCATAGGTCCGAGGTAGCCAGAGGTGTAGCGGAACCAGAGCGGCTTTCAGTGCGAACACTGTCACCAGCAGCAGCGCCGCAACACGGAGCAGCCCCTGGTCATCCGGGCCGATCTCCGCCACGCGCAGGCCCATATCGGCCATGTTGAGCGTGCCGGTAAGCGCATATAATAGCCCCAGCGCAATCAGGAACAAAGATGAGCCGACTATATTGACGATCACATATTGCACGCCGGCTTTGAGCCGTGCCGGGCCCTGACCATGCAGCATCAGGCCATAAGACGCGATCAGCAGCACTTCGAAAAACACGAACAGATTGAACAGATCGCCGGTCAGGAACGCACCGTTCAGGCCCATCATCTGAAACTGGAAAAGTGGATGAAAATGCCAGCCCTTGCGATCCGCTCTCGTCAGGACCGCATGCAGCATTGCGATGACCGAAAGGCTGGCGGCTAGTGTGATCATGATCGCCGACAGCCGGTCTACCACAAGCACAATGCCGAAGGGTGCTGGCCAGTCGCCTAGCTCATAGGTGCGGATCGTTCCGTCTGAGGCGGCCCATAACAGCGCCAGCGCGGCCAATAGCATGGCTGCGGCCGATACCAGCGAGATACCGATTCCCAGCGCACGCCGGCGCCGCATCACCAGCAGTGCGAGCGGCGCAGCAAGCGCAGGGATCACGACCGGCGCAATAGCAAGATGCGTGATCAGACTCATCCCGCGCCATTTCCGTCAGGCTGCTGATCGTCGGAGGACACGATGTCCCCATCAACCTGATCGCTGCCAGTTTCCAGAAAGCTGCGAAGGGCCAGCACCACAGCAAATGCCGTCATGCCGAACGTGATCACGATCGCGGTAAGGACCAACGCCTGCGGCAATGGATCGGCATATTCGGTAACCGTCTTGGACCAGATTGGCGGCCGGTTCACAGTCAGGCGACCCGAGGCAAAAAGGAAAAGATTGACGGCATAGGAAAACAGCGTGAGGCCAAGCACGACCTGAAATGTGCGCCCCCGCAGAGCCATATAAATGCCTCCTGCAACGAGCACGCCGATCGCGCTTGCGACGAGAAATTCGAGAGTCATCGGCTACCCTCCGCTTTTTCTTCGTCAAGTTGCGCCTGATGGGCTCGTGCCGCCCGTTGGGCGATGTGGCTCAATTGCGCCAGTGCAAGCATCACCGCGCCGAACACGACACAGAATACGCCGACATCAAACAGCACTGCCGTCGCCAGTTCAAACTCGCCAATCAGCGGAAGGGTGAAATAATCGAAAGCGGTCGCAAGGAAATTCGCATCAAAAATCAGCGCGCCTAGTCCGGTCACCATTGCCACCAGCACGCCAAAGGCAATCATGGTATGTTCACCGATACGCCGCCGGGCATCAGTCCAGTCGAAGCCGGACGCAAGATATTGCAGCAGAAAAGCGATCGCCACCACCAATGCGGCGATAAACCCGCCGCCCGGCTGGTTATGTCCACGCAGGAACATATATATCCCGGCGGAGAGCACCAGCGGCAACAGGATGCGAGTCGACATCACAAACATAATGGGATGGCTTTCGGGCGAATGCGGTACATCTTGCTGCCAGGTCCGCAGTCTTGCACCAGCAGACCCGCGCGAAGTCGTGTCCAACAAAGCAAAGATCGCGAGCCCTGCGATCCCCAGGACAATGATCTCGCCCAGCGTGTCGAACGCGCGGAAATCGACCAGCGTGACATTGACGACATTGGTGCCGCCGCCGCCCGAATAGCTGTTGGCAAGGTGATAGCTGGAGATCGGATCATTCGGTTCGCGCGTCAGCATCGCCCAGGCCGCGCCGCCAACCAACAGCCCGCCCAGACAGGCCACCGCTCCGTCACGCCACTTGCGCGGGGAACTGGACAGGAGCGGCGGCGCCTTGGGCAGCAAGTTCAGAGCCAGTAGCAGCAGCAGAATAGTCACCACTTCAACCGAAATCTGCGTCAAGGCCAGATCGGGGGCAGAAAACTGCACGAAGGCGAGCGCGATGATCAGGCCGATAACGCTGATATAGACCAGCACGCGGAAGCGATGACGTTCATCATTGACCACTGCTGCAGTAGCAATAATGAGCAGCAGCCATGCGACAATCGCTACTGGCGACGCCGGCAGTCCCTCGCGCGGGCCAGTGAGAATGCCCCCGCCGGTGATCGCGCCTTCGATCACGACCACCACCACCACAGAGAAAGTCGCGAAAACCATCCGCTGCAAAGAGGGCGTGTGAGTGGTCACAATGAATTTGCGCACCAGCGTATCGGCGCCTGCCATCAGGCTTTGGAACATTGCCTTGGCATCAGGCCTCAGCAGGCTGGCCGTGGCGAGTAGCAGGTCTTTATGCCGCCACAGGAGCAGCACGCCGCCTGCAACCGCCATCATACTCATGCCAAGCGCCCAATTGACCCCGTGCCACAGTGAAAGATCAAGCGTCGGCAATGGCTCGCCGATCACTGCGCCCGCCACCGAAGCAACCAGCGTCCCCGCCAGCAACATCGGAAAAAGCCCCAGCAGCACCGCGAGGAGCACCAGCACGGCAGGCGATGCCCACATCCCAACCCCCGGATCATGCGCGCGCGCATAAGGTTCTGGCTCACGCGGCGATCCAAAAAACAAATGCCAGGCCAGCCGCAATGAATAGCCGACCGACAATGTTGCGGCGATGGTCGCCACGACGGGCACCAGCCAGGGCAGGCCAAACAGCGAGATTTCAAGCGTTTCGTAAAGCATCATTTCCTTGGAAATGAAACCGCCCAGCGGCGGCAGGCCTGCCATCGCAGCCGCAGCGGTCGTAGCTATGATTGCGGTGATCGGCATCATTTTCGCTAGTCCGCCCAGCCTGCGAATATCTCGTGTGCCGGATTCATGATCGACAATTCCTGCGGTCATGAACAACGCCGCCTTGAACGCCGCGTGATTGAGTATGTGCAGTACCGCGGCAACGGCCGCCATCTTGATCGAAAAGCCCAGCAGCATGACCAGCAGACCCAGCTGGCTGATTGTGGAATAGGCAAGAATGCTTTTGAGATCGTGCCGGAACAGCGCGACAAACGCTCCAAATGTCATGGTGACTAGGCCCACGCTCGTCACGATCACAGTGTAAAGATCGGTACCTGACAGAACCGGCCACAGCCGCGCAAGCAGGAAAACGCCTGCTTTCACCATTGTCGCCGAATGGAGATAGGCACTGACCGGAGTGGGAGCTGCCATTGCGTGCGGAAGCCAGAAATGGAACGGGAATTGCGCCGATTTGGTGAAGCAGCCGATCAGAATAAGGATCAGAATCACCGGATAGAGCGGGGAGGCCTGCACCACATCGGCGCTCGCAAGAATGGTCATCAGGTCGAACGAGCCTGCAACGATGCCCAGCAGCACCATTCCGGCAATCAACACCAGTCCTCCGCCCCCAGTGACGGCCAAGGCCATACGGGCGCCCTGCCGCGCCTCGGCCTTGTGGCGCCAGAAGCCGATCAGCAGAAAAGACGAAAGGCTGGTCAGCTCCCAGAAAATCAACAGCAGCAGTACATTGCCTGCCAGCACAATGCCCAGCATTGCTCCTTGGAACAGCATCAAGCTGGCAAAAAACCGCGCGGTCGCCTCGCCCTCAGCGAGGTAGAAGTGGCCGAAAATGACAACCAAGAGGCCAATGCCGAGGATCAGCCCGGCAAACATCAGCCCCAGCGGGTCGATCATCAGCGAGAATTCAAGCCCGATTGCCGGCACCCAGGCAATGGCAACGGCGAATTCTTCGCCGCCAATCACTCGCCCCGCTGCGGACACGATCAGGGCAAGGCCCATCGCGCTGCCTGCTGCCGCAATGCCTGAATGCAAGACGCGCGCATTGCCGCCGATGGCTGCGATCAGTAGCGCGGCGACAAACGGTAACAAGACTAGTGTATAAAGAGTCAATGGGATTGCCATTGGCTGTCTGCGATGACCTTTTTTTGAGTTGATCCAATTTGTCTGTCGTCAGATAATTTGAGACCGATGCCGGGTTAAAAAATAGGCAAATATTTGGTTTTATCTGTTGTTTGATATTATGCGGCTTGTCTGCGGTATTGCAAGCACCGATCTTCGATAGTTTTTCGATTGATCCTTTCTCGTGGCTCAATAATGGATTCCGCTCTGCCGAGATAGGCGTCGGAGGGCGTGACGTTTTTCAGGTTGTCGTGATAACGCTGGTGGTTATGCCATCGACCCTCCAAATATATAAAGTTTGTTGGTTATCCGGGACCTGGAAGCACAAGCAAATGCTGAACTAACCTGCGGTATCTTCGTTTTCGGGTGATATTCTCAAGCACGAAGTCAGTTCACCGATATCAGGCAGTTGCGGAAGGCGGGTTAGCGAGGATCTGAGACGTTCGAAGGCAGAGCCTGCGCCGGCATAGGAGAGGCACAAACCGAACTTTTGCCAATAGATATCTTCGGTGAATGGCAGCGTGCGGCTGCCGTGGGGGACGTTTACACAAGTCTCCAAGCTCCTGCTATCGCGCAATTGCACTTGGACCTCGGTCGGAAAGGTGCCTTCTGGCTGGTCGACCGGGCGACGTACAATCCGCGAGTAGAACGAACGCATCTTCAGGTCTGCGACCTTGTCGGGCGAGAAATCGGATAGCGAGCAGGAACGGTTCAGGACGATGAGCGAGAGAGCGAATTCGAGAGAAAATTTGGCCTCCAGTGGGCTCCTCGGGCAGGTATAGGGAAGGTTGTTCAGATGCGACGCGGGGGCCGCAACGATTACCTTTTCGATTTCGTCCGGCTCTAATTCGTGCTTTTCCAGCAATTCCAGCAATCCGTCCATCGCCCGGTGGGCGCTGCCGCAATTGGGAAAGCGCTTCACCCGGAAGCCATCGGAAAGAATCAGCAGGGGCTCTCCCACCATTTCGGATTCGAAGCGCATGGTCTGGCCATGTTCGACATGCTCAAGACTATCCCGCAATTTCTCATAATCCGGACCGACCATCAGCCGGCCGATGCCATATGGTCCGTCAAACACCTGTGCGCCCGCACTTATGCCCGCCCGGGCGAGACTGGCCGCCATCACTCCGGACTTCGCAGCAAGCCCGGCATGCAGCGGCTTCGTCATGCTCCCGAACTGCGCCATCGAGCCCGAAGCCATGCTTGTCGCGAGCGACAGAGCATGCGCCGTTTGGGCGGCGTTCAGTTGAAGGAGGCGCGCACCTGCAGCCGCGGCGGCGATCGCCCCAACGGTGGCAGTGGCATGCCAGCCCCTATTCCGATGATATGGATTAATACCCTGACCTATCCGCCCCATGATCTGCAGGCCGACAATATAGGCGTCGATCGCATCCATTCCCGATATCCGGCATTCTTCGCCAAGGGCCAGAATGGCGGGCACCAGCACCGCGCTGGCATGCGCCTTTGCCGGGTCGAAATTGTCGTCGAAGTCGAGCGCGTGGGCAGCCGTCCCGTTGACGAGAGCCGCCCACGGAGCCGCCAAGCGATGAGGCGTCCCGATAATGGTCGACTGCCCTGTACCCCAATTGCTAACGGTTGCTTGTGTGATCCGGGTGACGTCCTCGGTTGCGCCGGCAACTGTCACTCCGAGTACGTCGATAAATTGCAGTCGCGCAGCTTCGATGGCTTTGTCGGGCCAGTTCCTGTTGGTGCTGGTTACCCAATGCGCAAATGCCTGGAGGGCATCCTCATTGCTCTCGACGGTTGAAAATCGTGTTTCATGCCGGTCAATTGCCGTATCAGAGACCTGCATCGACCGCATGTCAGTCGATCTCGATCAGCGAGGCAAGTCTCGTTCCATAGGCCCGCCGGCGCCATATGCGTGCCGCGTCCCGGAACGGTTCCAGATACAAGGATTTGACGGACCTCATCCGTTCCGTAGAGGATTTATCGATCCCCAAAGTCAGCGTTTCACGCCGTTCGGGCAGGTAGAGCGAACCGAACATCCAGTCCCAGACCGCAAACTGCGAGCCGTAATTGCGATTGCGATGTTCCGGCGCTTTGCTGTGATGAATCTGGTGCTGCGCCGGGCTGATAAAGATGCGGGAAAGCGTCGGGCCGAAACTCAGCCAGACGTGCGAATGTCGCAGGTTCGATCCCATGATATCGAACAGCAAGCGCCCCGCATTCACTCCCAGGATCGAAATGACGGTAAGCTCGCCGGGGAACGCGAGCAGGAATGCACTTGTGACAATCGCCACCGCAAGTCCGCTGCGGATCAGATTGATGATGCCGTTCACCGGATGTGTGCGCATTTGCGAGAGCGGGACCAGAACTTCCGGAGAGTGATGGACCTTGTGAAACTGCCAGAGCAGCGGGCTTTGGTGCATCAGCCGGTGAGCCCAGTACCTGAGGAAATCTTCTACTATCAGCAGAACGGCAGTATAAGCCGCAAGCATGCCAAGCCCCGGCTGTGAATTTCCGAACGCGAAGCTCGGTTCCGACGCGGTCGGCGCGTCCCAGGCCCAATGGCTGACAAGCCCCGCCAGCCCGATGACAAGTCCCAGCATGACCTTGTCAAACAGCACGAAACGGTAGTCGAGCAGGGCGGAGCGATGCAGCCAGATCTTGCGGGGAAAGAGAAATGCAAGGAAATGCACAGCCCGCACATGCTCGTCCTCCCGACGCTGATGAAGCCAGCAAAAATAGGCCAGCAGGATGGCCGATAGCAGCGAAACCCAGTGGAATCGCGAGAAGAGAGTACCGAAGGCGTCAAATATGAAAACCGCGGCGGCGCTTGCTGCGAACGACAATTGGACAAGAAGATCAGCCATGGGTCAGCCGCTTTCTTGATGGCCTGACGTGCCGGATGCAGAGTGTCTGCGTTCCAGGATTATGCGTTCCGCGAGGTGCCAGTCGGACAGGCGGTCGACATCGATCGGACCTTCCGGGAAGGGCATGAAGATCGGTTGCACCTTTGCATGGACCCCGCGGGAGAGCAGCGAGAGGAATTGCGTAAAAGTTGCCATCCGGGATTTATAGACGAGGAATGCGGCAAGCCCGAACGAGGCGAAGAACCGCCATGGCTTTTTCGCAAACTGGCCTCCACTGTCAAAAACCCGGGCGCATTCGACGCTCTCGCGATTGAGCAGTGCATAGATATTGCAGCCTGAAACCTGAATATCGCGAAATCGATGGAATGCCCGGTTTCCCTCGGGGAATTTCTTCAGCAGGATTTCCGCGAGAGTAAGGCCGAGCGCTGCGTCACATTCGGATTGATCCAGTTCGTCACAAAAATAGCGGACCATTTCGGGTGTATGCAGCGCGTTGTCGCCTGTGGTGATAACGAGCGGCAACAGATCGGGAATCTCGTCTATTGCGCCAAGAACGCTCGATCCAAGAGTCGACTGCGCTTCGACGACTGTGATATGGCCGCCGAGCGGAGCAAGCAGAGCTTCGGTCTTCCCCCTTGCTGCCTCGTCTACCGAGACGACCACATGGCCGATGCGGCCACTTTCCAGCAGCGCCCTCACCACGATAAGGAGCATCGGCTCCCCCGCGATGTTGATGAAACATTTGTGTGAAACGCCGCCCTCCTTGGCGAGGAGATCCTCCGCTCCTTTGCGGCTGCCCGCGACCACAAGCGCGGAATAGAGGGACTGCGGTGCCGCAGCAACAGGGGCGGTATCCGGATTTGCGGGTGTTGGGCTTATCATGATTGGGGATATAAGTCCGGCACCCGAGAGCGAGAAAGGATGAAATTGCAACAAATTGCAACAATTGCTGGACTATGTTGCAAATGAGGTGCGTTTCTTGCACCTTGGAGGTGGAGCGATCGACCTCGACCTTTCACTCGTGGCCCCAGAAGCAGCGGGACCTTGCGAGTGTGCAATTTTGCATCGAGAAGACGCGGGTCAAGAGGTCAAGCAGCCATGAATCGTCCCCGGTCACCATATATGCTGAATGCACCGTCCACGAACGCGGCGGCTGCCCGGATAGCAATCATCGACGACGACCCCGAACTCTGTGAGTTGATTGAACGCCTGCTGCGCCAGGGTGGCTACGAACCCATAGTATTACCAGACGGCAAGCAGCTTGATGCGGTGATGGAATCGGGCCAGCCGGACGTCATCATTCTGGATGTCATGTTACCGGTGCGGGACGGTTTCGAGATTTGTCGGGATCTCCGTCGCAAGGGCTATGAGACTCCCATCATCATGCTCACGGCGCGCGACGAGGAAATGGATCGGGTTCTTGGTCTGGAACTAGGAGCAGACGATTATGTGACAAAACCCTTTAGCGGACGGGAGCTTCTGGCGCGGATCAAAGCCGTCCTTCGGCGGCGCCAAGAGGGTTCTGTGCGGTATCGAGCGCCGCTTGAGTATCAATTTTCCGATTGGACATTTCGTCCGGAAAATATGGAAGTCATCGGTGAGGACGGCCTGTCGGTGACTCTGTCGGCGACCGAAGCTGCTCTGATGTCAACCTTCATTGCCAATGCCGGAAAAATTCTCAGTCGCTATGATCTTTCCGAAATGACCAACGGCTATATTCCCGTCCCGTTCAGTCGGAGCATTGATACACAGGTCAGCCGTTTACGTCGCAAGCTCGACAGTAAAGGCATGCCGGGCACCATGCTGATCCGGACGGTCTGGGGGCGAGGCTATTTGTTCGTAGCCGAGGTTGAAGCCAGATGAGAATTCGACCCACATCCCTCAAATGGCAAACGATTGTAATCCTTGTGGGGACACTGCTGCTTTCGCATATCATCGCCTTGCTGGTCTATGCAGCAGACCGTTCTGAAACCCTCGCTACGGCGGATACGCTCGACCTGACGGAACGCATCGCCGGTTATGTGGAACTGGCGGCTGGACGGACCGGCGATCGCCGTCGTTCTGTATTGGAAACGGCTAACAGCCGCTTCCTCAAAGTTGAAACAGGAAAGCGGTTTGGGCATGTGGAATGTGAATCGACACCGATTCAGGCTGAAATTGATGCAACGCTGCGCGCTTCAACACCTGATGGCCTGGTTTGGTCTGCGTGCATCCTCCCAGTTCATCAGTCGTCGTTGACGCAGGTCACCGCGAATGTCTTGGACGACGACTATAGCCAGATACTGCTCATCGACTTCGGCTTTCCTGATGGTGGCACTGTTCGTTTCGAAGGAGCGCTCAATGACGGTCGCTCGTTCCTCGCCGACAGTGCGGCATTATATATTCTCCTGTCGGTCATAATGGTTGGGATAGCGGCTTATTTCCTTATGGAACGGGCAACCCGGCCACTCAAGCTATTCGCGACGCAGGCCTCCCAGATCGGGCGGGAACTCCACGCTCCGCCGCTGGACGAGGGCGGTCCGGACGACGTGCGCGTGGCCGCCAAGGCATTCAATCAGATGCAGTTCCAATTGCAGCGGCTGATTTCCGGAAGGACGCAGATGCTTGCCGCCATCTCCCACGACCTTCGAACACCGCTCGCGCGCCTGCGACTGAGGGTGGAGTTTCTCGAAGATGCGACGGAACGGGAGATGCTGCTGCGCACGCTCGATGAAATGGAGGCGATGGTTTTGTCCGTGCTCCAGTTTCTGAGAGGCTCTACGCCCACCGAAGACGCGCGGGATGTCGATCTTGCCGCCCTGGTAGACAGCGTCTGTCTCGACATGGCGGCCACCGGCCTGCCCGTGATATTCGACGGCCAGAGTGCTCAGCTGCGACTGCGTTGCCGCCCGGCTACCTTGCGTCGTGCTATCGAGAATCTCATCGACAATGCAGTGCGCTACGGCCGTGTCGCTCATGTGAGCGTCGTCAATGACGGCGATATTGCCCGGATTGATATCCGGGATGAAGGCCCGGGTGTGCCGGAAGACCAGATGGAGGAGATAATGCAGCCGTTTATCCGAGGTGATGAGTCCCGTAGCCGTGGAGCCGGGGGGCATGGCCTGGGGCTGTCCACGGCTCTTACAATTGTCCACGCGCATGGCGGCAATCTGTTACTGGAAAACCGCGCGACGGGGGGGCTCAAGGCGTCGATACTGATCCCGATATAGTTGATCAACAGATGCAAGACATTCCGCAATGTCCGCAATTCCCCAAACCACCTAAAAACTGACCAACCGCTTTGAACCCGATCGTGTTGAAAAACTCGTTCTTGCCAGCAGTGTAATATGTGATTCAGTCTTCCTTTAGAAGCGGGAGATGCTGTTATGATGGGCTAGCGGACGGTGATGCAGGAAGCGCTGTTTTACGGGCTCCTTCTCCGCCATTTTTGCTATCTCGCGCCAGCTTGCCTCGCTCGTGGCTCCAATGGGGCGCCCCAACCGAGCGACGCGCAGTCGCGCTCGCGAGCCCTTCGGGTTCGAACTTGATCCGCGGCTCTCCGCCGCTTCTTCAGATTTTGTCGATCATCTCGGCCAGCGTTGCCAGACATTCGCGGGCGAGCAAATGGCTGCGCTCGGGAGACCAGCCCTGTTCGGGGTCGGGCAGATCCCGATTATCCTTGAACGGCATTTCCAGGGTCATCGCGACCGCGCCAAAGCGTTCGGCGACCTGATTGGTCGACATCGACAGATTGGCCTTGCCCTTGGCGGCGGTGGGATAACCGAGGTTGGTCTGGAAGTCCGGCGTGCGCCGGGCGAGGCGGTTGCGGTAGTCGTGATAGGTCTCCAGCTGCGCGTCGGTGATCGAGGGAATGCCTTCAAATCCGGCAATGAATACCGCCGGGATCGCTTCGTCGCCGTGGACATCCATGGCAAAATTGACCCCGCTGCTGTCCATGGCATTGCGGACGCACAGCACTTCGGGAGATTTTTTCGCGCTGGGCTCGTGCCACTCGCGGTTGAGATTGGTACCGGCGAAATTGGTTCGCAGATGCCCTCTGCACGAACCATCTGGGTTCATATTGGGGATGATATGGAAGCGGCAGCGCTGCAGCAGCAAGCGAGCATGGGGATCGGCAGCGTCGGTAAGCATTTCCAGCGCGCCTTCCATCCACCATTCGGCCATGCTTTCGCCCGGATGCTGACGGGCATAAAGCCAGACCTGCTTTTCGCCGCTGCCCAGTTCGATGCAGTCGATTGGCTGGCCTTCCAGACTATGGCCCAGCGTACGCACTTCTATGCCTTCAAAGCCTGCGGTTTCGGCGATCAGATCATGGTGGCGCTCGATACTGTAGGGTGCGAAATAGGCGAACCAGACGATATTGCTGCTCGCGATATAGCGGATCGACAGCGTGCCGCTGTCCTCGTCATAGCGGCTTGCCGCGCGGCCCCAATATTCCCGGTCCTCGCTGACACAGGCGTTATAGTCGGGCCAGCCTTGCGGATAGGCGGATTCCTTCAGGCCGCCAATGTTCAGTTCCACTTCGTCGCCAATCTGGCAGCTCACACGGAAATGAAACCATTGAAAGAAATCACTGTCCTTGTCCTTGCGGATGGAAAGATTTGCGGTGGTGCCGCTGATCTCGTTAACTTCGATATTGCCGCTATCGAATGCGCTGGTGATTTGAATACTCATGGCACCCTGATAGTGGTTCCGGACTCTCCGGGGAAGTCCCTGAATAATGCTTCGGCCAATTTGGCTGCAGCCAGACCGGGCTGGGCTGCCGGTGACCCTTGCTTGGCCTCGACCCAGGCGCGGCCCTCCCAGACGACAGAGCCATTGTCGCGCCGGGCGATGCGGACCGACAATTCGGTGGCGATCTTGTCCTTCGGCTGACTGCCGAGATTGATGCCAATCCCCAGGCCGACGCCGGAACCATAGCTTCCGGTGCTGCCGCCAACGCCGACCGAGACGGGGGACCGGACTCCGCCGGCGCTCAACACCGCCCGATCAATCGTGTAGCGCACAACATATTGGCTATTGGCCCGATCATCGCGGGCTTCGGTAAAGCCCAGACGCTGCAATTCCTGCAGAAGGGCAGCAGAATAAGTCGCATATTCGATGCTGCGGCTATGGCCCTCTTCCGTGACATTGGCTTGGATAGTGACACTGCCCGGCACAATCGGCGCAACCTGTGCGTTGTGAAACCGGGTGACATCGATCGGCGGTGTCATTGCCGCGCATCCTGACAGCAGCAAAGCCGCCAGTGCCACTGGCCCAAATGATGGAAAACCGGCCATATTACTAACTCCTTTATGTGCCCCGGCAGATATTAGCGCATATTCGCCGAGACTGCGGTAAAAAATTGCATCCGCCGGCGACCGCGTTTATCCGGATCACGGAAACAGCGCGTTAAACCGCTGATATCGGGAAGTTACAGGGATTTGAGAACCATGGCGAAACCGTTCACCATTCTAGTCACCGGCGGGGCCGGCTATATCGGCAGCCACGCCGTGCTTGCCTTGCAGGATGCCGGCTGGCCGGTTTCGGTGATCGATAATCTGACCACCGGTTTTCGCTGGGCGGTGCCGGAGGGCGTGGCCTTTCGCGAAGGCGATATCGAAGATAGCGCCTTGCTCGCACATATCATCGAAGCGGACCATATCGGCGCGATCATGCATTTTGCCGGTTCGATCATCGTGCCGGAATCGGTCGCAGACCCGCTCAAATATTATCACAACAATAGCGCGAAGAGCCGCAGCCTGATCGAATCGGCGGTAACCGGCGGGGTGCGTCACTTCATCTTCTCATCGACCGCCGCGACTTATGGCATCCCCGAGGAAAGCCCGGTCAGCGAAAGCACGCCGCAATTGCCGATCAACCCCTACGGCATGTCGAAATTGATGACCGAACATATGCTGCAGGATGTTTCGGCAGCGCATGACCTGAATTTTTGTGCCTTGCGCTATTTCAACGTTGCCGGCGCCGATCCGCAGGCACGGACCGGTCAGTCGACCGCCGGTGCCACACATCTGATCAAGGTTGCGGTCGAGGCCGCGCTCGGCAAGCGCGAAAATGTCGCGGTCTTCGGGACCGATTATGACACGCCCGACGGCACTGGTGTGCGCGACTATATCCATGTCTCGGATCTGGCTGCGGCCCATGTGCTGGCGCTGCAAGCATTAATCGCGGAGCCGGATCGCAATCATTTGCTCAATTGCGGTTATGGGCGCGGTTTTTCGGTGCTCGAAGTGCTCGATGCCGTCGACCGGGTCACCAACATGCGGATCGAGCGGGCAATGGAAGGGCGGCGCGCCGGTGATCCCGATTCGCTGATTTCCGACAATCGGGCGATCATGGAGCGCTTTCCCTGGCAGCCGCAACATGCCGATCTCGACGTGATTGTCGCTCATGCGCTGGCCTGGGAGCGCAAGCTGGGCGAAATTCGCGGAGAATAGCGCTGGTCGCTTGACTTTGCTGGCCACCCTCCCTAATTGCCCTGCTTCAGCGCAGCACGGCTGCTTCAAGAAATTCAGAAAATCAAGGCGTGGTACCAAAATGAAAGTCCGCAACTCTTTGAAGTCGCTTAAAAACCGTCACCGGGACTGCCGCGTCATCCGTCGCCGTGGTCGCACCTATGTGATCAACAAGACGAATCGCCGGTTCAAGGCGCGTCAGGGCTAAACGACTTTATCGTGGCAGAAGCATCTGCCATTCCCAAAATTGACACCGTCATCTTCGATATAGGCAATGTCCTGTATCGCTGGGATTTGCGCTGCCTGTTTGCCAAGCTGATCGACGATCCGGAAGAGCTGGACTGGTTTCTGGCCCATGTCGTGACTCCCGAATGGCATTTCCAGCATGATGCCGGACGCCCCTTTGCCGAAATGGTAGCCGAACGGAGCCGCCAATTCCCGCAATATGCCGAGCATATCCTTGCCTATTCCCGGCGGTTTCCGGAAACCATACCCGGACCGGTCGAGGGCATGCTCGAACTGGTCAGGCGCCTGGCAGCGCGCGGTGTGCCGCTGTTTGCCATCAGCAATTTTGGCGCCGAATCCTGGAGCCAGTTTCGCCCCATGGCACCGATATTTGATCTATTTTCCGATATCGTCATTTCCGGAGAAGAGAAGCTGATGAAGCCGGAAACCGCCATATTCACAATGGCCCTGGATCGCTTTTCCTGCCGCGCCGAGCAATGTCTCTTCATAGACGACCGGCTCGACAATATCGAAGCCGGCCGGTCAGTCGGTCTGGCCGGACATCATTTTCGGGACAGGGCGACCCTGGATAGCGAGCTAAGGGCTTGTGATCTGCTCTAGCGGCGCTTGAGTTCATCGCCGATCAATCGCACGATGTGGAGCAGATTGGTCGAGCCCGGCGTACCGAAGGGCACGCCCGCGCAGACGATCAATCGGGAACCCGCCTCGCCCAGTCCGTGGCGCAGCGCCATCCGTTTGGCCTTGCCGATCATTTCCTCAAAATCGGTGACATCGCGGGTGATGACGGCATAGGCACCCCACAATAGTCCGACTCGCCGCGCGGTATGGCGGTTGGGGGTAAGCACGAGCAGCGGCACAGAGGGCCGTTCGCGTGCCATGCGGCGAGCGGTCGAACCGGAAGATGTGTAGCAGACGATCGCCGACGTCTTGATCGTGCGGGCGATATTATAGCTGGCCGCGGCCAGAGCGTCGGCGGTCGTTTCATCGGGTACGGTTTCGGTGAAATGGACCCGGTCGGCATAAGAGGGATCATTTTCCACCTGCGCGGCAATCCGGTCCATCATCGTCGCCGCTTCGATCGGCCAGTCGCCGACGGCGGATTCGGCCGACAGCATGATGGCATCGGCGCCGTCGTAAATGGCGGTTGCGACGTCCGACACTTCGGCCCGGGTCGGCGTCGGCGATTTGATCATCGATTCAAGCATCTGCGTGGCAACCACCACCGGCCGGCCAAGCTTGCGCGCTGCCGCCACAATCTTCTTTTGCAGCGGCGGCACCTGTTCCGGCAACAGCTCGACGCCAAGATCACCGCGCGCGACCATCACCGCATCGGACAGTTCGAGTATCTCGTCGAGGCGGTCGATCGCAGCGGGCTTTTCGATCTTGGCGAGCAAGGCCGCCTTGCCGCCGATCAATCGCCGTGCTTCGGCCACATCTTCCGGGCGCTGGACGAAGCTGAGCGCGATCCAGTCGACATCCTGTTCCAGCGCGAAGGTCAGGTCCTTGCGATCCTTGTCGGTCAGCGAGCTGACCGGCAGCACCACTTCCGGTACATTGACGCCCTTGCGATCGGAAATTATCCCGCCGACAATCACTTCGGTCTCGACGCTATTGCCATCAGAGCGGATCACCTGAAGCCGGATCTTGCCATCGTCCAGCAGCAAGGTATGGCCGGGCTGCAGCGTGCTCAATATCTCCCTGTGGGGCAGGTTGACGCGGGTTGCGTCGCCCTTTTTCTGGATCATGTCGAGCGTGAACCGGGTCCCGTCGTGCAGCATCACCGCTGGTTCGGCAAAGGTACCGATGCGCAGCTTTGGCCCCTGCAGGTCTGCGAGAATGGCAATCGGCCGACCAATTTTCTTCTCGAGCGCCCGGATCGACCGCACATTGGCGGCATGCGCCTCATGCTCTCCGTGACTCATGTTCATCCGGAAGGCGTCGACCCCGGCCCGGTACATTTTTTCGATCATTTCGGGGCTGCTGCTGGAGGGTCCGAGCGTGGCCAGGATTTTGACCTTGCGGTTGCGGGAGAAGATCGGCGATACCATGTACAAATTCCTTAGTGGCGCTTTGTCTGCGCCGTGCCTATTCCTGTTTCATGACAGGTTGAAAACAAAAAACAACGGAAACGAACATGACCGAACAAATATCCGATGCCGCTGCCGCCGCCGCTTTTCGCCGTCTGGTCAAGCATCTGCAACACCGCCATGATGCGGAAAATATTGATCTGATGGGGCTGGCGGGCTTTTGCCGCAACTGCCTGGCCGACTGGGTGATGGAAGCGACTGTAGCAGCGGGTGGCTCGATGTCCAAGGATGAGGCCCGCGAGGCCATCCACGGCATGCCCACCAACGAATGGAAGAGCAAATATCAGACCGAGGCGACGCCGGAACGGCTGAAAAAGATGAAGGAAAGCGTGGCCAAAAACGCCGACGCCTCTTAAAGACGGGTTTCGAATCCGGACAAAATATTCAAAGGAATAAGAGAATGAGCGAAGGCAATGTTGCCGCAGACCAGTTGCGTCTGTTTATCGAGCGTATCGAGCGGCTGGAAGAAGAGAAAAAAGGCATGGCGGACGATATTCGCGACGTCTATTCGGAAGCGAAATCGCAGGGCTATGACGCCAAGATCATGCGCCAGATCGTGCGCTTGCGGAAAATGGAAACCCACGACCGGCAGGAAATGGAAGCGATATTGGACACCTATAAATCCGCGCTTGGGCTTGCCTGACTGATCGGCTAGAATTTGTCCGAGCAAATCGGGAGAATGTCGATGATCATCACCACCACACCATCGATCGAAGGCCGTGCGATCCGCGACTATCGCGGGATCGTGATCGGCGAGGTCATCGTTGGCGCGAATCTGTTCCGTGACCTGTTTGCCAGTATCACCGATATTGTCGGGGGCCGTTCGGGAAAATATGAAAATGTCCTGAAACGGGCCCGGGATGAAGCGCTGGCGGAAATGGAAGCGGAGGCAGCGAAGGTCGGCGCCAACGCGGTCGTCGGGGTTGATCTCGACTATGAAGTCGTCGGCGAGAAGGGATCCATGCTGATGGTGTCCGCTTCCGGTACCGCGGTAGTCATTGCCTAGGCGAGATCCGACCCCGTGCACAACATGTACAGCAATCCACTTATCGCCACCAGATTATAGGCCATGTGCAAGGCGATATTGGCCCACCAGCCGTAGCATATTCTGGCATAGCCCCAGATCAGGCCGCCGACCAGCTGCGGCAGGACAAAGGGCAGCAAGGCGGCGGGATTGTCGCCCGCATAGTTGAAGACATGCACGAAACCAAAGAGCAGCGCCTGGCTCCAGAAGAGCAGCGGGAAGACGCGAACAAACCATCGCGGCACCCTGTGTTTCCAGACGATGATCATGCCGATAACGACGATCGCAACGATCGCCGCCAACAGTATTTTGACGCCGAGACCATTGCTGTCCATCCACCCCAGCTGCGCCAATCCGGATGATCCCGCCAACCAGGCCAGAAGACCGAAGAACGGCACCAAGAGCCTCGGTGACCCGCTCAGCCAGAGACGGAACATCAATTCTTCGACAATCGGACCAGCGACCACCACAAACAGCAGCAACTGCCAGACCGGACGGTTGAACAGGGCGGACATGCTGCTCGACATCCCGACATCGAGCGCCAGCATGATCGGAAATAATATGGCCGCAATGGCTACGACGATGATCAGGTTGACGGCAAAAAGCCAGGCAAGATCCGTTGCTTTTCCAAGGGTCCTGCTGCCTGGATGGTCGAGTCTCGGGGTGCGGATGAAGGCCAGCAGATCCACTGCCGTTGTGGTCAAGCGACCGATTGCCCATCCAATGGTTGAGTTGGCCTCGAACATGCGGCAAAGAACCCCCAATTGAACAATCCAAACAACGGACGAATCATATGGCAGGCCATAGTAAATTTAACAACATCAAGCACCGCAAGGGCGCGCAGGACAAGAAGCGGGCTGCGCAATTTTCCAAGCTTTCTCGCGAGATAACCGTGGCGGCGAAGTCCGGCATGCCCGATCCTGATTTCAATCCGCGGCTGCGGCTGGCGGTTAACAGCGCCAAGGCGGTGTCGATGCCGAAGGACAATATCCAGCGGGCGATCGAAAAGGCGTCGGCCAACGAAGGCGACGACTATACCGAGATCCGCTATGAAGGTTTTGGTCCGGGCGGCGTGTCGCTGATCATCGAGACGCTGACCGACAATAATAACCGCACTTTTACCAATGTTCGTACAATCATGTCACGAAATGGGGGCAATCTGGGCGAAAGTGGTTCGGTTTCGCACGGTTTTGACCGGGTCGGCTATATTCACTATCCGGCGAGTGCTGGTGATGAGGAAAAGGTTCTGGAAGCCGCAATGGAAGCAGGGGCCGATGATATTTCCTCCGATACCGACGGCCATGAAATCTGGACCGCAATGGAAGATCTGCACGAAGTGTCCGGTTCCCTGGAAAAGGCGCTGGGTGAAGCGGAGAGCGTGAAGCTGGCCTGGCGGCCCTCGGTGCAGGTCGAAGTGGATCAGGAGCAGGCGGAAACCTTGCTCAACCTGATCGATATGCTGGAAGAGGATGATGACGTGCAGACCGTCTGGGGCAATTATGACGTGTCCGACGAAATCATGGAAAAACTGAACGCTGAGTGATGTGGGAATTTGCCGCCAAGGCCGCTCTCGCAGGAGTGATCGTGGCTCTGGTGGCAGGTATTGCCCAGCGTCAGCCGAGTTTCGGGGCGCTGGTTGCCTCGCTGCCGCTGATTTCGATACTCGGCATGATCTTTCTGTGGTTTGCGCGGCCTGACGCGGAAAATATGGCGCTGCACGCCGAAGCGACCTTCTGGTATGTGCTTCCATCTCTTCCAATGTTCTTGTTGATTCCGATGCTTCTGCGCAGCGGAATCAACTTCTGGCTGTCGCTGGCGGCGGGCTGCGTGCTGACCGTCAGCCTGTATCTGCTGATGACCTTTGTCGGTCGCCGTATAGGGCTACCCATATGATGCGGGCGATCTGAGATGATCATTCTCGGCCTTGACCCAGGTCTCGGTGCCACCGGCTGGGGCGTGATCGTGGCGGACGGCAATCGGCTGTCCCATATCGCCAATGGCCAGATCAAGACCGATCCAAAAATGGCGCTGGCCAGCCGGTTGCTGCAGCTTGACCTGGCGCTGACTGATCTGCTGCTGGAATATAAGCCCAATGCCGCGGCGGTCGAGGAAGTGTTCGTCAACAGCAATCCGCAAAGCACCCTAAAGCTCGGGCAAGCGCGTGGAGTCGTGCTACTCGGCGCGTCGCGGACCGGAATCGAGGTCGGCGAATATTCGGCTCGGACGGTGAAGAAATCGGTGGTCGGCGTTGGCAAGGCGGACAAGGATCAGGTGCAGGCGATGATCCGGATATTGCTGCCGGGCGTGAAGCTGGCCGGCGCAGATGCTGCCGATGCGCTGGCGGTGGCGATAACCCATGCGCATCATCGGAAACGGTGAGACCGAAAAGAACAAAACAAAAACTCGACAGATTCGCCTGCCGCGCTAAAACACACGCATGATCGCAAAACTGACCGGCACCATCGACGAAATCGGCACCGATAATATCGTGCTCGATGTGCAGGGTGTCGGCTATCTGGTGTTCTGCTCGTCGCGCACCATCGGTGCGATCGGCGGCAAGGGCGATGGCGCGACCATCTATACCGAAATGCAGGTCAGCGAGACCGACATACGCCTGATGGGCTTTGCCAGCGGCTCGGAGCGCGACTGGTTCCGTTTGCTGATCTCGGTCCAGGGCGTCGGCGGCAAGGTGGCGCTGGCGATCCTGTCGGCGCTGGAACCGGGCGAGATTTCGCGCGCCATAGCGATGGGTGACAAGGCGATGGTCACGCGGGCCAATGGTGTCGGACCGAAACTGGCGCTGCGGATAGTCAACGAGCTCAAGGACAAGGTCGGGGGGATCGCGACCGATCCGATTGTCGGCGCCGGCGGGGTGATCCATGCGCCGTCGAGCAACAGCGCTGATGCGGTGAGCGCGCTGCAGAATCTCGGTTTCAAGCCTGCAGACGCGAGCGCTGCGGTGGCGGCGGCGGATGCTGAGGCCGGGGATGGCGCGACGCTGGATGCGCTGGTCCGGCTGGCCCTGAAGAAGGCGGCGCGGTGATGGCTTCATATTCGCGTCATCCTGAACTTGTTTCAGGACCTCTCTCGGCTGGTGTGCCTGCCAAATCTCGCGGGATGCTGAAACGAGTTCAGCATGACGAATGAGGCAGACGATAACCGCATGATGTCGGCCGAACGTAAAGTTGAGGACATCGACGCCGCTTTGCGTCCGAAAACGCTCGACGAATTTATCGGGCAGGAGGCGGCGCGGGGTAATTTGCGGGTGTTTATCGAGGCGGCGAAGAGCCGCAAGGAGGCACTCGATCATGTGCTGTTCTTTGGCCCGCCGGGGCTGGGCAAGACCACGCTGGCGCAGATCATTGCGCGGGAGCTGGGGGTTGGTTTTCGCGCCACTTCCGGACCGGTGATTGCCAAGTCCGGTGATCTTGCGGCTTTGCTGACCAATCTCGAAGAAGGTGATGTGCTGTTCATCGACGAGATCCACCGGCTCAATCCGGTGGTCGAGGAAATCCTCTATCCGGCGATGGAAGACCGCGCGCTGGACCTGATCATCGGTGAGGGGCCGTCGGCGCGCTCGGTGCGGATCGACCTGCCCGCCTTCACCCTGATCGGGGCGACCACGCGGCAGGGGCTGCTGACGACGCCGCTGCGCGACCGGTTCGGGATTCCGGTGCGGCTGAATTTCTATTCGACCGAGGAACTGGAAAAAGTCGTGCACCGGGCGGCGCGGCTGCTCGATCTGGAGATTGCGCCCGATGGCGCCACCGAGGTGGCGCGCCGGGCGCGGGGGACGCCGCGGATCGCTGGCCGCCTGCTGAGGCGGGTGCGGGATTTCGCCAATGTTGCGGGGACCAGAATTGTTGACCAGAAGACCGCCGATGCTTCGCTGACCCGGCTGGAGGTCGACCATATCGGTCTTGACGCCATGGACCGGCGCTATCTTCATATGATCGCCGATATCTACAAGGGTGGGCCGGTCGGTGTGGAAACGCTCGCTGCCGGCCTTAGTGAGCCGCGCGATACGATCGAGGAAGTGATCGAGCCCTATCTGATCCAGCTCGGACTGATTGCCCGGACGGCGAGAGGGCGGGCGCTCAATGACCGGGGGTGGAAGCATCTCGGGCTGAATCCGCCGGCGGGGAAAGCCAGTGACGGGGAGTTGTTTGATTGAAGTGATTCTCTCCCTTGGAGGGAGAGGACAGCAAAGCCTTGCAAGCTTGGTCGCTCGGCGACGTTGGAGAGGGGGCGTAGTCCGCCTACCCCTCACCGAGTTTCACTAGCCAGCAAGCTGGCAAGTTCCACTTGTCCTCTCCCGCAAGGGGAGAGGATCATTGTCCCAAATGCTCCCTCGATGCCCAGCACGCATGGGTGCCGCTGGATATACGGTGGGGCAGGATGATCGTGCACACCGGTCCTGCCGATAGATTTCGGGCATCGATAATGATGCACTCGCTGCGGTCCTGCTTCATGTCGGTGACGAAGCTGATCAGATAGCCGTCATCTTCCGACTGTGCGTTCACGCGCGGAATGAAGGGGGCTTCCGAGCCGAAGCGTTGCTCGCCGAAGGAAAGATGTTCCGCTTCGCCGGTTTCCAGATCATGTTTGGTCAGGCCGTTGAACAGGAACCAGCCCGGCTCGCCGGTGACGCTATAGATATAGCGATAGGGCCGTCCGGCATATTGCCGGTTGAAAATTCCGAATTCGACCGGATAGTCATCGAAAAGCGTCTCTTCGCGGGTTTCTCCGGTTTTCCGGTTGAAGCGCCAGCGGTGCAGTTCGGGCTTGAAGCTGTGCAGGTCGAGGCTGGCGCCCATGCTCTCATAGCCGGATGGAAAGTCGGTCAGCGGCGGCGGCACCGGGTC
>NZ_JBGTDD010000080.1:0-32835 GCF_041748495.1 Parasphingorhabdus sp.
CCAGATCGTCCAGTCCCGACGCCAGCTCTTCCAGCGTCACTGGCCGGCGGGAGGCGTTGATGATCGTCGTCACCGCCTTGGGCTGCGCCTCGCCGAAGCGAACGCGCAACTGGGGATCGATATAGCCGAGCGGCGACCCCCGATCGAGCGCCCGACGCGCAGCGAAGGCGATCAGCAGACCCTCCGCCCGGGCGGCATTGCCCGATGCCGCCTGCGCCTGCACATTGATCCGCGACAAGCGGTCCTCCAGATCTGCGACGCGGGCCGTGAGCGCACGTTCCCGGTCGGGCGTCAGTGTCGCAGCAGGCGCAACTTCAATCGCCTGCCCCTGTGATGGGAGGACGGTGCCGTCCGCATCGATCCGGTTGGCAAGGGCGTTTGCCGGGTTCGCTTCTGCTTCGGCGTCATCGCTGCTGATAACCGCAGCAGTTTGCGTGTCCGGCGCGGTATCGAAGGGATTGTAGCGGGACAGGATCCAGCCGGTCAGGATCGCGCCGCCAATGAAGGCCACGACCATCAAGATCAGCACATTGCGCGTCAAATTATTCTTGCCGGCCGCTGCCGACTGCCGTTCAAAATCTCGGCTCATTCCGGTTTCCTTTCCCGGCCCGGCCATATGGCGAACCAAATATTCTCATTGGCGCTGGCATAGTCCGGTCGCCAGAGACAGTAAAGCGTCGTCGTCCGGACGGTCCGCCGTGCTCAGGCTCCGCCATCCCTGCCCTGCCGCTTCGGCCACCTTGGCGGAAAAGACCATGGCATGATGTCGGCCCCGCTCTATGTGCAGGCGGTCCAGTTCCGATACGAGCTGCCGAGCCGCGCGAGCCGAGTGGATCAAGATCATTGTTTCCGTTTGCAGGCAGGCGATCGCCCGATCGCCCAGCGCGATCGCCTTCGAACGGTAGACCGGGACAGTATCCAGTTCCCGTTCCCCGGCATCGAGCGCGCTATGCTGTTCGCCTGCCAGCCATAAAATATGACGATACCGGCCTGCCACCAGCTGGTCGAGCAGATGCTGTCCGCTGGATACTCCGGTTTCCGCTAGGTCCCATCCGGCATTTTTTGCTGCTGTTGCCGTCTTCTCGCCCACCGCCAGAACGGGCAATGATCGATAATGGTCCAGTTGTGCTCCGCCATATTTCACCGCATTGGCGCTGGTCAGCAACAATGCATCATAATCCTCGGCTGCCGGACCGGTCCATGCGATTGGTTCGACGGTGAACAGCGGATCCACCACCGTCTCCAATCCCAGATCTTTCGCCCGCCGCTCGGTCTGCAGCGCACCGGCAAGCGGCCGCAGGATCAACAGCGGACGAATCATTTTCCAAATATGGCTTTCAATTCGGCGCTAGCCTGCCCCAGAAGCGTGTCTGCCAATATGGCGGGAGCCGAAACATCGCCGATGTCGAAACTGGCGCTATCCGCGACAAATTCGGAACCGTCGGGCAACAAGATTTCCGCGCGCAGATGCACCGTCGCGCCGTCAATCACTGCCAGTGCGGCGACCGGGCTGTGACAGTCGGCGGTCAATTGTTTCAGAAACAGGCGTTCAGCGATCACCGCCCGAAACGTCTCGGTCGATGATATCGCGCGCATCAGATGACGGACATGGCGGTCTTCGGCCCGGATCTCGATCCCGACCGCGCCTTGTGCGGGTGCCGGAAGCATGATGTCATCGGAGATCTCGGTTCCGACATCTTCCATGTCCAGACGGTTCAGACCGGCGGCCGCGAGCAGGGTCGCATCATATTCCCCGTCCTCGATTTTCTGCAGCCTTGTCTGCACATTGCCCCGGATCAGGCGGATATCGAGATCGCTCCTTTGCCGCAAAAGCTGGGCCTTGCGACGCGGAGAGGCGGTGCCAACGATGGCGCCTTCCGCCAGCGCGTCCATCGACTCCGCCCCGATCAGGCGGTCGTGGATATCGGCCCGCTCCAGCATCGCTCCCAGGATGAATTCATCCGGCCGGATGGTTTCAACATCCTTCATGCTGTGCACAGCGCAGTCGATTTCACCGCTGGCGAGCGCATGATCCAGTTCCTTGGTCCACAATGCCTTGCCGCCGACTTCCGCCAGCGCCCGATCCAGAATCTTGTCGCCGCTGGCAATCATCGGCACCAGTTCCACCTGCTCGCGCCGCCAGCCTTGCGCAGACAGCAATGCATTGGCGGTCATTTCGGCCTGTGCCATCGCCAGCGGCGACTGGCGGGTTCCGATACGCAAGGGCCGGTCCAGCCCGGCGAGAATCTCTTTTTTGCCGTTTTCACTCATGATAGCGCTTGTCCTAATGGCTTGAGCGCCTAAGTAAAAGGGTAATGAGCCTGATCTTGGGAATTGAATCCAGCTGCGACGAAACGGCGGCCGCGCTAGTCACGTCTGATCGGCAGATTCTGGCGCATAAACTGGCTGGCCAGGAAGCCGAACATGCCCCCTATGGCGGCGTCGTCCCCGAAATCGCCGCGCGCGCCCACGCCGAGATTCTGACGCCGCTGATCGCTGCGGCGCTGGCGGAATCGGGCAAGTCGCTGAGCGAGGTCGATGCAATCGCCGCCACCGCCGGCCCCGGTCTGATCGGCGGCGTGATGGTCGGCCTGGTCACCGGCAAGGCGCTGGCAATGGCCGCAGGCAAGCCCCTGATCGCCGTCATTCATCTCGAAGGCCATGCGCTGTCGCCGCGACTGGTCAATCCCGATCTGGCCTTTCCCTATTTGCTGATGCTGGTGTCCGGCGGCCATTGCCAGATATTGCGGGTCGAAGGCGTCGGCCAATATCGGCGACTGGCAACCACCATCGATGATGCCGCCGGCGAAGCCTTTGACAAGACAGCGAAGATATTGGGCCTCGGCTACCCCGGCGGCCCCCGGGTCGAAGCCTTCGCCCGGCAGGGCGATCCCGGGGCCGTTCCCCTGCCCCGTCCCTTGATCCGCTCCGCCGAACCGCATTTTTCCTTCGCCGGATTGAAAAGTGCCGTGGTGCGCGCCCATCAAAGCGGCACCCACCGGCCGGAAGATATCGCTGCATCCTTTCAGCAGGCGGTGGTCGATTGCCTGCGCGACCGACTCGAAAAGGCAATCGCGGAGCACGAACCCTGCGCGCATCTCGTGGTCGCCGGCGGGGTTGCTGCCAATGGTCCGATTCGGGCGATGCTGGAAGCTGTGGCGGAGGCAAACGCGATGGCCTTCACCGCCCCGCCGCAATGGCTGTGCACCGACAATGCGGCGATGATCGCCTGGGCCGGGGCCGAGCGTTTTGCCGCCGGTCTCACCGATCCGCTGGATTTTGTCGCCCGGCCCCGCTGGCCGCTCGACCCCACCGCTGAAAAAGCACGCGGCGCCGGGGTCAAGGCATGACCGGGGCAGGTGCAAGGATCGCCGTGATCGGCGCCGGCGCCTGGGGCACCGCACTGGCGCAGGTCCTGTCCGAAGGGCAACAGGAACTGCTGCTGTGGGCGCGCGAGCCCGAAATTGTCGACCAGATCAACCATGATCACGAGAACCGGTCCTTTCTTGCCGGCTACAGGCTACGCGATACCGTCCTTGCGACGCAGGATTGGGACAGGATCGCGGCCTGCGACATATTGTTGCTGGTCACGCCTGCGCAGCATCTGCGAGCGACGCTGGAGGCGCTGCCGGAGACGGATGCGGCCCTGCTGCTATGCTGCAAGGGGATCGAGGCCGAGAGCCGGATGCTGATGAGCGAAGTGGTCACCGAGTTGCGGCCGGACAATCCGCTCGCGGTCCTGTCCGGCCCGACCTTTGCCCACGAAGTCGCGCAAGGCCTGCCGACCGCCCTGACGCTGGCATGCGACAGCGAAAGCTTGTGGGACACGCTCAACCCGCTGATCGCCAAAACCGCCTTCCGGCCTTATTATTCCGATGATGTGATTGGCGCGGAAATCGGCGGCGCAGTGAAGAATGTCCTGGCGATCGGCTGCGGCGTGGTCGACGGCGCTGGCCTGGGCCAGAATGCCAGGGCATCGCTGATCAGCCGCGGTTTTGCCGAAATGCTCCGCTATGGCGCGGCGCGCGGTGCCAGAGCGGTCACCTTGTCCGGTCTCTGCGGTCTCGGCGATCTGGTACTGACCTGTTCATCCACCCGTTCGCGCAACTTCTCGCTCGGCAGGGGTCTGGGCGAGGGCCAGTCGGCGGAATCGCTTTTGGCCGACCGGACAACGGTCGCCGAGGGTGCCTCCACCGCCCCCGTCCTGCAGCAGGATGCGAAGGCGCGCCAGGTTGACATGCCGATTGTCGATGCCGTCTGTGCCTTGCTGGCCGGCAAGGCGGATGTTCAGTCTGTGGTCACCCAGCTCATGAAAAGGCCGCTGGTTTCCGAACGCCGATAGGCCAGCAAGGCATGATGATGACAAATTCTCCAAACTGCTATAGACCGTCGCCTTTGGAGCGGACCAGCCGGAGAGCGAATTGAACAGTCCTGAACCATCAGGCTCGGCTGGGGCAGGGGCGCTGGACGGCCAACCACCTACTGACAAGAACAAGGAAGACATTGCCGCGCTGGCCAAAGGCGGACGGACCAATATTTTCGGCTTTCTGCTGCGTCTGGCCGCACGTCTGCCGTTCCTGTTCATCGCCGGACGCATTTATGGGGCCGATGCGCTGGGCCGTTTTGCCTATGCGATACTGGTCGTCGAATTTGCCGCCCAGCTCGCCACCCTTGGTCTCAAGCGCGGGCTTGCAGCCCAGCTGAGCAAGACCGAAAGACCCCATGTCCATGTGGTCTGGGATGGCCTGCTGGTGAGTTTTCTGGCATCCGGCGTGGCAGCGGCGATATTGATTGCCTTTCCCTTCATCATGTTCCCGAACAGCGAAATCAACGGGCTCGACCGGTTTTTGCCGCTGGTCATATTCACCATCGTTGGTGCGGATATCTCCCTGGCCGCTCTCGCCTATCGCTATGATATTGGCGCGACCGTCAGGGCCCGGTCGATCGTCGAGCCATGGACGATCAGCATCGCCGCCTTTCTCTTCTCTTATTATTCGCTGCGCGACGGGCTGATCCTCTCCTATGTCGTGTCGATGATTGCAGCTCTGGCTGCCTCGCTCTGGCCGCTGTTCAAAAGCTATGGCCTGCCCTGGGGCTGGCGACCCGAACCGATGAAAATCGCGAAAATCGCTCGGCTCAACATGCCCCTGGCCGCAGCCGATGCCGCCGAATGGGGGTCGCGCCGGCTCGATCTGGCGATTCTCGGGCTGTTTGCCTCTCCCGCCATCGTCGGCATCTATTATATTGCCCAGCAGGTGGCGAGCCTGCCGCAAAAGCTCAAAACCAGCTTCGATCCGATTCTCGGTCCGGTGATCACCCGCAATCTGGCGGACGGCAACATGAAAGCGATTGCCAATCAGGTCAGTCAGGTCGGCTTCTGGATCATCGCTGCACAGGTCGGCATTGCCCTGGCGCTGGCGATTCCCGGAGAAGCGGTCATGGGCCTGGTCGGTCCGAATTTCGTTGGCGGGACCGCTGCCCTCGCCTTCCTGCTTGCAGCGGAGGCGGTTGCGGCGACCGCCGTGGTCAGCGAATCGGCGCTGGTCTATATCGCGCGCCATCGCAACCTGCTGATCTCGCTGTCGATGCTGTTGCTGCAGGCCGCGCTCAGCGTCGCCTTCATCCAGATTTGCATCTATCTGGACTGGGGACCCTTGTATCAGGCGGCGGCGGTCGCGGCGGCGCTGATGGTCGCGCTCGCTTATGCGTCGGTGGTCAAATCGATCTTTCTGTCAAAGCTGCTCGACGCGCCGGTCAACGGGTGGCGGTGGACCTTGCTGATCGCGGTCGCGGTCGCCAGCGCGGTCGGCTCTCTCGCCACCCTCCTGCCCGAATGGGCGGAATTGATCATCGGCATCCCGATGATCCTCGGCAGCTATGCCTGGGTCATCTGGAAATGGGGCTTCGGTCCGGAGGACCGGACCCTGTTCAAGATGAAGAGCTGATCAGCCAAGCCGGGCCTTGACCAGTTCCCGCAAATCCGCTTCCGGACGCGCACCATAATGGGAAATCACTTCCGCGGCAGCGATAGCGCCCATGGTCAGACAATCTTCCATCGAACGCTGTTCGACATAGCCGCTCAGGAAACCGGCGGCGAACAGGTCTCCGGCCCCGGTCGTGTCGACAATCTGATCGACCGGTTCCGCAGCCACGGCGGTCGTCTTGCCGTCACGGACAGCAATCGCGCCTTTTTCGCTGCGCGTCACGACCAGCGTCTCCACCTTGGCAGCCGTATCGGCGACAGCCGCGTCAAAATCCTCGGTCTCGCCCAGCATCATGATTTCCGCTTCATTGGCGAACAGGATATCAATCTTGCCGTCATCGATCAGGCCGCGAAATTCCGCGCGGTGCCGGTCGAGACAGAAAGTATCGGACAGGGTGAAGGCGACTTTGCGTTCATTTGTCCGGGCGATGTCGATCCCGAGCGCCATCGCCGCCTTGGGTTCTTCGGCATCCCATAAATAGCCTTCCAGATAGAGTATCGCACCACTGGCAATCAGCTCGGCATCGACCGCAGCCGGCGGCAGAAACTGGGATGCACCCAGAAAAGTATTCATCGTCCGCTGGGCGTCCTGGGTGACAAAGATCAGGCAACGCGCGGTCGGCGGTTCCTTGCCCAGCGGCGGGACATCGAAATCTATACCGGTGGCGCGAATATCATGGGCGAACACCTCGCCCAGCTGGTCGTCGGCCACTTGTGCAATCAGTGCGCACTGGCAACCCAGCGTGGAGGCTCCGGCCAACGTGTTGGCTCCGGAACCGCCGCTGATTTCGCGCGCCGGGCCCATGTCCCGATAGAGCTCCTGCGCCCGGTTCGCATCGATCAGCGCCATGCTGCCCTTGACCAGCTGCTCCTCGTCCAGAAATTCGTCGCTGGCCTTGGCGATGACGTCGACGATCGCATTGCCGATGGCGACAATATCATAACGGGCTTCGTTGCTCATAAAATTCCTCTTGGGACAGTTTTTCGGGTCCGGCGTTCGTTAGGGCTTTGCCCTTACCCCATCAAGCAGAATTGACGCTGGCTTGGCAATCGTGACATGAGGTCCAGATGATACAAGCTTTTACGCGTTCGCTGGCGCAGCTCACCGATCCGACCATATTGGCGATCCTGCTGAAGGTCGTTCTGCTCACCATCCTGTTGTTCATCCTGGGCGGGGTGGCCGCCTATTTCGGACTGGTCTGGCTGTTCGCCTGGCTCGGCTGGACCGACGGTGGCTTTGCGGCCGCGGCCGCGGCGGCGATCATTGCAATCCTGACCGGAGTTCTGCTGTTCCGGATTGCCGCTATTTTTGTGCTCAACATCTTTTCGGACGATATCGTCGACGCGGTCGAGCGGCGCTATTATCCCGAGCGGGCAGAAGCAGCTAAGCCGCCTGGCTATGCAATCGGCGTCAAAATGGGTCTTGCCTCCGCTGGTCGCGCGATCGGTTATAATCTCCTTGCATCGCCGCTCTATGTCCTGCTGCTGGTGACCGGTATCGGCGTTCCAATTGCCTTTTTTGCGGTCAACGCCATCTTGCTCGGCCGCGATCTTCAGGACATGGTCGCTGCCCGTCATGTCACGGACTATCGCAACCTTTCGGTGGAATGGCGCCTGCCCAAAATCCAGCGCTTCCTGCTCGGCCTGATCGCCGCGCTGTTGCTGGCGGTCCCCTTTGTCAATTTCCTTGCGCCGGTTTTGGGAGCCGCTATGGCTACCCATCTGCTGCATGGGAAGAAGGAAAAGTGAGACCATGAAAGCCAAATTTCTTATATTGCTTAGCCTGCCGGCCCTGGCCGCCTGCGCCTCGACCACGGCGACACGCAGTCCCGGTCTGCCGGCTGTCACGGGATCTCCGCTCAATAGCGTTGCCGGCCTCGACAGTGTCATGGGCAAGACCGCGGATCAGCTGACCCGCCTGTTCGGCAATCCCCAGCTCGATATATCCGAACCCCCCGCCCGGAAACTGCAATTTGCCAGCGGTGCTTGCATTTTGGATGCCTATCTCTACCCGCAGGAAGCCGGTGGTACCCTGCGCGTCACCCATATCGACACAAGGCGCAGCGACGGCGCGGTGGTTGACCGGGTCAGCTGCGTCAATGCGCTAAGATTGCGCTGACTCCAGCTGATCGAGGGCCCAGCCGGCCGCTTCCCGGATCACTTCATCTGGATCTTGCAACAGCGCCCGCACGGGCGTGAGCAATGCGCGATCCCCGCTGTTGCCAGCCGCGATCAGCGCATTGCGCACCATCCGGTCGCGGCCGCTGCGCTTGATCGGCGATCCTGAAAACACCTGGCGGAAGCCGGCATCATCAAGCGCCAGCAGATCTGCCAGCGCCGGGGCCGCCAGTTCTGCCCGTGGCAGGAAGGCCTTGTTCGCCGCGCCCGCCTGCGCAAATTTGTTCCACGGGCAGACGGCCAGACAATCGTCGCAGCCGTAGACATGATTGCCGATCGCCTTGCGATATTGATGCGGAATCGGACCCTTGTGCTCGATCGTCAGATAGGAAATGCAGGCCCGCGCATCGAGCTGATAGGGTGCGGGAAAGGCCCCGGTCGGGCATATGTCCTGACAGGCGGAACAACTGCCACAAAGATCTCGTCCCGGCGTCGATGGCTCCAGATCCAGCGTCGTATAGATCGCGCCGAGAAACAGCCAGCTGCCATGGTCCCGGCTGACGACATTGGTATGCTTGCCCTGCCAGCCCAGACCCGCGGCTTCCGCCAGCGGCTTTTCCATCACCGGCGCGGTGTCGACAAAGACCTTCACCTCGCAACTGGCTTGGCCGACCAGCCAGCCGGCGGTGCGCTTGAGCGCGCCTTTGACGACATCATGATAGTCCCGGCCCTGCGCATAGACCGAGATGCGACCGTGATCGCCGACCCCCTCTAGCGCGAACGGATCCGTGGCCGGGGCATAGCTCATGCCCAGCATGATGACCGTCCGGACATCGGGCCAGAGAGTTTGCGGATCGGAGCGCTCGTCGGCCCGATTTTCCATCCAGAGCATGTCGCCCTGACGGCCTTCACCAAGCCATTGCTGCAGCCGCTGCCGGGTTTCCGGTGCCAATCTGGCCGGGGCGATACCGACAGCAGAAAACCCCTCCTCCACCGCCTTTTTTTCGAGCGCTTGGGCCAATCTTAACTTGTCATCCGCCATAGGCTTTCCCTATCAAACACTCCCGTCAGATATGAAAGCTGTAAATGCACGCGTTCGATTCAGAAATCGCCATAGAAACCCGCAATATTGTCAAAAGATTCGACGGCGAGGCCGCTGTCGACGGCATAGACCTGACAATCAGAAGGGGCAGCATATTCGGCATATTGGGACCGAATGGCGCGGGCAAGACCACCACCTTGCGGATGTTGCTCGGGATCATCGACCCGGACGAAGGTGAGCGCTTCCTGCTCGGATCGCCCGACCCGATCTCGAAAGCGCATCAGGTGGGCTATCTGCCGGAAGAACGCGGGCTTTATCCATCGATGAAAGCCTTTGACGCGATCGCTTTCATGGGCGCGCTGCGCGGGCTGCCGCTGGCCGAAGGCCGCAGGCGCGGGCGCGCGATGATGGAAGACCATGGTCTGGGTGCTGCCGCCGACAAGCAGATCCGCCAGCTGTCAAAAGGCATGGCGCAGACGGTGCAATTGCTGGGCACCCTCGTGCACGATCCCGATCTGATCATTCTCGACGAGCCGTTTTCAGGCCTCGATGCGCTAAACCAGGGCAAGCTGGAGCGATTGATCCGGGCCCAGGCCGACAAGGGAGTCACGGTCATTTTCTCCACCCATGTGATCGCCCATGCCGAGCGCCTCTGCGAGGAAATCGCAATCATCGCTGACGGAAAAATCCCGTTCAAGGGCAAGGTTTCCGAAGCACGCGACCGATTGCGTCCGCAGGTGCATCTGGAAACCCGCAATCTCGATGGCCCGTGGCGCTCCGCCATCCCCGCAGACTGCAAACCACTCGGCCACAGCTGGCATTTCACCTTGCCGGATAGCGGCGTGGAACCGTTGCTGCATGCGCTGGTCGAAGGAGGGGCAGGGATTGAATCGCTGTCGATCGAGCGCCCCGGGCTGCACGACGCCTTTGTCCAGATTGCCGGCGAAGCGGCGGCGCGGAAAATGGAAGCCGATGCCGCAAGCCATGATATGGACGAAGCCGCATGATCGAAACCATCCGCGCCGCCTTTGTCATCGCCCGCCGTGACTTCACCGCGATCATATTCTCCAAATCCTTCTTTTTCTTCCTGCTGGGACCGCTGTTTCCGATCGGAATTGCCATTGCCGCCGGTAACTTGGGATCACAGGTATCCCAGGATATCGATACGTCGATCATCGGCGTTGCCCTGAGTCCGGAAGAGGCGGAAAAATTACTGGCAACGCGAACGCGGCTGGCGGACAGCCTCGGCTCCAAATCGCTACCGGAACTGGTGATTCTGGACGATATACCCGCGCAGGAAGCAGACATAGTCGCAAAGCTGGACAGCACCAAGTCGCTGGCAGCGATCCTGTCCGGCACCCTCGCCGGCCCGGTGCTGACCGGCTCGCCCAGGGACGTCAATCTTTGGCAGGGCAAAATGGCGCTGCTAGCCGAGACTGCCCTGTCGCAACCGACAGCGGTCGAAATCGAGACCCGATATATCAGGCAAACCGGCAGTTCCAGTGACCGCAATCAAATGCTGACGGCGCAGGGTGGTCAGGCGATCCTGATCCTGCTGACAATGATATTGGCCGGCATGGTGCTTTCCAATCTGGTCGAGGAAAAGACCAACAAGATCATCGAGATTCTCGCCGCAGCCATACCGATGGACGCGATTTTCCTCGGCAAGCTGTTTGCCATGCTGGGCATGGCTTTGGTCGGCATCGCCGTGTGGAGCACGGCGGGCTTGTCACTGTCGCTTCTGGTGGGGGTGAATTGGGGAGCTCTGGCCGCTCCAGCGGTCGGCTGGCCGCTGTTCTGCGTGCTGATGATCCTGTATTTCTCGATGGCCTATTTGCTGCTCGGATCGCTGTTTCTCGGCATCGGCGCGATGGCAACCACAGTTCGCGAGGTGCAGACCCTGTCGATGCCGGTCACCATGGGGCAGTTGCTGGTCTTCTTTCTCGCTTATTATGCGATCACCAAGCTGGGTGAACCGGTGGAATGGTTTGCCGTGCTGTTTCCGTTCAGTTCCCCGTTCGCGATGATCGCGCGAGCGGCACAAATGGACAATATCTGGCAGCACGGGCTGGCGCTGCTCTGGCAGGTGGTTTTCACGATGATCATCATCCGCTTTTCCGTGATGCTGTTCCGCCGCAACGTGATGAAGTCCGGACAGTCTGCGCGCAAGAAAAGCCTGTTCGCCAGAGTCACCGGAAAATAATCTTTGGATTCACGCCATTTGTCAAAAAGGCATTGACATTGCTGTCAATAGAGCCAGATTGAACAGGTTTTGAAACGCAACCGATTGCCAAAATGAGCAACGGCAGGAGAGACCTATGGCTTCCGTACCGCAAATTGATCTTGATAATCTGACCACCTCGCCCACCGCCGATGAGGCGCTGGAAGCCTGGTACAAGCGCAATCCGCCGATTGCGGATACCGAGGCCAATCCCTGGGATGTCAGCCGGGCCGAACTTTACAGCAAAGACCTCTGGCGCAAGCCTTTTGCGGAAATGCGCGAAAAGGCACCGATCAACAAGATCACCGGCGGCGTCCACGGCGATTTCTGGAACGTCACCACCTACAAGCCGATCCAGCATGTCGAGGCGCTGCCCGACATTTATTCCTCCGATGTCTCCCATGGCGGCATTACCATTGCCGATCCCGAATTTGATCAGGATTTTCAACTGCCGATGTTCATCGCCATGGACCGGCCCAAACATACCGGGCAACGCCGCACCGTCGCGCCCGCCTTCACCCCGACCGAGATGCAGCGGATGGAGAAGGAAATCCGGCAGCGCACGGTCGAAGTGCTCGACGGCCTGCCGTGGGACGAGAAATTCGACTGGGTCGACAAGGTTTCGATCGAACTGACCACCGGCATGCTCGCCATCCTCTTCGGCTTCCCGTGGGAAGACCGGCGCCTGCTGACCTATTGGTCGGACTGGGCCGGCGATGTCGAATTGTCGGTTGCCGAAGACCTTACCGAGCAGCGCCGCCAGATATTATATGAAATGGGAGCCTATTTCACTAGGTTGTGGAACGAACGGGTGGATGCCGAACCGACCCCCGACCTGATCTCGATGATGATCCATTCGGAACATATGCGCGACATGGATCCGATGGAATTCATGGGCAATCTGGTGTTGCTGATCGTCGGCGGCAATGACACCACCCGCAACACCATGTCAGGTGTCGCCTTTGGTCTGAGCCAGTTCCCCGAAGAACGGGAAAAGCTGCAGCAGAATCCGGAGCTCATTCCCAACGCGGTGCAGGAAATCATCCGTTGGCAGACACCGCTGGCACATATGCGGCGGACCGCACTGGAAGATCATGACCTGTTCGGGCACCAGATCAAGAAAGGCGACAAGGTCGTGCTCTGGTATATCTCCGCCAATCGTGACGAGGAGGTTTTTCCGGAGGCTGACCAGATCAAGGTCGACCGGGACAATGCCCGGCGTCACCTGGCTTTCGGCTACGGCATTCACCGCTGCGTCGGTGCCCGTCTCGCCGAATTGCAGATCCGGATCCTGCTGGAGGAAATGCACAAGCGGCGGATGCAGGTCAATCCGACCGGCAAGCATCGGCGCGTCCATGCCTGTTTCGTCCATGGCTTCCGGGAGCTGGAAGTCGAGCTTTCCAAATATTGATCAGGTCTCGTTCAGACCCCATTCTGTAACCAGAATGCCTCCTGTCCCGAATGAGTCAGGAATATGGAAAGGCATTGCAGATGAGATCGCTTGATCGGCGCACCGTGATAACCGGAACCCTGGCAGCCGCTGGAGCCTTCGGGTTCGTGCGCCTGTCGGGCATGTTCGACGAGGCAAATGCGCGGGACGGCGGCCCCTTCAAAATCAACCGCACACCGGCAGAATGGAAACAGCGGCTGGGTGCGGCCCGCTATCGCATCTTGCGGCAGGAGGGCACCGAACGCGCTTATTCCAGCCCGCTCAATGCCGAGAAGCGCAACGGCATTTACGCCTGCGCCGGTTGCAATCTCGGCCTTTATAAATCAGATACAAAATATGACAGCGGTACCGGCTGGCCAAGCTTCTGGGCGCCGATCGCCAGGGACCGGATCGGCACGACAACAGATTATAAAATCGGTATTCCGCGCACCGAAGTCCATTGCGCGCGCTGCGGCGGGCATCTCGGGCATATTTTCAACGATGGCCCGAAACCAACCGGCAAGCGCCATTGCCTCAATGGCCTGGCGCTGAAATTTATCCCCGCCTGACCCTCCGGATCAGCTTTCCGGCGCGTCGACCTGCTGCCAGAATTCCAGCTTGATCCCGTCGCAATCGAGGATCCAGGCAAATTTGCCATAGCCTTCGTCAACATGGCCCAGGATCTCCAGACCCTTTGCCTTGAGCTGCTCGACATAGGCATCGAGATCATCAACCCTGAGGTTGATCATGAACGGCGCCTCACTGGGCATCAGATAGTCGCTGTCTTCCGAAAAATGGCTGATCAGGCTGTACGGCTTTTCGCCTTGCTCGTCCGACCAGTTGAGCATCGGACCATATTCGCCGTCCAGATCCAGATAATCCTTGTACCATTTGCGTGTGGCCGCGGGGTCCTTCACCTTGTGAAAAACGCCGCCCAGCCCAGTGACCCTTGCCATTATAAACTCCGTGATTCTTGTTTTTGTGCGCCCTGTGCTGAAATCTTTTAGATTTTACATATCGTTTCGCAACCCTTTTGGTGTCACTCTCCACAGTTTCAGACTGCTGTCCCGCAAATGGACAGATTGCAGCCAATCCGGCTGCTCGCCGCTGGCCAATTGCCCCCACAGGCCGTCGGGATGTTTCTTCCCATAGAGTGCCAGTTCCGCCTCGGCATCACAGGCGACGATGTAGCGAATATGGTGGGCTTCCAGCAAATCCCGGGCGACATCCGGTGCGGCAGTAAAAATCCTGATCTGGTCTGCCATGGCCTGGTCATTCCGATGATGACTGGTCGCCAGCACGCTATGCGGGGTCAGCAGCAGGATGCGCGGCCCGAAATCAAAGGGCGCGAGTAAATTGGACCGGGGCAAGGCATTGAGCCGGTCAAGCGAAGCATCATTTCTGCACGAGGTATTTTCAGGATTTGCTTCGCCGGTCCGTTGGTCGCCGCTAACACTGTTGAACAGCGCGATCGCCAGCGGACCCGGCATGATCAGAAACACGACCGCTGCAGTGGCAAGGATGCGCGTGAGCGGACGCTCGATCCCCCGCGCCCTGACAAAGGCCTGATGCACGGCCCAGGCCATGAACGGCAAGGCAAAGGCCGCCGCGACCGCAGTGGCGCGCTGGACGAACAGCGACAGCACCAGTGCCCAGAGAAAGGCATAGCCCAGAATGAATAATTTGCTGCGATCAAGTTCGGCGCGCCGGGCGCCCACGATATAGATCAGGCTGGCCAGCCCGACGATGATCGACCCGCCAAGCAAGCTGACCATGGTCTTGCCATTCTGATACCAGATCGGCAGCCCTTCGAGAATATGGACCAGCCAATAGTCGCGGACGACCGGATCCATCGTGTTGAACGCCCCGCCCATGCATTGCGGCGCAAGGCTGTAAAGAATGGCCAAAGCCGCCAAACCGGCAACAGCAAGGCTGCCGACGCGCAAAAGGATATTCTCGGGCAGCCATTTGATCGCCGGCAGCATCACTGCCGCCCCGGCCGTGCAGGCCAGCAAATGCGCCGGCGAAAGCGCGTCGCAATAGTTGGTGGCGGTGTCGAAACCGCCTTGAGAACCGAGATAGAGCAGGAAACTGGTGATCAGAAAGGTCAATAAGGTCCAGAATAGCCGTACCCCGCCCTCGGTCTGGAAGACCCAGCGCCAGACCAGCAATACGATAAAGGCCGCCGAAATCGGCAATCCTTCCAGCGAGATTGAAAGCCAGAGCGCCAGCGCTGCACCAAGCGCCATGCCGCCGCTGCGCTTGTTCGGCCAGAATAAAGTCCACAGCGCGGTCAGCGCGAGTATGATCTGCCAGCCATGATGGTCCACCCGCATCGGCCGGATTTGCGCGACAATCGGAACCGCCGTTGCGGTCAGCGCCGCCGCCAATATTGCAATGGCACGATCAAAAAGCGGTTCGGTGATTTTCATCACCAGCCACATGGCGAGCCCGAGGGTCAGCAGCGGCACGACCACCATCGCAGCGGTTTCTGCGGCCGCGGTACCGAATAGCGGCTTCAGCGCGAGGAATATCAGCGCCAAGGGCAGCTCGATCCAGCGCGGCCAGTGCATCGGCTGGCTGTCCGGCTCGCCAATGCGATATTGCGTGGTGTCAAACCAGCTTTGCCCGCCCAACCAGTCGCGCAATTGCACCATGCGCAGCTGATCATCCGGATCCCAGCCGATGCCGGTCATGATCTGACCACGGGTGACCAGAATCAGTACCGCGCACACCGCGAGCCAGATCAGCAATAAGGGCAGGTTGCCGCGCAAGCGTTCCAAATTCTTACCCCTCGGGCTGCGAGCCTTTGGCTTTCAGGTAAAGCCATGGAACCCGCTCCGGGTCAAATTGCGAACGGTGATGGCGGTCAAAAAACGGCGGCATATGATCGCCGACAATCAATATGTCCGCTTCCGGAAAATCGCTGGCCGTGATCTCCTTGATAAGCGCCCGGTCAATATCATCGAAAATCGCGAACTGGCGGCAAATCATCGGATAGTCGCGAGCAAGTTCGGCCGACACTGTCTCGCAATTCTCGGCCTGGAGATTCTGCTCGGTCGGCACTGGCAAATGGGTGTTCAGAGTCAGCCAATATTGAAAGGTCGGACCGGTCGCCTGTTTCAGATTCTCGGCCAGCATCTTCGGCACCTGCCGGTCGCAGGCGCCGGCAAAAACGCCGCCGCACCATTCGGCACCGCGTTTTTCCAGATCGGCCGCAAATTCGCGTTTCTGGAAGCCGATCCTGGGATACCAGCTTTCCCGGTTGAAGAACGGACCCTTGAAACTGTGCATCGCCTGTGAGGCATAGCCTTTCTTGGCGAGCTGCGCCGGCAGGCAGTCCAGCGTCTTCGGATCATCGGTCTGGAGCAATTCATAATAATCGCCCCAGCGACCGCACAGCTCGCGAATCTCGCCAGCGGTGGTGCTATTATAATAGAGGCTGGTCCCCTGGCTGACTTCGTAGCGTTGCCTGATCGCACTATCGTCATAATAAGCGAACAGCTTGTCCGCCATCGCCCGATTGTCTTTCGGAACGCCCAACGATTCAACCACGATCAGCACCAGATGGCGCTGGCCATCGGCGCGGGCGGCAAATCCCGATTTGCTGACCGCCGATTCAAACGCCGCTCCAACCGGAGCGGGCCGGAAATAATGACCGCGCATCCCTTCCCCGACCGCGGCATCCGCGCCGACAAGGCCGAAGATCAGCGCGCCGCCGAGCAGGATATGCAGTGGCTTCGAGAAATTCGTATCACGCTTCAGCAGAAACCAGCTGCCAACCAAAATCGCCACCATGACCACTGCTGCGGCAATATATTCGATCGAGTTGCTGGGCTTGATCTCGGCAAAAAACTGCAGCGAATAGACCAGCGAGTCCAGCGTCAGGCTGAACAGGCCGGACACGAATGACAGCAGCGAATAGACCATCACCGCCACAAAGCCGGCCCACTGCACCGCGCGCGGCATGCGCTTGACGATCAGTCCGACCAGCCCCGCCAATGCGATCGGGATCGCACGCGGCGGCGCGCCGACCATCCACATCGCCATGAACGGGATATTGGCGAGGAGGATCCAGACCAGCGCCCAGTTCAGAAATCGGGTAAAGTCCGGACTGAAGCGATGCCTTGTAACAGGCGCTTCAATCGTCAGGTCCATATAGCTCACCGGAAAACGCCATATTTGCGGGTCAGATAGACGGCAAAGAAACTCACGGCCACGGCCGCAGCCTTTGCCATGACCGGCAGCACTCCGGCGCTCGTCAGGCCGCTGACGATACTGACCGTGATACCCAGACCCAGCACCGCCGTGCCGATGAAGCCGAGACGCTGCAATTGCAGCGCTGCGCCATCGCGCGTCTTGCCGGGGAAAACGAAGCTGGACGAAATCAGCCAGTGGACGACAATCCCGGCGCTATAGCCAGCGGCCGACGCCCAGCCCGGATCGACCAGAAAGGCAACCATGACCATGAACAGGGCGACATCAAAGGCCAGGCTGACGACGCTCGCCAGCAGATAACGGGTGAGGGAAAAACGGTTGAGGATGGCAAGCGGAGCGGGCAGATTGCCGACCCAGCCGCCGACGGTTGACCGCCGCTCTGCGCCACTGCGTTCCATCGAGCCTACGCCGCTTTCCGCGATTTGTCCTGAGACGTCTCTTCGATCCGGGTCGGCACGTCGCGCATGCTTTCCAGAGCGGCCACGCGATCCTCGCTGATTTCTTCGGCAATCACCCGTTGTGCGCCTTCATCACCGGCTTCGTGATATTCCGCATCCTCGTTGACGTTCCAGACATTCCACTTGCGGGTACCCGTCTCGATATTTTCCACCGTCAGCATCGCCGTCATCATCGCGTGATCCTGATTATTATAGCGGTGCATGCCGTTGCGCCCGACCATGTGCAGCGTCGGGAAACGGCTTTCCAGATCATCGCGCATGGTGGCGACATTCTGCTCATAGCTGTCATCATAGACCGGATAGGCCTTTTCCTGACGGACAACCACGCCGCCAACCACATCTTCGGCCTTGCACAGGCCCAGGATTGCCATTTCCTGTCTGGCCAGCTCGACCAGTTGCTCGTCCGACGACGACCACAGGCCGTCATTTTCAAAGCAGAAATATTCCAGACCGACGCAGGCGATATTGGCATCCGGCACCATTTCCGGTGACCAGCTGCGGAAATTCTGAACCCGGCCGACCTGCACGCGATCATCGTGGATATAGATCCAGTTGTCGGGGAACAAATCCTCCGACTTGACCATGATCGCCACGGTCAGAAAATCCCGATAGTTCAGATCCTGCGCCTCCGGCATGGATTTCGGCAGGGGATGGATGCGGGTCGCCAGTTCGCGCATCGGCGCGCTGGAAATCACATGTTTCGCGGTGATGACGGTTTCACCCTCAGGTCCCGCGGCACTCATCCGCCAATCGCCGTTGGCATCCTGCGCCAGCTGTTTCAGTCTATGCCCCATCAGCACCTGATTGCCCTTGGCTTCGACATGGGCCTTTGCGGCATCCCACATCATGCCGGGCCCGAGGCGGGGGTAGCGGAAGGTTTCGAGCAGGGTCTTCACTTCCTGCCCGTCATTCGGCTTGCGGTTGAGGCCGAGCGAGCGCTTCAGGCCATCGGTCACCGCGTTCCACAAGGACAGGCCCTTGATCCGCTGCGCCGCCCAGTCCGCCGACATTTCATTGCACGGCATGCCCCAGACTTTCTCGGTATAGGTCTTGAAGAAGATCGAATAGAGCTTGTAGCCGAACTGGTTGACCGTCCAGTCCTCGAAGCTCTTCACATTCCTGTTCGGAAAGACCTTCGCCTTGCCATAGCTCAGCATGCACAGCGTCGAACGCCAGATGCCCAGATTCCACAGCGCTTCAAACGCGCGCAGCGGATAGCTGTAGAATTTGCCTTCATAATAGATCCGGCTCATCCGCGGCCGCTGGATGAAGTCGTCCGGCAGGATTTCGTTCCACAGGTCGACCACTTCCTGGCTTTTGGAAAAGAAGCGATGCCCGCCGATGTCAAAGCGGAAACCTTCATGTTCCACCGTCCGGCTGATCCCGCCGACATATTTCGGGTCTTTCTCGATCACGGTGACCGTATAGCCCTTTTTGGAAAGCAGATAGGCGGCGGTCAGACCCGCAGGCCCTGCCCCGATAATGGCGACGTCCACTTGCTTCTCTGCTGGATTGCTTGGCATATTCATTCAGTCTGGCCCCTGTCCATGGTGCGCCCGTGACCGGCGCGGTTCATGTTTCAGAAACAGGAGTGAACGAAATTGGTTAGCAGATGGTTAATGGCAACCTTAAATCTGCACGGCGACCCCCAACCGCTTCCACTACCGGCTTGCGACCGTTGTTCATCGGGCCGGGCCGAGTGCTCCGCCCAGCCCTAGAAGCGCGCGCGAATGCCTCCAAGCGCGAGGCGCGGAGCGCCGGGACGAGCGCCGGCCGGAGAGAATCCCGCATTATAGGTCACGTCGAACAGATTCTGCACGCTGCCAAATAGCGACAGATTGGGAAGCAGATCGACCTCCGCCGACAGGTCAACCAGCACGCGGTCGTCGATCCGGTCGGACAGCGCGATCGGCCCGCTCCCGGCGGTGGCGCGCGCCTTGCCAACCCAGCCCAGCGTCGCATTCAACCGGGCGCCTTCCACAACCAGCCCCGCATTCACCGTCATCTGATGGCGCGGAATATAAGGCAGCTGGTCGCCGGCGGTCACCGTGCCCCAGGGCCCATAGTCGCTCGCGAAGCTTGTCTTGAACTCCGCATCGGTGAATGTGTAAGCCAGCGACACCGGAAGCTCAAAGCCGTCCGCGGCAATGCTACCGAGCGTGCGGCTGGCCGATATTTCGACACCTTTGACGTCGACCTTGCCGCCGGCGAACTGGTCTCCGATATTGCAGTCGCCGCCGGTGGAGGCGGTGCAGATACCGATCAGATTGCCATAATCGTTGAAGAAACCGATGATTTCCGCCCGCCAGCCATTGGAACCGAGCTTCAGGCCCGCCTCATAATTCCACGAGGTCTCGGAATCGACGGTCGAGCCCGGACCCGGGCTGGAGAAACCGCGATGGGCGCCCGCTATCAGGCGCACTTCGTCGGCCACCCGCCATGTGGCGGAAATGCCGGGAATGAAGACGTCGACAGTGGATTCGTCGACGCTGGTCACGGTCACGCGGTCCGGATCGCTCGTCGCCCACCGCGTCTGCCGGAGGTCGATTGTCTCATAGCGCAGGCCCGGCACGAGCGTCAGCGGCCCGGCCTCGATCGTGTCGCGAATGAAGAACGCCCACGCCTTGGCATCGCCAAGGCGATTGTCCTGGCTTCCCGGTGCGCCCGCCGAAGTCAGGATCATGCGACCATCAACCATTTGGTAGCGGTCGTCCTGCTGAAAGCGGTCTTCTTCATCCTCATGGTAGCGCGCCGAGAGTTCAAGCGCGTGACTCACACCGCCGGTGCTGAAATTTGCAGACAATACGCTTTGCACCCCGGTAGCCTGGTAGATGCGGTTGTTATTGCGCACGCGCAGCGCGCCCGGACGACCGGTAAAACCGTCTGCGCCGATCAGATCTGCCATCTGCACGGGATTGGCATCGGGATTTTCAAGGATGCTGCTGATCGACACCCAGCCGGTGTTGGTCGTGTTGCGCACGTCGTTGAGCTTGTACCAGGCACGCGCCGTGTCGGTGCGATAGGCGATCGTCGTCAGATTGACGTCGGGCGAGATGTCGAAACGATGGCTGAGCTGGTACGTCTTGTGCTTCGCGTTCATCTGGTCGACCTGACTGCCATTGTAGCGCCGATAGGGCGTGGCCGCAAAGTCGGCGAGCGTGAGGCCGAGATAGGTCTCGTTGCTGGTCTCGTCGTAATTCTGATATTTAAACTCGAGCGCGTGACGGCCGTCGGTGGAGCGCAGCCCGAGCTTCACCGTCCAGTCGGTGATCTCGAAGCCGGTATTGCCGCCGATGTCGAGCTGCTTGAAACCGTCCGAATGCTCGTACAGGCCTTCGGCGAGTGCGCCGATCTCCAGTCCGCCCCCGAGCGGCGCCCAGCCACCGGCCCAGCCATGCGCACGCCGGCCGTCATAATTGCCCGCAAGCAGTTCGGCCTTGCCGGAGAGCGTTCCCGCATCGACGTCAGGAATCGGGGTCGAAAAGAGGTTGAGCGCGCCGCCTACTGTCATCGGACCATATTTGATCGCGGCCGGACCCTTGGCGACCTCAACGCCCGCAATGCGCGCCATGCGCGGGAAATAATAAGCGGCGGGCGCCGAATAAGGGGCAGGCGCGATCAGCACGCCATCTTCCATCAGCGCGATGCGGGCGCTGCGGTCGGTACCCGAGCCGCGAATGCCGATATTGGGGCGTAGGCCGAAGCCATCCTCTTCCTGCAGATAGACGCCCGGCACCTGTCGCAGGACGCGATTGACATCATTATAGGAAAAAAGGTCAAGATCTTCGCTATCCAGCCGCTGCACCGAACCGCCAACGTCAAGCGTGTCGGCCTTGTTGGCCGTAACCACGATGGCATCGATGACCCGGCCGTTTCCGGCCTCTGCCGCTTCTGCCGCGTCTGCTGCTTCTGCCGTTTCGGCGAAAAGCGGTGCGCACCACAATCCTGCGACGGCCAAAGCCAAACAACTGGAACCTGCTTTTCTGCGAATCATTCTTAACACCCCATTTGATTTGAGTAGGGCGATAATGATAATCAGAACTATTCGCAATAACAAATTGGCAGGAGTCGAACCTCTCTCGTCATGCAAACTTGCGGCAGCATCCGGAACGGCCATAAGCAATCTCCCTCACTGGAGACTGACAAAGCTCGGGATGACCAATGTCGGTGAGTCAAAAGCAGCGCAATAATGCAAGGACCGTACGCCGAAATTCTCAATATTCTGAACGCACCGTGATCTCTGGAGATGCGATGCTCACGCTAGCGCCTGGGGACCGTCACTCCACCGGCTCGCCCACCAGATCCCCCGGCAGCATCGGCTCGCTCAACAGCCGCTCCATCGCTTTCCAGCGCCACAGCGGTGCATCGCCCTGCGCCTCGATCCAGTCGCGGACCATGTCCATGCCGAGGCCATAGTTGATCACATAGCTGCGATATTGCTCGTTGAAATCGGTCATCTGCGCCGCGCGCTCGGCTGAGACCAGCTGATATTTCTGATTGAGCGCGATCGCTTCATCTCGCGTAATCTCACCGTCAAGATAATGCTGGGCAATCGTCATCCGCGCGCCGGTCAGCGCCTGCTTGGCAATTTGCAGCGCCCAATAGGCCGCCGCCGTGTCAGGATCGAGCCCGGCCAGCGGGTAGAGCACATCGCGCTCATATTCCAGCCGTTCCTCGCCACCGAACGCCAGCTCGATGCCATAGTTGGCCGACCCCTCGGCGATCAGGCTTTGCGGCGAATAGAGCGGATAGACGGAAAATTCCTGCCAGCCACGCCCCTTGGTCAGGTTCCGCTCGAGCAGCATATTATAGACATGATGGCCGGGATAGCCCTCGTGGCAGCCCAGATCGACGGCGCGGCCGATGAAGATCGGCAGGTCGGTGTTGATCTGGATCAGGCTCTGATAATTGCCCTGATAATAATTATAGCCGCTCCAGCTTTTGCCGGTGACAAATTCCATCCGGAAATTCTCGCCCTCGGGCAGATCGAAATATTGCTCGGTGCGCGCCTTGCATTCGGCGATGGCGGTGTCGAACACGGTCTGCAGCCGGTCCGTGGGAATGATATAATTTTTTTCGAAAGCCGCGACCCGTCCACTCAGCGGCCCGTCGCCGGGGACGATATTTTCAATCTCCTCGAGCACCGGATCAAATTCTTCCAGCGGCCTGAGCTCCGGCGTCACCCCGAACAGACCAAAGGCTTCCTTGGCAAAGGCAAAGACTTCGCCCTGAATCATCGCATGGCGGGTTATCGCGGCTTCCAGCTGCGCCGACAGGAAGCGCTTGCGCGCCTCGACCAGCGGATCTTCGCTGGCCGACAGCGCGTCGAGTCGCTGCATCAGCGCGACGATTGCATTGCCGAGCTGGCGCATGTCGCGCGGATCGGATTTTGCCGCATCGGCCCATTCGGGCGGGCCGTAATAGGCATCGACATAGCCGGCTTCCTGCTCGCCCAGCGCCAGCGTCAGCTTCACATAATCGGTGGCGATCAAGTCCAGTTCCTGCGATGCACTCGACACGGTTGGAGCGGCGACCGATGGCACCGCCAGTGGGTCAGCGATTGCGGTACAGGCAGACAGAGCGAGACAGGCCGCGAGCCCGATGCTTTTCATCGGCTAACTTTCAGCTTTTCCGATATGCTGTCGCCCGATCGTTCCACTTTGTCGTCAGCCATAAGGGCGCCTTTGGTCGGAATTTCCATTTCGCCAAGCCATGCGCAGGCTCAAGGGAAAAATCAAGGCTTGATCCACGGACTTTGGCCCGCAACGCCGCGTCGATCGGATCTAGGCGGCCATCAGATCGCGAACCTCAGCGGCGATGCTATAGCTTTTCTCGCGCGCCGCCGAATCGAAGATCGATCCGGAAATGATCAGCTCGTCGGCGCCGGTCCGTTCGACAAAGCGCTCGACCCCCTGCTTCACCTTATCGGCAGATCCCACCGCGCTGCCATGCATGATCTGCTCGAGCATCGACTGGAATTGCGGTGGCAAGCTTTCCCGATAGCCTTCGACCGGCGGCGGCATCTTTCCCGGATTGCCCGTGCGCAAGGCGACAAAACTCTGCAACATAGAGCTCGAGAGATATTCTGCTTCCGCATCATTGTCGGCGGCAAATATATTGAATCCGCACATCACATAAGGCGCGTCCAGCTGGTGGGACGGTTTGAAATCGCGACGGTAGATCGCAAGCGCCTCATCCAGCATCTGCGGCGCAAAATGCGATGCAAAAGCATAAGGCAGGCCCAGCGCCGCCGCCAGCTGCGCGCCGAACAGGCTGCTGCCAAGGATATAGAGCGGGATATTGGTCCCCTGCCCCGGCGTCGCCTGGACACCCAGTCGCTCATCGCCGGCCAGAAACGCCTGCAGTTCGAGCACATCGCGCGGAAACTCGTTGGCATCGCTGTTCAGGTTGCGCCGCAATGCCTGGGCGGTCCGCTGGTCCGATCCGGGTGCCCGGCCAAGCCCCAGATCAACCCGTCCCGGAAACAGCGCTTCCAGCGTCCCGAACTGCTCGGCAATCACCATCGGCGCATGATTGGGCAGCATGATCCCGCCGGCCCCAATCCGGATCGACTTGGTGCCGTGGCCGATATGGCTCAGAGCCACCGCAGTCGCGGCGCTGGCAATGCCTTCCATGCCATGATGTTCTGCCATCCAGAACCGCTCGTAGCCCAGCGCCTCGCCATGCTGCGCCAGCGCCAGCGAGCGATCGAGAGCGGCCTTCACATCGCTTCCCTCCGGAACAGGCGACAGGTCGAGGATTGAAAATTTTACTGCCTTGGTCATTGTCCGTTCCTTTGCCCCAGCTGTCCGGCAACCTTGATCGCATAGCCGCTGGGCACTTTGCGAAAGCCAAGCGTGGGCAGTAGCAGGGTCCAGGCGCGGTCGCTACCCGACAGGAACAGCCGCGCCGTATAAAAACCATTGCCTTCCAGTTTCAGCGTCAGTTGCTCCATGCCGGACCCGCTTTGCAGCGGCAGCACCAGCACGCCGTCCTGACATTCGGCCTTGCCGAGCAGGCCCTGTTTCAGGTTCAGCCCCGGGATATTGGCGTCCAGGGACACCCGCACCTGACCAGTAGCCGACTGGCAGCGGCCACCGGCAAAGACGATGCTGACGTCCTGCAGGTCGATCGCCGACGCTGGCAGCGGAGCCAGTTCGCTGCCCAGACTCAGCAATGTGGTCACATCCTGCACCAGCAGGCTGTTCCCGGACTTGCCCACCGTGGCGACCAGACCGCGATCACCGCCCGCCGGCGGCCGTTCCAGATCCATCAGCACCCGCCCGGTCAGCAGCGGCAGAAACCGCACCCCGGCGTCCAGATCGCCGAGCGGAAACGGCCCGAGCTGTGCCCCCTCGATCCGTCCGTTCCAGACCGATCCGCTGATCGCCTTGGCCGAAAAACGCGTGTCGTCCAGCCCCGCCATGCCCACCGCCAGCCGCAGCGGCAGCAGGAACAGAGCCACGACGATCACGGCCAGAATGATCAATATATAGGTCAATGCGCGGGGCACCTGCTTTCCTTCGGATCAGAGCTCGGGGACAAATTGATCAAAATACGCGAAAATGGCGTCCTCTTCGCGGCTCGCGGCATTGCGCCATTTCGGAGCCGACCGGCGGTTGAGCAGCACACCATCTGCGGACAGCACCAGCACCGTCGGCGTCCCTTTGATCCTCTCGATGCCAAAACGCCGGGCGATATCGAGATTGCGGTCCCGGTAGCCGACATCGACATAGGTCAGCTCATATTTCGCTTCCAGCATCCTGGCAAAGCGCGGTTGTTCGAACCAGCCAGCGAGGCCGCGACTATCGTGGCACCAGTCAGCACCCAGCACCAGGAGGACGTTCTTGCCGGTGAGGACAGCCTCGGCGAGCGCCGCGTCAACCGCCGCCGTAGCACTCTCCTCCGCGTCAAACGGCCGCGCCTCCGGATGCTCAGCTCGAGCCGGATCGGCCAGCAAAGGGGGCGACGGTGCGACGACAGCCAAAACCAGCAGAAACAGAAACCGCATCAAGCGTCGATCAACCGCGCAAATGGGTTTCGAAGAAAGCCAGCGTTCGCTTCCAGGACAGCGTCGCCGCTTCCTCGTCGTAACGCGGCGTCGTGTCATTGTGGAAGCCATGGTTCACGTCCGGATAGAAATGGACGCTATATTCCTTCTGATGCTCGGACAAAGCCGCTTCATAGGCCGGCCAGCCCGCGTTGATCCGCTCGTCATTGCCGGCATGATGGATCATCAGCGGCGCTTCGATCGCCGGAACATCGGCGGCCTCCGGCTGGCGGCCATAATAAGGCACCGAGGCGGCCAGATCGGGATAGGCGACCGCCAGCGCGTTGCACACGCCGCCGCCATAGCAGAAACCGACCGTGCCGACCTTGCCGGTCGAGCCTTCATGATCGCGCAGAAATTCAAAGGCGGCGAAGAAATCTTCCATCAGCTTCGCACCATCAAGCGTGGCCTGCATCGTCCGCCCCTGATCATCATTGCCGGGATAGCCGCCGAGCGGTGACAGGCCGTCGGGCGCCAGCGCCAGATAGCCGGCCTTGGCCACCCGCCGCGCGACATCCTCGATATAGGGATTGAGGCCGCGGTTCTCGTGGATCACCAGCACCGCAGGCAGCTTGCCGGTCGCATCGGCCGGCTTCGCCATCAGCGCCTTGATGCTCCCATGGCCTTCGTCGCTCTGATAGCTGATCCATTCGGAGCTGATCGCCGGATCGTCCGGCTCGACCTGCGCCGCCCAGGCATAATCGGGCTGCAGCTGGTCCAGAATCATCGCCCCGGTCACCCCGGCGGCGGCAAATGCCCCCGCCTGCCGGATGAAGTCCCGCTTCGAGATCAACCCGTGCACATAGCCGTCGAATATCTCGAGAATGTGGGGATGAAAGTCGCTCGCCCGCTTGCGCCCGTTCGCCTTCATTCCGCTGCCTCCATCGCCAGGTCCGCCGCGTCGATCTCCGCTGCCTTCGCCTCGACCAACCTGACGATATGATCGACCATATCCTCGTCTGCGACATGATGGTCGGTGACGCCGGAGAGATAGACCATATGCTTACCCTTGCCGCCGCCGGTAATGCCTATATCGGTCTCCCGCGCCTCGCCCGGCCCGTTGACAACGCAGCCGAGCACGGACAGCGACAAAGGCGTACGGATATGCTGCAGCCGCTCTTCCAGCTTCTGCACCGTGCGAATCACGTCAAAGCCCTGCCGCGCGCAGCTCGGGCAGCTGACCACCCGGACGCCGCGCGTCCTGAGGCCCAGCGCCTTCAGCATGTCATAGCCGACCCGCACTTCCTCTTCCGGTTCCGCCGACAGGCTGACCCGGATCGTGTCGCCAATCCCGGCCCAGAGCAGATTGCCGATGCCGATCGAACTTTTCACCGTGCCGCCGATGAGGCCGCCAGCCTCGGTAATGCCAACGTGCAGCGGACAGTCGACCGCGTCGGCCAGCTGCATATAGGCGGCGACGGCGAGGAACACGTCCGATGCCTTAACCGCTACCTTATATTCATGAAAATCATGGTCCTGCAAAATCTTGATATGGTCAAGCGCACTCTCGACCAGCGCCTCGGGACAGGGCTCGCCATATTTTTCGAGCAGATCCTTCTCCAGGCTGCCGGCATTCACCCCGATCCGGATCGCGCAGCCATTGGCCTTGGCCGCGTCGATCACTTCGCGCACCCGCGCCGACGAACCGATATTGCCCGGATTGATCCGCAGACAGGCCGCGCCCGCTTCTGCCGCCTCGATCCCGCGCTTATAGTGGAAATGGATATCCGCCACGATCGGCACATTGCTCGCCCGCACGATCTGCTTGAGCGCTGTGGTGCTCTCGACATCGGGACAGGAGACGCGGATGATGTCCACGCCCGCTTCCTCGCAGCGGCGGATCTGGTCGATCGTCGCCTTCGCGTCGGAGGTCAGCGTGTTGGTCATCGTCTGCACCGTGATCGGCGCGTCGCCGCCGACCGGCACATCGCCGACCATGATCTGGCGGCATTTGCGCCGCTCGATATCGCGCCAGGGACGAAGAGAGGGGTTTTCTGAGGTCATAGGTTGAAACCTGCGGGTCTGTTTCTCATAATAATCCATATAGCGGGTTCACTGCTGCGGTGCGAGGGGCGATTGCCTCAGGCGCAAAAAAAGACATCTGTCCAAAGGAAATTGATATGGCAACCATCATCATCACCGGCGCGAATCGCGGCCTGGGTCTCGAAATGGCGAAACAATATGCCGCCGATGGCTGGAACGTGATCGGTACGGCGCGGGAGCCCGAAAAGGCCGACGCGCTCAACGCGATCGACGCGGTCACGGTGCTGCCACTCGACGCGGCGGAAGACGCCAGCATCGAAACATTCGCCAAGGATCTGGGCGACCAGCCGGTCGACCTGTTGATCAACAATGCCGGAATATACGGCCCGTCCGAATTTGACCGCAAGGACTGGCTCGACCTGTTCAGCATCAATGTGATCGGGCCGGTCAGGCTGGCCACCGCGCTGAAGGACAATGTCGCCCGATCGGCGGACGGCAAGATGGTGGTAATTTCCAGCCAGGTCGGCAGCATCGCCGAAAATGACAGCGGCAGCATGATCTATTACCGGACCAGCAAGGCGGCGGTGAATCAGGCGTGGACCTGCCTGGCGAAACAATGGCAGGACGACGGCCTGACCCTGGCCATGCTGCACCCCGGCTGGGTACAGACCGACATGGGCGGCGAGGATGCCGATCTCACCCCGCAGGAAAGCGTCGAAGGCATGCGCGGGGTGATCGGCGGACTGACCCATGACCAGAATGGCAAATTCTACGACTATAGCGGCCGCGAAATTCCCTGGTAGAGAAGCGGCTTGCGGCACCTTCTCGAGGCTTCTAGACCGGTAAAAAACAGGAGCGCCCCGATGATCAGATCTACCCTTGCCGCGATCACCATGCTGTGCTGGGCCGGCACAGCAATAGCCCAGACCGCTGAGCAAAGCGAAGAAAGCCGCTGGTCGATCGCCATCCACGGCGGGGCGGGCACGATAGAACGCGACAAGATCACGCCGGAAAAAGACACGGAAATCCGGGCGGCGCTGGACCAGGCCCTGGCCATTGGCTCGCAAATCCTGAAGGACGGCGGCAGCGCCATGGACGCGATCACCGCCACGATCATCGCGATGGAAAATGATCCCAATTTCAATGCCGGCAAGGGCGCGGTCTTCACCTGGGACAAGACCAACGAGCTCGACAGCAGCATCATGGACGGCAGCGACCTGTCGGCCGGCGCCGTCGCCGGGATCAGCGGCACCAAAAACCCGATCCTGCTGGCCCGCGCGGTCAAGGACCATAGCCCGCATGTCATGCTCTCGGGCGAAGGCGCCAACCAGTTCAGCCGCGAACAGGGTCTGGAGCAGGTGCCGCCTGACTATTACGCAACCCCCTACCGGCTCAAGCAGATCGACGACCTGCTCGCCAAACAGGTCAGCGCCGCCGATGTCGATTATAAATATGGCACAGTCGGAGCCGTCGCCATGGATAAAAATGGCCATATGGCGGCTGGCACCTCGACCGGCGGCATGACCGGCAAGCGCTGGGGGCGGATCGGCGATAGTCCGGTCATCGGCGCCGGCACCTATGCCGACGACCGCAGCTGCGCGATTTCAGCGACCGGATCGGGCGAATATTTCATCCGCCTCGGCGTCGCTCACGAAATCTGCACGCGATTAAAAATGGCGACCAAACCCGAAGGAATCGAATGCCCGTCGCAATCCGAGGACGTAATTTCATTTTGCACGGCGCGCCGCGTCCTGTCCGACGAGGAAATCCAGCAGATTGCCGATGACGTGATCGCCGAACTCGGCACACTGGGCGGCGACGGCGGCATCATCTACGCCACCCCGTGGGGCCAGGCTGGCTACAGTTTCAACACCCCGGGCATGTACCGCGGCCGCGCGACCAGCGCGGGCGAGAACAGCGTCGCGATTTACGGCGATGAACAGTGAGGCGGATAGCGAGCCACAACATGGAGATTCTGGCGCATTAAGTTTCTGGCTTCTACATTCGCCATGAGCGCAAAATCGCCGCCGCTGCGCCGCGCGCCTCACCCTGGACCAGTTTGCCCCCAATGCTCGATTGGCACCGCGATTGTCGAAGCCCCTACGGCGGCGGCAAAGATTATATTTGACTAGCGGGCTCTCGGTTGCGACAATTCAGCCAGCGCGCGTCGGCTCGATGCGCCTTTCCAGGACGGTTCGAAGATGCCGTCCCCCCTGCAGAAAGGACAAATATGCAGAATGCAAAGCAAGGTGATACAGTCGTAATCGACTATTCCGTTCGTACAGGCGATGGCACCGTCGTCGGCGACACCAAAGAGACCGGCCCCCAGGCAATCAAGCTCGGCGATGGCGCAATTTTCCCGCAGGTTGAACAAAGGCTTGCCGACATGAAAGTCGGCGACCAGGAGACGGTCGCGATCGAAAGTGACAAGGCCTTCGGTGCCCGGCGCGAAGAAATGGTCATCGACATTCCCAGGCAGAATCTGCCAGCCGACGCCGATCCGCAGCCCGGCATGGCGCTTCAGGCGCAGCAGCCGGACGGCTCTGCTGTCACGCTTTACGTGGTGGCGGTGGACGAGCAAAGCGTGAAAGCCGACGGCAACCACCCGCTCGCCGGCGAAGATCTGTCCTTCGACGTGACCCTTCGCGAAATACAGGACGCTGCCTGAAACCTGAAGGACGGTTCGGATCGGCCAGGTCGGCCGGCCGAATCGTCCGATTTACGTCCACAATCGGTCATTCGGCAGTTTCCCAATAAGCGCTAAAAGTGGACCAGCCGCTAGCGGGCCAGATGCCGACGTTAGCGCCGGTTGTATCTGATGTCAGCTATGAGCGCAGAAGCGCACGTTTGTTGCACTGGCTTCAAACAAATTGCTCACCCGCTGACAATGCGCACTGGAACATCCAAGATGCCATGCACAAACGAATTGGCGGAACGCACAACATCCGCGGAAATTTCCACACGCATTTTGCGTTTAGCCATTTCCTGCAGCAAAACCTGTATCTGCAATTCGGCGAGCCGCGCTCCAACGCAGCGATGTACGCCATAACCAAAGGAGAGATGCCGCCTTGCATTTTCCCGGTCTGCAATGAAGCGTTCAGCATTGGAGAATAGAGCTTCGTCGCGATTGGCAGAAATATACCACAGAACGACCTTGTCACCTCTGCGGAGCAGATGACCTCGAAACTCGGTATCCTCGGTCACTGTACGCCGCATATGTGCGACGGGCGTCTGCCAACGGATAATCTCACTAGCAGCATTTGGGATCAGGCTTTGATCGGCCATCACCCTGTCCCATTCATCCGGAAACTGATTGAAGGCCGGGATGATCGCGGACATGCTGTTGCGAGTTGTATCATTCCCACCAACGATGAGCAGCGCCATGTTGCCCAAAAACTCCCTGGCATCCATTTTCCCCAGCGCATCACTATGGATCATCATCGAGAGAAGATCTGGCGCGCGTTCGGCTTTGGTCCGCTGATCCCATAGCTTGTGGAATTCAGTGGCCATTTCGAACACCAGGCCCATGCGTTTTTCCGGCTCATTTTCCATCATTTCAAAAGAAGTGATGGCGTCGGACCAAATGATCAGCTTGTGTCGTTCTTCCCATGGATAATCAAACAGGGTGGCAAGCATATCAGTTGTAAGGTCGACGGAAACCAATTTCACCCAGTTAAACTCTTCGTCCCGCGGAAGGCGATCAAGAAGGGCTGAAGTGCGCTTGCCGATATCATCGGATAGCCGCGCTATTTCGGTGGGCGTGAAAGCCGGAGCAACGGTGCGGCGCTTGGCAGTGTGACGCGGCGGATCCATAGTTATGAACGAGTCCATTTCCCGTCCACCGCTGGCCGCCGAAGCATCTACTATTGAAATACCGCCAAGTTCAGCCTCGGAGGAAAATATCTTTGGCAACGCTTCGATCTCAATGATGTCCCGATGAGTGGTAATCGACCAATACGGCCCATATGGGCTATCTTTGCAATAATGGACGGGAGCCTCATGGCGCAAACGCTTCATAATAGCATGAATGCGTCCATCGACAAAATAGTCGCCGAGACTGGGATCGAGGTTTGACAGGCCTTCCTGCAGGACATCTGAAATTGGCGTTGCCATAAGATTTAATCTCCAAGATTGATCATTATGCGGTCGAGAAAACCATGTAGCGTTTCAACTTCAGTTTCCGAGAACCCGTCAAACATCTGTTCATATATTTCGTTGATCGTTTCGCGCAGTTCTGGAACCAATTGACGGGCCTTGTCGGTCGGAACAATCCGCCAGACTCTTCGATCACCGGACGCTTTCGTGCGTTCCAGCAATTGTTTGCGTTCGAGCGCATCAATTGCTTGACCAACGCTCGCTCGCTCCAGTTCAAGGCAACGGGCCAGTTCTGTTTGCGTCATGCCCTCTTCACGAAGGGCATAAGCGAGTAACCGCCATTGTGTCCTGCTTAGATCATTTCCATCCAGTGCGGTATCAATAGTCCGGCGAAGTAGTCTGGGGACATCTTCAAATCGAAAAGTGAGGGCGTCCAGTTGTGTTAGAAACACATCATAGGTTTGGCTTTTTACGATTTCCATAACGAAATATTAGCATTAACCATAAACAATGTAAAGTAACTTACAATATGTAAAAATACAATAATCTCCTGTTTGCGAAAAGATGACATGCCGGATGGCAGTACCCGCTTTTGCGATAAAACTGCCATTAGAGTATGCGCATCCTAATGTCCGGCTTCCACCGACGATCGGCCATTCAGCAGTTTTCCAATATGCACCAAAAGCGGACCAGCCGCTATCGCCCCATTTGCGGACGTTCCAGCAGCCAACGGCCGGTCTTAAAAACAGACCGGCAGGAGGTGGCCCGATTGCGGACGTTGTAGATATCGAGCACTAGTCAGGCGGGATTGGAGTTTGGTTATGGTCGGCAGGCGCTCAAATCAAATGTTGCGCGAAGACATGGAGCGGCGTTTTTATCGCCTCGGTCAGTTTCTCGGAGGCTATTTACATGAGGACTGGCCAAAGCTTTACGGAACACCAGAAATCGCTCTTGGAAAAGCAATGGAAGAGTCTCCCATCGAATTGCGTCAGCAGGCTCGACGAGAGTTAACACGTGTCCTTGCAGAGTTCGAGGAAGACAAAAAACTCCGAGAAGTTCTCAATTCGGGATTGGGCGTCAATGTGTTCTTCAAGAAGCCTAGGGTCAGGACCTATTAAATGGCTTGCATGATGCGTTGAGATTTGATTCAATGGCGGCATCAGGAGGTGCCGCTTGTGGATGATCTGTTTTTGCTGAGTGAGGCGCAGATGCGCCGGATTGAGCCATATTTCCCGCTA
>NZ_JBGTDD010000081.1:0-2220 GCF_041748495.1 Parasphingorhabdus sp.
CGGCTCTCCGTCAAAAAAAAGGGCCCGGATCGCTCCGGGCCCCTGGTTTTTCATTTTGCGGAAATCTAGTCTTCGGTGATCGAAGCAGGCAATGGAATATCTCCGCCGCCTTCATCCTTTGGACCGTCGTTGTTCCGACCGCGTCCGCCGCTGTCACGGCCACGTCCACCGCCATCGCGTCCACGACCACCTCCGTCACGACCGCCATCACGGCGGGGTCCACGAGGCTTGTCACCGCGCGGTTCGCGGGCAGGACGGGTGTCCTCCAACTCTTCACCGGTTTCCTGATCCACAACCCGCATCGACAGGCGAACCTTGCCGCGCTGGTCGATTTCGAGAACCTTGACCTTGACGGCCTGGCCTTCGCTCAGTTCGTCAGAGACTTTCTCGACCCGCTCATTCTTGATTTCAGACACGTGGACGAGACCGTCCTTGCCGCCCATGAAGTTCACGAATGCGCCAAAGTCGACCAGGTTCACAACCTTGCCGTCATAGACTTTGCCGACTTCCGCTTCTTCGACGATGCCCTTGATCCATGCGATCGCCGCATCAATCTGGGATTTGTCGGAAGAGGAAACCTTGATCAGCCCTTCATCGTCGATATCGACCTTAGCGCCGGTTTCCGCAACGATTTCGCGAATGACCTTGCCGCCGGTACCGATAACGTCGCGGATCTTTTCCTTGTTGATCTGCAAGGTTTCGATGCGCGGAGCATGTTCGGACATTTCGGTACGGGTGCCGCTAAGCGCCTTGCTCATTTCACCGAGAATATGCGCACGACCGCCACTGGCCTGTTCCAGAGCAGACTTCATGATTTCCTGCGTAATGCCGGCTACCTTGATGTCCATCTGCAAGGAGGTGATACCCTTTTCGGTACCCGCAACCTTGAAGTCCATGTCGCCGAGATGATCTTCGTCGCCGAGAATGTCGGACAGAACCGCAAATTCTTCGCCTTCGAGAATCAAGCCCATCGCAATGCCGGAAACCGGACGCGCCAAAGGCACACCGGCGTCCATCATCGCAAGTGAACCGCCACAAACGGTCGCCATCGAGGATGAGCCGTTCGACTCGGTGATGTCGGACAGCACCCGGATCGTGTAAGGAAATTCTTCCACTGTCGGCAATACCGGACGGAGCGCGCGGAAAGCGAGCTTGCCGTGACCGGTTTCGCGGCGGCTGGTAAAGCCGAAACGCCCAACTTCGCCAACCGAATAAGGCGGGAAGTTATAGTGCAGCATGAAGTTGGTGTAGCTCAAGCCGTCAAGCCCGTCGATCATCTGCTCGGCGTCTTTTGTTCCGAGGGTGGTCGTCACAATCGCCTGGGTTTCACCGCGGGTGAACAGAGCCGAACCGTGGGTCCGAGGCAGCAGGCCAACCATGGCTTCGATCGGGCGAACCTGATCGAGTTTGCGGCCATCAATCCGGGTACCATCCTTGATGATCGCACCGCGAACGATTTCGGCTTCCAGCTTCTTGACCATCTTGCCGGCGGTCATCTGGGTCTGGCCGTCTGCGTCGGCATATTTTTCCTTGGCTTTGTCACGAACCGCATTCAGAGCATTCGAACGCTCCGATTTGTCGGTTTTCTTGTAAGCCGCAGCGATATCTTTTCCGACCAGCTTGCGCAGTTCGTCCTTGATCGCGCTATTGTCGTCACCAGCGTCAAGCTTCCATGGCTCTTTCGCAGCCTGTTCGGCCAGATCGATGATCAGGTTTGCAACCTGCTTGGATGCATCATGCGCGAATTGCACGGCACCGAGCATGACTTCTTCGGACAGCTCCTGTGCTTCCGATTCAACCATCATCACAGCGCCCATCGTACCGGCAACCACCAGATCAAGTTCGCCTTCAGCGACTTCATCCATGCTCGGGTTCAGCTGATATTCGCCTTCCTTGTAGCCCACGCGAGCCGCGCCGATCGGGCCCATGAACGGAACACCGGAAATGGTCAGCGCAGCAGACGCTGCAACCATCGCCAATATGTCGGGCTCGTTGATGCCGTCATAGCTCATGACCTGACAGATCACATTGATTTCGTTGTAGAAACCTTCGGGGAACAGCGGACGGCAAGGACGGTCGATCAAACGCGATGTCAGCGTTTCTTTTTCCGTCGCACGGCCTTCGCGCTTGAAGAAACCACCCGGGATACGGCCGGCGGCTGAGAATTTTTCCTGATAGTGCACGGTGAGCGGGAAGAAATCCTGCCCTTCGCGAACCGAT
>NZ_JBGTDD010000082.1:0-15989 GCF_041748495.1 Parasphingorhabdus sp.
ATCGCATAATGGGCGCTGAGCAGCTTCTCGAACGCCGGGCCGTCCACCAGGTCCACATCAAAGGGCAAGGCCAGATAGCGACGAACCTCCAGCAGGGCCGAAGGGTCCGAGCCCGTGCGCATCGCGATCAAGGCGCGGTCGTCAGCCATCGAACAAAGCAACACCCCCTGATCGCGGGCATAGCTATAGGGGAGATCGAGTAGAGGCGGTGGGGCAGGCGTCGCGACCGAAATATCGGTCGTGCTGTGGTCCGCAGGGGAATTTTTGCCGTTCACCGGAATATATTCTGGCTCACGCCAACCCGTTGACTGTCTGAAACCGGTCGATACGAGACCAAAGTCTCGGGAAATCCGCCGTGCATCACGATTACCTTCCCGCTGCTATCCACATCTTGGATAGGAAAGTAATGTGACGCGACGGCGACTTCTATTTGACAGATAGGTTACAGCGTTGGACGTTAAAAGCGCAGTCCGATACTGGCGGCGAAGCGGGTGCCGACATCATAGGCATTGTTCAGGATCGTAGTGCTGTTCAGGACCTGGGATTCGCGATAATCTTCGCCCAGGATATTGCGGGCCTCAAGCTTGAACTCAAAGTCCTGGCCTGCGATGTTGATTGCTTCTCTGAGGACGACGTCGAGCTGCCAGCCATTGCGCTCGATCAAATCCGGTTGCTGCTGTGGACCGCGAGCGGTTACCCGGGGGCTGTTGTAAGACAGTAGAAGCGTCTGCTGCGATAGCCGCTCTTCCTTGTCGCGCTCAAATCCGATCTGGAGATTGGCAACATGGTCGGATTGTCCGGCAAGCGCATCACCGTCGTCGAAAAGATTGGAAGACGCTACCGGCGCCAGCGTTATCGGGTTGACCGATATATCATCGGGACCGACCTTGATATCGGATTGAGTGTAGGTGTAGTTCGCAGCAATCATCAGGCGCCGGTCCTGGAACAGACCGCCCAGATCATAGAGATCGAAATATTTCACCAGTTCGAGCTCGACACCGTAAAGCGTTGCCTCGGGAGCGTTTGAAAAGCCCTGGAAGAGGGTATCGCCTTGGAAGAAGGCCACAGTGTCGATGGGATTGTCGATCTTCTTGTAGAAGCCTGCAGCGGTTACCCGCTCCCCGCGCCCCATATAATATTCGAAGCGCCCTTCAAAGTTGATCAGCGTGCTATCGACCAGCAAGGGATTGCCGACAAAGGTACGATCGGTTTCGAGATCGAGGAATTGCTGCGGCGCGAGTTCGCGAAATTGCGGCCGAGCTATTGTTTTTGACGCAGCGATTCTAAATTGCATGTCGTCAGCAAAGTTCCAGGTCAGTGTACCAGCAGGGAGCCAATAATCGTTGGCAATATTGGTTGCTGCTGCTGCGGCACCCCCACCCAGGCCGGTCAAGAGGAGAGGCGTAACGGTCTGCACACCGTCTTCATAGCGCACACCGACATTCAGGCGCAGAGCGTCAGCCAGTTCGACTTCGATCTGACCGTAGCCGGCATGAACTTCCAGTTCGGCTTCGTAACGCGGCACGGAGTTGACCGCCGCAACCTCCCGCAATTGAATATCATAAGCGGCGATATTGAAATCCGAGAGCAGGAAATCGATGCGTTCCTGATCGATCGGATTGGGAATATTACCCGCAGGAACGAAGCGGAAATCGCGGCGCAGCGCGTCCCGTTCGTTCTTGTAATAATTATAGCCGAAGGTGAATTTTACTGGCCTGTCGGCGACAACAGTATTGTAACCCAAGTCCAATCCGCCGCCATAAACCACATCGTTCAGCTCGCTGAAACGAACGCGCGCAGACTGGCCAGGGGAAGTCAGGTTGTTGACAAAATCATTGGCAATCTGATTGTCAAAAGCATAGCTGTACGTCCGTTCATAGGGTGCATCGCGCTGTGATTTTGAATAGGCACCGCGAAAATCGACGGACCAATCGCCAAAACGCAATTCACCCACCAGCTGACTGGTAAAAAGCTGCCGTTCAAAAAAGCTGGTTCGACCCTGATTCAGCAATGTTTCCTCACCGACATTCAGCGCGTCGATACCCTGTGATATCTGTGCATCCTTGACCGTGTCGTGGATATAGAGATTGGTAAAGCGGATCTTGTTCTCACCAAATTCAGCGGAAAGCCCCAGTAATCCGTTCACGACCACACGGTTTTGGGTGGAAAGATATTGGAAATTTTGGTCCGCCAGCAACCCGTCTTCGCCATCGATATTCCTCACGCCGCGTGCTTTCTGTTGCACGCCTCCCCTTGTCCGCCAGCTGTTGTCGATCCCGGCGTTGGCGATAACACCGACCAGAACCTCTCCGACATCGAACGACGTTCCTCCGGTAATCCCGCCCGAGAAGTTCGCCGGAATATCATTATTGCGCTGAATCAGATTCGTTCTCGCATTGCTCAAGCTTGACGCAAAGCCTTTCAAATCTTCGCTGCTAAAATCCGTACCGACCGAAATCGGAATATTTTGCGCGATCGCGTTGGCCAGACCCTGCGGGATATCACGCTCGCCGCTGTCATAACCGAGAAAATCCGTGCTGGAACCGAAATAGGTATAACCGAGCTGCCCGGTGGTCTCGCTATCGCCGCTGACCCCGAAGTCAATTTCCAGGAAAGGTTCCGCTGGCGCGGTTTTGGTGGTCAGGTTGATCACACCGCCGCCAAATTCACCCGGATAATTGGCCGAGTAGCTTTTCTGAACGACGGTGGAGGCGATGACGCTGGTCGGAAAAAGGTCAAGTGGAACAACGCGGCGCAAAGGTTCTGGCGACGGCAACGGCAGACCATTGAGCAGAGCCAATGAATAGCGCTCACCCAGACCGCGCACGAAAACAAAACGGCCGCCCACCACACTGAGGCCCGTCACCCGTTGCAGGGATCCAGCGATATCGCCATCGGCAGTTCGTGCGATTTCTTCAGTCCCCAGAACCGATACCACTTCGGGAGTCGCACGGATGGGATTGGGGATATAGCGACCGCGAACAATGATTTCGCCCGTGAATTCACCGCCGGGAGCGGAAATATCGACATCCACCCCTTGATCGTCTTCGCTCGTATCAGGTTCGACCGCTTCTGGCTGTTCGACCGGTTCGTCCGCTGGCATTGTCTGCGCCAGAGCGGCAGGCGCCATGAGCGAGGAGGTGAGTAAGAGTGCTGAAATCAATTGTGTCCGCGTTTTCATCGGGATAGTTCCTCGTGAAATATATAAAAAGGGGGTGGCGGCAACGACTACCTCCACCCCATTGTCATTCTGGCAATCAGCCAATTACTGGGGCTGTGGCACAGTCATTGCCGTACAGGCTACAGGTCCAGCCCTGGAAGCGAGTGTCATTCGCATCCCGGACGGCACCGATGTAGTTCACATCTTCAAAGAAGCTGTTGATCGTGCTGACGGCAAATGGCGTGACGCCATTTTCATTTGCCCCGTTGATGAACGGGAATGCTGCAGACGCATTGGAGAGGGTCGATGTACCGTTAGCGGTATTGTTACTACCGGCATTGAAGATCGTCTGGATCTGGGCAACCGTAACATTACCGTCATCTACAAACGCTGTTGCACAGCTCATGAACACCGATTCAAACACGGGCGGGCCGTTTTCATCCTTTGCAGGGTCAGCAGCCTGAACGGTTGTTGCGCTGTCGATATCAATGCAGGCAGCCGGACTGGTAAGAACAGCATTATAGAATGCATAGTCGCCGCCGCCGCGCAACAGGATGTTATGGTTGCCGCCGCGCGAGACGAAGGTGATGTTGGCAAGCTTGTGATCCTGCCGCGGTTGGGCATCTTCGTCACCGTTGGAATCGGCTTCCATCACGTGGTCGCCGCCATTTGCACGCTGGACCGCAAGAACGAACTGATTGTGCCCCTTGTAGCCCGAGTCGGAGTCAACCGAGTCGTCGTCGGTGCCGGTCATAACAAGATTCTTGCCGTTCACCCGGCCACCAAACCATTCGACCGCATCATCAGAGCTGTTGTGCACCTGAATATTCTGGAAGAATGTTCCGCGACCAATACCGCCGAGGGTAATTCCATTGAGTTCATTGCCCGGAGAAACTTCGAAACCGGGGTAACGGACCTGCACGTAGGACAGACGACCACTGTTGTCATTTGGCAAAGTACCGCCATAGACCGCATTGGAAGGCCCTTCGATGATGGCCTCACAATCGGTACGGGTGCCGCCGGGATTGGACGGGCCGCCGGTAGCACAATCGGATGTTGGCGCCCGGCCAAGCATCACAAGTCCGCCCCATTGACCAATGCTGTCAACGCCCGTCGTTCCCAGTATATTCTGGCGCGAAGTGAAGATGATCGGGCTTGTGGCAGTGCCCTCGGCAAATAGCTGCGAACCCCGATTGACCAGCAGGAAGTCGCCGCCGGAAGATCCGAATATGACAACGCCAGGTTCGATGGTCAGAATACCTTGAGCGCCGCCATCAATACCAACTTCAACTGCGCCGGAAAGCGAGTAAACCGTATTGGCGGTATCGGGCCGTTTGGGCAGCAACAGGTTGCCCTGAATGACTCCCGAAAGCTGACAATTGCGCGCCTGTTCGCCATTGCCTGTCGTGATCGTGCCGACATTGGCTGTGCCGTTCGGGCAATCAGCCGCTGGCGTTCCCGGAGGAGTCGGCGTTGGACCCGGTGTCGGTGTTGGCGCAGGCGCTGGTCCCGGGGTTGGCAGGACAATGATATTGCCTTCACCCGGGGATGCGACATCATCGGCGCCACAAGCGGTCACTGCAAGGGCAGCGACGCCGGCAAACAGGACGGAACGGAATTGCTTATTCAACATGGGATTTGGTCTCCGCAAAAATATCTGGTTTGAAACACTCGAATCAAACGATGCGGAATCGAATCAAAAGCCCCCATCGCCCTCAGCGAAAGGCTCTAGGGACGGGAAGTGACCTTGCGATGCTGTTTGCATGACGCTTTGGCGACTCAATTATTACGGAAATTTTGCAATGCTCCTGTTTTTGGCGGACAGGCGGCTATTTCATCACGGCCATGCAACGGAAGGTCGCGACACAGAAAAAAAGCGGCCGAAAAAACGGCCGCCTTGTTCATTGCGGGACTGTCAGGAAGATTGTCCCTGAATGATGGGCCCGTTTACCGGCCGGCGAACCGACTGTTCAGATTCTGCAAGGCCTGATCCGCAGCATCCCGGCTGTTGACCACATCGCCATTGGCAAGGACCAAGTCGAAATTGCGGTCGCTTTGCATGGCCGTCATGAACATGCGGGCTGCATCACCGGTGCGGCCCATGCGGGCATAGACCTGACCCAGATTGATCAAACGGGCAGGATCATTGGCATCGACTTTCGCCGCGGCTTCCAATTGCTGTAGAGCGATCTCGTTTTCACCGGCCACCAGAGCATCATAGCCCAAGGCACCCTTGGCATAGCCGATTTCGCCTGAGTCCTGTGCGAGGGCTGGCGTGCCAAGCATCAACATTCCGGCTGCGATTCCGATAATTTTAGCGGTTTTCATAGCATCATCTCCTGATCCGATATCCAATTATTACACTTATGTGACAGAAAATGCAATATAACTGTAACAATAAAGTCAAATATCTGTCATTTAAGGGATATCAGTAATATTCTCAAGACGTTATGAGCAGTTCATATGTCCTGCACGATCCGCAGACGCGACGCCTGCTCTAGGCAAAGGCGCGCGACGCCTGATCGACTCAGCTTCATAAGATCGAGATTTTCTGAAGGTGCACGCAATCGAGGCGCCACTGATCGCTGCCGCGGAATTCCCGGTTGCGAGCGAGTGCGGTTCAAGGACGAAGCGACGGCCATGTTTGAAACTGCACCGTAGATCATCATTTCTTAAATTGCGTCAGGCGCGCCTGGCTAAGGCTTTACAAAGATCGGGCAATGATTGTAATCGTCTCCGCGGGGCAGCGCTCGGCTCTCAGCCCGCGGCGGTTCACAGTGCGGATGCGATGTATCCTGCTCAACGTACTTTCCTTGATCTTTCCAGTACCGGCCGCTGCCCTTCGGCATCGAAGTTGCCAGATGGCGGCTGATCCGGACGCTTGTCCGGCTGTATCCCTTCATCGGCATGATCGTCCGTGTGCGGATGATGGGGCGGCTCCTCGTTTGCCTGTTTTAGCGCCAACGCTTTAGCAGCTAGCTTTTCTTGATCGCTTGGTTTGTTATTTTCGCTCATAGCTTTCTCCTCAATTCACTTTTCATATTTCAGCGGGTTGGTGCCGGTCCAGTGATCGTTCCCTGCCACCTCTGATCATTATGGCAATCGCCAGCAAAAGCAGAACAAACGGCGCTCCTGGCAATTGGCATAAGCAACCACGCGTCGTCATGTAGACGTGCGCAAAGTCGGCCTAAAGCCAGAGCGACACGTCTGCGGGACTTGATCAGAATGAGACATCTCCCGGGTCAAGATGAAACGCCCCTTTCAATCAAAGGTTCCCGCTGAAGCGTGTTATCGGAAAAATAGCGCAGATCGATGTGCGTAACGTCGTACTGCGGCCGGCCGCATGCAATGGCCTAACCCTCGATCCCTATCGTTTCGATAGGTGGATCCATTTTTTCAAATGGCTGCACGTTCTGCCCAAGGGCGTGGAATGACGCACTAACTGCCTCCAGCTGAAATTACTGATATATTGGGACGAAATGTCTGGAGGCCCGACCCGGAATCGAACCGGGGTGCGCGGATTTGCAATCCGCTGCGTCACCACTCCGCCATCGGGCCGGAGAGAGGGCGCGAATTGCTTCGCTTTGCCGCGAAAGTCAACCCAAAGTTGTGCGCGCCGCATCTGACCGGATATATTGTCCATAATTGGTTGTTTGTCCTCGAAAAGACGCAGTCAGCAGAAAATCCCCGGAATCCATCTTGGCGCACGTGGCAAGGCAGGCTAGAAGCTACGGAATCTCCGCCATAGTGTATTGTATTCATAATACAGGCATGGCATGGGCGACAGAATATTCATTCCGCTATTCATCACGAGGATCGACACTTGGGTCACGAAAATTTCAAACAGATGCGCAAAGCCATGGTGGTCAGCCAGCTGCGCACCACCGAGGTCAGCGACCCGCGTGTTATCGCGGCAATGAGCCATGTCGCTCGCGAAGATTTTGTCCCAGCGGCCCAGCGGAATTTTGCTTATGCCGACCGCGGCGTGCAGATCGGTGAAGGCCGGGCGATGAATCCGCCGCTTACCACCGGCCGATTGCTGAATATGGCGCAGGTCAACAAGACGGACAATGTTCTGCTGATCGGCGCGGCGACCGGTTATACCGCCGCGGTGCTGGCGCAACTGGCCGGAACGGTCACGGCAATCGAACAAAATGCCAAGCTGGCCGCTTCGGCCACGGAAAATCTGGTGGATTTCGACAATGTGCGGGTCGAAGCAGGCAATCACGCCGATGGCTGGGCGGCATTGGCGCCTTATTCGCTGATCGTCATCGACGGACTGGCGGAGCAGATTCCGCAGGGCCTGACCGATCAACTGACACCGGACGGACGGATTGTGGCGGTGATGATGGATGATGGGGTGGCCCGCCTTGCCCTGGGCCGTACCGCAGGCGGCCATGTCGGCTATCAACATTTTGCCGATGGGGCGGGCTATCCTCTGCCCGGCTTTGAAAAAGCGAAAAACTTCAAATTTTAAGGCGTTCGGGAGATTGAAGAAATGACTAGACGCCGTCTTTTATTGGGAACAGCTATCGTCACCTTGCTGGCGGGTCCGGCGCAAGCCGACACGCTGCGCGAGGCGCTGGTGGCGGCCTATCAAACCAATCCGACCCTGTCCGGCGCGCGCGCCGCTCAGCGGGCGATCGACGAAAATGTTGCCATTGCCAAAGCCGATGGTCGCCCGAGCGCGACCGGTGATTTCGGCTTTCAGGAAAACTTCCTGCGCAGCGCCAATAGTTTCACCGCGCCGCTGCGCCAGTCGACCGCAGGGGGTTCGGTGGATGTACCGATATATTCCGGCGGTGCCGTCAAAAATGCGGTCCGCGCCGCCCGTACCCGAGTGGAAGCCGGCCAGTTCGACCTGCGCGCTACCGAGGCAAGCCTGTTCAGCAATGTTGTCGCGACCTATATGGATGTCATCCGCGATTCGGCGATCGTCCAATTGAACCGGGCCAATGTCGGCGTATTGTCGGTCAATCTGGACGCGACCAGCGACCGTTTCGAGATCGGCGATCTGACCCGCACCGACGTTGCCCAGTCCGAAGCCCGGCTGGAAATTTCCAAGAGTGACCTGGAAACGGCCCGTGCCAACCTGATCCGCAGCAAGGAAAATTACATTGCGCTGGTCGGTCACGAACCAGGCGATCTGGAGCCGCCTCCACCTCTACCCAATATGCCGGCAACGCCTGATGAGGCTGTTGATGTGGCGCTAACCTATAATCCGGATCTGCTCGCTGCCAAAGAACGCAGTGATGCGGCCGAATTTGATATCAAGACGGCGCGGGCCGGCAACATGCCCCGGGTTTCCACTTATGCCCAAGGACGATATCTGAATTTCCATGGCACGCTCGGCGGCAATGTTCCGGGCACGACATTCCTGCAGGAACAGTCTACCGCCGAAGTCGGCATCCGGGCGACCATGCCGCTCTATCAGGGTGGCCGGCCAGCCGCACAGATCCGTCAGGCGCAGGCGCGTTCCGGGCAGGCCTATGAGCAGCAGATTGCGATCGAACGCGATGTTATCTCGCAGACGCGCGCGGCCTATTCCAGCTGGCGCGCATCGGAACGGGTGATCCAGTCTTCGGAGCGCGCCACTGCCGCCGCCAGCCTATCGCTGGAAGGGGTGCGGGCAGAAAATTCCGTCGGCAACCGCACTATTCTGGACATATTGAATGCCGAGCAGGAGTTGCTGAACGCGCAGGTGCAGCTCGTAACAGCCAGGCGCAACAGCTATGTTGCCGGCTTTGCGCTGCTCGCCGCCATGGGCCGGGCCGAAGCGCGCGACCTGGGACTGGAAGGCGGTCCGCTCTATGATCCCGACGTCAATTACGACCGGGTGGACGACATGTTTTATGACTATCAGAGCGATCCCAATCCAGAGCCGCAGGCAACCAGAACCGTTGACACTCAGGCGCAAAAAGCGGACATAGAGGCATTGCCGGACCTACCTACGCGCCGATCAGGCAGTGGGTGTCGACACGCTCCGGCAATGGAGTAGCAGTTTTGGGGGTTTCGCGCATGGCAGAGCAAAACAGGGAATCATCGATGGAGGAAATCCTCTCGTCGATCAAACGCATCATCGCCGAGGACAAGGCGATTGATGAGGATCGCCCCTTGAGCCGGGGCAAAACCCAGTTGAAACCGTCGCTCCAGGCTGTGCCCGACCTGAAGCCAGCGGATCAGGATGACGAAATACTCGAACTGACCGATGAATTGCCGGCACAGCAAAGCCATTCCGCCCGGGGCGTTTTTGGCGATCGCCGCAAGGAAGAGCGACTGATCGACGACAGCAAGCTCGACAGTATGCGCCAGTCGCTCTCGGCCCTGGTCGAAAAGGAAGCGATCGAGCGCCGGGCACCCGCGCAGCCGTCCGGCGGCACTTCGCTGGAAGAACTGACCCGCGAAATCATGCGTCCGATGATCAAGCAATGGCTGGACGAAAATCTGCCGGACCTGGTCGAAGAACTGGTGGCGCGGGAAATCCAGCGGCTGAGTGACAAATAGGATTGCGGTTCTAATCCCGATTGCCTTGTCGGGCAGCCGTGCTAAACCGCTGGCCATGACAAAATTTTTCAAAACACTGACCGCCGCCCTGCTCGCCACAGGCGCAATCTGTTCCCCAATTGCAGTCGCAAAACCAATGACGGCCGAGGATCTCGCCACGCTCAAGCGGATGGGGTCGGTTGCGGTTTCTCCGGACGAGAAATGGGCGGCCTTCGACGTTACCGAAACCAAATCCGAAAGTTACGAACGGTCCAGTGCGCTCTATCTGCTCGCGCTGGACAAACCGGATGAAGCCCCCGTCCGCATTGCCGATCAACCGGAGAAAGGCGAACATAGCCCTGCCTTTGCCGCCGATGGCCGTCTCTATTATCTCAGCGACGCGAGCGGGTCTCAGCAGCTTTGGCAGACCGATATCTCGGCAACCGGCAAACGCGGCGAACCGGTGCAGGCGAGTGATCTGAAAGCCGATGTCGCAGGTTTCAAGCTATCGCCAACCGGAGGAAAAATTGCGCTGTGGGGCGATATTGCCCGGGACTGCCCGACCTTCGGTTGCGAGACGGACGGAAACCGCGCAGAACCCGGCCCCGGAACCGGCCGGGAATATGATGCGTTGTTCGTCCGTCACTGGTCGAGCTGGGAAACGCCGGGCAATTACAGCCGGATATTTGCCTTTGATCTGAAAAACCGAAAAATTGCCGGCGATGGCGCAGCGCTAGACGGCGACCTGGTTGGCGACAGCCCGTCAAAGCCCTTTGGCGGCGGCGAGGAAATTGCCTGGGTTCCGGGCGAGGAAGGTCTGTTCTTCACGTTGCGAAAGGCCGATCGCAATGAGCCCAGGTCGACCAATCTCGATCTGTACGGGGCCAAGGCCGATGGCACGGAAACCGTCAATTACACCGATAGCAACGAAGCAACGGATACGCTTCCTGCCTTTTCTTCGGATGGGGAATGGCTGGCCTGGGCGGCGATGGAGCGGCCCGGCTATGAATCTGATCGTCTGGTTGTGAAATTGCGGCAGAAAGGCAGCGACGAAGACGCAGCCATTGCACTGACCGAAGAGTGGGACCGCTCTGTTGGCTCCATCGTCTGGACACCCGACGACCAGAGCCTGATCGTGACGGCACAGGACGTGCTCGATCATCCGGCCTATGTCATCAACATTGCCACCGGCAAAATCACCCGGCTGACCGATAGCGGTAACGTGACCGCGACGATTCCGCTGCAGGACGGATCGCTCCTTTTCACGATGAACAGCCTGCAGGCACCAACCGATTTATACCGCCGGTCGCCGGATGGGACAATCACGCAGCTGACCAATATCAACGGCCGCGAACTGGCTGCGATCGACAAGGTGGATATCCAGCGGTTCGATTTTGCCGGGGCGGGCGGCGACACGGTCTGGGGCCAGATCATCAAACCCGCCGGCGCGACCGGCAAGCTGCCGATGGCATTTCTGGTCCATGGCGGTCCGCAAGGCAGTTTCGGCAACAGCTGGTCTACCCGCTGGAACCCGAAAGTGATGGCGGCGCAGGGCTATGCCGTGGTCACGGTCGATTTTCATGGCTCGACCGGCTACGGGCAGGAATTTACCGACAGCATCAACCAAGACTGGGGCGGCAAGCCGCTGGAAGATCTGAAGCTTGGCTATGAAGCCGCGCTGAAGGTCGATGGGCAAATCGACGGTGAGCGTTCCTGTGCACTGGGCGCCAGCTATGGCGGCTATATGATGAACTGGATCGCTGGCAACTGGCCAGACCGGTTCGATTGTATCATCAATCATGCCGGTGTGTTTGATCTGCGCGCGATGGCACTGAGCACCGAAGAACTCTGGTTTGACCAATGGGATCATGGCGGGCCCTGGTGGTCGCGTCCGAATGCGGAAAAATGGAATCCCGTCAACCATGTCACCAAATGGAAAACGCCAACGCTGTTCATTCATGGCGAGAAGGATTTCCGCATCCCTTACACCCAGAGCCTGATGCCGTTCACGGTGACGCAGGAAATGCAAATCCCGTCAAAGCTGCTGATCTTTCCCGATGAAAATCACTGGATATTGAAGGGCAAGAATAGCGTCCAGTGGCACCGCAATGTGTTTGACTGGATGACCAGATGGACAGCGGTTGATGAAGGGCAAGCGAACGAAGCCGAATGACCTGTTTCCCAACCGAAGAGCGCGATGGCACTCTTATCATCACGCTGACCAACGGTGAGCGCAACACGCTCAATCCCGATCTGCTGGAAGAAGGCGCAGCGGCGCTGCAACGGCTGGCACAGGATCCTCCGAAAGGGGGAATCGTACTGACCGGGGCTGGTGCACATTTTACCTGCGGGATGGATACAAAAGTGGCGGCGTCGCTGGACAAGGCGGGCCAGAAGCGGGCGGTTGCGGCGATCGACGAATTTGCTGCGGCGCTGCATCGCCTGCCCTGTGCGCTGGTCTGTGCGGTCAATGGCAATGCGATTGGCGCGGGCGGGATCATGATGCTGTGCGCCGACTGGATCTATGCCGCAAGCGGCGATTACAAGATCGGCTTGCCCGAAGCCAGGGCGGGCCTGCCCTTCCCCGCTGTGCCGCAGGCGATACTGGATCACTGGCTGGAGCCGGCCTGGCGCCGGCGGCTGGCCCTGTCCAGCATGTTGATCGGCCCCAAGGAAGCCATTGGCGCCGGACTGGTCGACGCCACGGCGATGCCGGATGATCTGATCGACAAGTCGGTGGCCAAGGCGCGGGAAATGAACGCGCAACCGGGGTTCCGGGCTTGCAAACGGCAGCTGCGGGCGAAGGCCAATGCCGAGATTGACGGGATATTATCCTCGTCATCCTGAACTCGTTTCAGGATCTACACCGGCAATTTCCAATCTCACGGGATCCTGAAACAAGTTCAGGATGACGGGCTATGCCTGATTAGACTGTTGTCTCGCACCAAAAGCAATGCCAAAGGCTGCGGATGACCTTAGACAAAAATTTCGACCCCGCCACCATCGAAGCCCGCTGGTACGAGCATTGGGAAAGCAAGGGCCTGTTCCGTCCCGAGCGCGATGATTGCGAACCCTTCACTATCGTCAACCCACCACCCAATGTCACCGGCAGCCTGCACATCGGCCATGCCCTGGACAATACGCTGCAGGACATCATCATCCGGCACGAACGGCTGAAGGGCAAGGACGCGCTCTGGGTCGTCGGCATGGATCATGCCGGTATCGCGACGCAGATGGTGGTCGAGCGGCAGATGAACGAGCGGCAGGAAAAGCGCACCGACTTCACCCGCGAGCAATTTGTCGAAAAGGTCTGGGCGTGGAAAGAGGAAAGCGGCGGCACGATTACAGGCCAGTTGCGCCGTCTCGGCTGTTCGATGAACTGGTCGAACGAGCGTTTCACCATGGACGACGGCATGAACGAGGCCGTGCTCAAGGTGTTTGTCGATCTGTATAATGACGGCCTGATTTATCGCGACAAACGACTGGTTAACTGGGACCCGGCTCTGAAAACCGCGATTTCCGATCTGGAGGTCGAGACGGTCGATGTGAAGGGTCATTTCTGGCATTTCAAATATCCGCTGGCCGCCGACGAAAATGGGAATCCCGTGACGCTGGACGACGGACGCGACTATATCGAGGTGGCAACGACGCGGCCGGAAACGATGCTGGCCGATATGGCGGTCGCCGTACATCCGAGCGACGAGCGCTACAAGAGCGTGGTTGGCAAGGAAGTTGTGCTGCCGATCACCGGACGGCGCGTGCTTATCGTGGCCGACGAACATGCTGATCCTGAGCTGGGCTCCGGCGCGGTCAAGATCACGCCTGGCCATGATTTCAACGATTTCGAGGTCGGCAAGCGCGCCGGTTTTGCCGCCGGTGAAATGCTCAATATGCTAGATGGTGAAGCCAATGTTTGCCAGACTGCCGACGGCCTGATCCCGGAAGAATATATCGGTCTGCACCGGTTCAAGAAAGATGGCGTCGATGGCGCCCGCGAACGGGTGGTGCAGCGGCTGAAGGAACAGGGCTTTCTGATTCCGCATGTCAGTAAAAACAAGGACGGCGAAGAAGTCGAGCATGATGCGGAACCGCGCACCATCGCAACGCCCTTTGGCGATCGCGGCGGGGTGGTGATCGAGCCGTGGCTGACCGATCAATGGTATGTCGATGCGGAAACCTTGGCGGAGCCTGCGATCGCGGCGGTGAAGTCGGGCGCGATCGAGATTGTCCCGAAAAGCTGGGAGAAGACTTACTTTAACTGGATGGAGAATATCCAGCCCTGGTGTGTGAGCCGCCAGCTTTGGTGGGGGCATCGGATACCGGCGTGGTATGGCACCAGCAAAGAACATATGCGTTTGGCAGAAAGCCGTGTTGGAACAATATCCGAAGTCGAAGATACCATCAAAGCCCAGCAAGCATTTGTCGCGATGACAGAAGAGGAAGCGATTTCTAAAGCTTGTAAATATTACGGCCCCGAATTTGATATCTTCGTTGGTGAAATACCTATTTCAAATATTGGTAGTGAACGCCAAGCCATTGCGCTTCAGAGAGACGAAGATGTCCTCGACACATGGTTCTCCTCCGCTCTCTGGCCCTTCGCGACGCTTGGTTGGCCACAGGATTTGGTGGAAGAAGCCGTTAGTGGTGAGCCTGTCGAACCACGCATCTCGGACGGGAAGCGCCCTTCGACAAGCTCAGGGCTAACGGCCAAACCACGGCCAGGCTCCGACCTCGCTCGCCATTATCCCAATGACCTTCTGATCTCGGGCTTTGACATCCTGTTCTTCTGGGATGCGCGGATGGCGATGCAGGGGATCCAGTTCATGAAGGAAGTGCCGTGGAAGCGGCTTTATCTACACGGGCTGGTGCGCGCCGAGGATGGCTCGAAAATGTCCAAGTCGAAGGGCAATGTCGTCGATCCGCTGGGTCTGATCGACCAATATGGCGCCGATGCGCTGCGCTTCTTCATGGCGGCGATGGAAAGCCAGGGCCGCGACATCAAGATGGATGACAAGCGGGTCGAGGGCTATCGCAATTTCGCCACCAAGCTTTGGAATGCCTCGCGCTTTTGCGAAGCGAACGGCATTGGCGCGAGCAAAACACTGGCTGCACCCGAAGCCACCCTGCCCGTCAATCGCTGGATCATTTCGGAAGTTGTGGAGACGCAGCAGGCGCTCGACAAGGCGCTGGCCGATCTGCGCTTCGATGCCGCGGCCAATATCATCTATCATTTCACCTGGGACCGGTTCTGCGACTGGTATCTGGAACTGATCAAGCCGGTGTTGAATCAAGGCAATGATAGCGAAAACACCTTTGGTGCTGAGCCTGTCGAAGCACGGCGCAAGGACGAGAGTGGTCCCTCGACAAGCTCAGGACAAACGGAATCCGAAGAGACCAAGTTGGTCGCTGGCTGGGTGCTCGACCAGATCATTGTCATGCTGCATCCGTTCATGCCGTTCATCACCGAAGAATTGTGGCATGCGATGGGAGAGCGAGATTATGATCTGATTGTCGCCAGATGGCCGGAGCCCGGCGCGGCAATCGACAAGACGGCGAAAGCCGAAGTGGACTGGCTGATCAAACTCATTTCCGAAGTGCGCTCGACCAAGGTCGAACTCAATATCGCACCCGGCACCAAGATGACCGCTCATGTGCGCGATGGCGATGATGCGTTGCAGGCCAAGATTGCTCGCCAGAATGCTGCCCTCGACCGGGTCGGGCGGCTGGAGGCGATCTCCTTTGATCCGGCTCCGGAAGGCGCTTCGGCACAGATTGTCGTCGATGGCGCGACCTATGTGCTGCCTCTGGCGGGCGCGATCGACATTGATGCGGAAAAAGCCAGGCTGAACAAGACGCTGGAAGCCGCGCAGAAAGAGGCCAGATCGCTTTCCGGCCGGCTGGGCAATCCAAATTTTGTCGAGAAAGCCAAGCCCGAAGCGGTGGAAAAGGCGCGCGCCGATCTGGCGGACAAGGAAGCGGAAGCCGAGCGGTTGCAGGCCGCTATCGATCGGCTGGGGTGACCTGGCCGCTGCGCGGATACCAGGTTGTCTCGGCTGACGCAGGGCGTGGAACAATCCGGAGCTGGGCGCCCGCCTGCGTTCTCGAGGGCACCGGCTTCCAATATGAATTTTAGCGCGCGTCTCCGCGCCGCATCTTTTCCGCGCTGGCGCGCATTTTCACGGCACCTTGGCGCATTTTTTCTGCGCCACGCCGCATTTTGGGGACGCTTTCCAGCAATTGCTGCGCGGTGACCTGCCTGTCGTTCCGCTCATTCTGCCGCGTAGCCTCGCGTTCCCGAAAATCCGCGTCTTGCTCGAGCCGGTCGGCATAGGTCTCCATCCTGTCG
>NZ_JBGTDD010000083.1:0-18412 GCF_041748495.1 Parasphingorhabdus sp.
AATGGTGGGCCCGGAGGGACTCGAACCCCCGACCTAGCCGTTATGAGCGGCCAGCTCTAACCAACTGAGCTACAGGCCCGCACGAGCAGCTTTTTTCAGGCAAAACTCATTGCGAGGGTCCGATAGCGGAACCCGCCATGATTTGGCAAGAACGTTCATTGCGATTGTCCTGCCGGTGGCAACATATTGCTAGGCGGCGCACGCCGCTGTCATCAACTGCCCGATATCGATCGGCTTCACATTTCGCATCTCGAGATGTTCGAGCACCGCCCGCCACCAGTCGTAGAAACCGTCCAGATCGGCTTCTGTCCGCACATAAGGCGTATAACCCGGAGACAAGGACGGGGAATGGAAGGAAAAGACCAGCAACCGCAAATCATCGTCCAGCGCAACGTCAATCGCTTCCTTGGTTTCCCGCGCCGAAATGCCTTCGGGTGTCAATGGAATGCGTTCGAGCATCTTGCTGTGCGAAAACAGCGCATTGATCAGGGGAAACCTGTTCATGAGCCCTGCCACCAAAGCGGGTTGCTTGCGGAAAATACCCGAATAGACGGTGGTCAGCGGCACTTCGAGCAGCCGTTTGTCCAGATCCCACCAGAAAGGCTCCGAACCCACCGCGAGGAAATCCGGACCGCCCTCGCCGCTATAGTCAAAGCGCGGCCGGATGCTGCTGTCCATGACAAAACCATGTTTGCGCAACAGTTCGGTGGTGTGCGGGCCGATGCCATATCGACCGGCCCGGTAAATGGTGGGGGTTATCCCGATTTTTTCGCGTATCGCATCGCGCAGCGCGACCAGTTTCGCTTCTTCCAGCGCTTTCGGCAAATTGCCGGCAAAGCTGTTGTGTCCCGTCACCTGTTCGTCAAACGGCGGATTGACCCAGGGATGGAGATGAACCCCGATCTCGGCGGTTTGCCGTTCGGCAACATTTCTCAGAAAGGCCACAGCTTCGTCATTCGTGATGATCGAATAGTCGATAAAATAGGCAGGTTTGACCTGGTATTTCTCGATAAATGCTTGAAATCTTTGCAGCTTGGGCACCGACAGCGTGGTGTGGCCGCTGCGCTGAAAAGGGGCATTCCAGTCAAATTCCTCTTCCGTGTCCACCGAAATGAGAAAGCGCCTGCCAAATTCGTCCGGCCATTGAACATGTCGATCCGGTTTTCCAATACGCATGGGCGAATGATCCTGTCCGGAAATTGCTGTCACCCCCTATATTCCTCGTAATTTCGCGGAAACCGCGCCGCAGACAGGCAGCCTATTCCGATTCCCGAACGCTGATTTTGCTAATCGCCGCCGCTGGCAGGGTCAAGGCAATGTTCTCCCGGCTGATCGTCAGCGAGCCTCCGGCGGACTGAGCAAGGTTCCGCACCAGACGCAGTGAAAAGCCCAGCCCGAGCAGCGACGATTCACCACCATCCCCGTCAATGCCCTGGGATGGATCGAGCAGGACGCTCTCGGCAATATCCTTGATGCGCGACGGCCGCGACAGCGTGAATTGATTGGTCGGGTGCAGCCCGATCCGGGTCCGCAATTCGCCCTTCAGGGTTTCGCCATGCTCGCAGGAGATAATGGCTGCCGACAACAGGCGAGCGAAAATCCGTTCCACCGATTCGCCGTCCAACGCGAACGGGCGGACCGGCTCCGCCTTGCTGATGTTGAGATCCACAACATTGCTCTGCGTCAGCCCTTGCAGACGTTGCGTCATCCGTTCAAACAGCCAGTCAGCCTTGGTCGTGCCACTTGATTCCGGCAGCTGTCCGGAATCGACCTTCACTGCAATGTCCAGATCTTCGAAACCGGCCAGTAACCGCCGTGCTTCATCCATGATATTGCGGGCCAGCGAGCGATATTCAAAAGAGGCCGGCCCGAACAATTGTTGCTCGATAATCTCGCTGAACCCGATCACGGCATTGAGCGGGGTGCGCAGTTCGTGGATCAGCTGCTGCAGCTGTTCGCGGCGCTCGACGTCAATCCCGCTATGACCTGCATCTTCGGCCATATTGGGACGCCGCATGATACCGCGATAGCCTTCGAAGCGGCCCGTTTCCTCGCTGAAATAAGGAATAGCACTCATCCGCCAGTCGCCGGTGACGATAGCCGCTCCGCAGAGCCGCATGCGGGCATTTTCCATGGGCATGCGTTGACGAAAGGCGGCGGCTCCATAAGCGTCGGGACCCGGACCTTCATCAAAGGCCGGCTGGGCAATGGTAACGCCAACGATCGCGCCCTTCGGCGGTCCTTCGGTCCAGTTGATCGTGCCGGTCTCATCCGTTTCGAAACGAACCGACTCGAGGGATTCAAAAAGGAAATTTTTGTTGCTGCCGTCGTGGAGCGGTGAACGCGGCGTTTCGGCCGAGCGATTCTTTTGATAGTCGGCGATCTTTTCCACCAGAGCGCTGATCTGCGACCCTGCAACCCGTGCGGCTGGATCTCCCGCATCATCAACCGGTGGTTCCATCGCTGGCTGTTCGTCTGCACTCCGGCCAGCAGGCGGCGGCGTTGTCGCGGACAACGGGCTAAGGGAGTCGGGCCGCCCCTCCTCATCCACCACCAGCGCAAAACCTTGGGTCTGTAACAGGTCCCGTGCGCGCGGCGAAAGCCTGGGGAATGCATCCGCACAGATCTCCGGCGTCAGGTCCGCCGCAGCCATTGCCGCATCACATATAGCATCAGTATCTGCCGTCAGATAGACGAGCAGCGGAGCGGAGCGTAGTCGGCCGCTCAGCGATTGCACGGCAGCAACTCGGTCCCGTTCGGAAACAAGTTCATGCAGATCATGCAACCGGGTCAATCCGGCCTGGACGTCCTGATTGGCCAGATCCCCGGGTTTCTGCGCCAACAGGTCGATCACCTGCCGCCATTGCGTGGCGGCAGCCGGACCTTCCGGCAGGCTCCCCTTGAGCACGGTGGTCAGGCGGTCATCAAAGCGCAATTTCAGGTCCTGAAAATCATTGGGGCATCCAATTGTTAATTGGGTGATAACCCTTTCCGTTGACGACGGGAAGTAATGATAATGTCTCGTCACAATGTGGGACATGGGAGAAAGCATTGCTTGGGCTGCTTATTATATTATAACGTTCAAATGATTCGCGAACGGATATTACATTGTTATGGCTGACCCGAACTTAGATGAAATTGACCTGAAAATTCTCCAACGGCTACAGGATGATGGTCGTATCACCAATGTCGAACTCGCCAACAGTGTCGGCTTGACCGCTCCACCCTGTCTGCGCCGCATGCGGGCATTGGAAGACGAAGGCGTGATCAACTCCTATCACGCCGCGATTGACCCCGCCAAAATGGGCTACACGATCACTGTATTCGCGATGGTCAGTCTGAAAAGCCAGGCCGAAACCGATTTGCAGGCCTTTGAAGAACATGTGCAAAAACTGCCCGAGGTGCGCGAATGTTACATGCTCAACGGCGAAATTGATTTCATGCTGAAGGTGGTTGCCAAGGATCTTCAGCAATTTCAGAGCTTCTTGACCAGCCAGTTGACCGCAGCTCCCAATGTCGCCAGCGTCAAGACATCCCTCACCATCCGCTCGGCCAAACATTTGCCGGGCGTTCCGATCCTGGAATAAAAAAGGGCGCCATTGGCGCCCTTTTTCGTATTTCCATCTGGCTTCGACTAGCTGGCCGGATCAACGGCGGCCGCAGCCTGAGCCGGTGCCGCTGGCGCATTTTGCTGCTCGATCCAGGTTTTCCACATCGCCGCCAATGGCGCGCGGGTACCGGACACCTTGTCAAAGGCCTGCTGCGCAGCAGTCAGGTCGCCGGCATAGGCATGGGCCGTACCAATGCCCATATAGCCGCGATTCATGTCGGCGTCGGGTTTGGCAAGGCCGGCTTCGTAGAAGGCGACAGCATTGCCGAAATCCTTATATCCAAGCCATACGTCGGCAAAATTCATCATCACCGAACTGCTTCCGGATCCTCGTACGGCAGAAGGCTGCGCGGGTAGCGACGCCTTGTCCGTGGACACTTCGCGCTTGGCTGGAGTCAGCAACTCGGCGATCAGCGGACTGGAGGAAGCGATAACGCCTTTGCGCTGGCCTTCTTCCAGAACGGCCACCACTTCACCGAACAGATTCTTGCGCTGTGCCTCCTCGGCAAATTCCTTATAGTCACGCGTTGTTGTGAGCGAGTCGGTAGCCTTCATGAACCGCAGAACCTCAAGATTCTGGACAGTATCGGCTTGCGAAGTCCAGCGGGTTGCAGCGACGGCATCACCCCAGGAATCCCCGGAAGGATAAGCAGCGGCCCATTTCGTCGCCCAGGTCGCGTAGAGATTTTTATCCTTGCTCGCCAGCGCCCGGTCACGGGCCATTCTATACCAGGATTCCGGCGCCTTGGTGCTCGAGGCATTGGCATTGTTCAGGATTTCATCCCATTTTGCCAAACCCTCTGCAGGCATGTTGCGTTTGAAATAAGTCTCGGCCAGCAACGGTTCGATATTATTGTCGCGATAGCCCAGATCATAGGCAGCCTGGAACCATTTTGCAGCATCAGCCCAGCGTTCCGCGCCATAAGCAAAATTACCGGCAAAGAAGTTGAACGCAGGCAATTGCTCGGGTGCAGCCCGCCCGCTTTCAAGCGAGGCAATGATACCCTGTTCCTGCAGCGCCGTATCTTTCAATGTACCGCCGAGCTGGATGGCCAGCTGGCCCGCTATATAGCGATCATCCGCACTAACGGTTTCTGCCAGCAAAGCCTCCACCAGCGGCTTCGCTGTGGCGGGTGTTTCGGTCGCCATGGCAGCCTGAATTTCAGCCACTTTTGGCCGCACTTCCTTGCTGATCTTGACTTCCGCTTCTTTTTTCTTTTTTTGCGCCTGAGCTTCCTGCGGCATAGCCGTCACAGCCAAGGTGCCAGCGGTCGCCAACGCAACGGCCATGGAAAAATGAGATAAAAAACGCATGAATATCCTCCGGATGATTATTATATGGGGAAACGGATTTCCCGGAATATGGTTGCACCACACATTCTTGGCCCTATTACCAAGCTTTCATCGCTTTTCTAGAGTGAATCCGCTGAATAGAGGTTGAACGGCCACCCTTCCGTGTCACCATTGGGCATTCCCTGCAGTATAATCGAGGTAAAATCGCGTGCTTGCAATTATTTCCCCCGCCAAATCGCTGGATTTTGAATCCGATCTTCCGGATATCCGGTCAACCGACAATCGATTTCCCGAAGAGACCGAAAGATTGGCCAACGCGATCGGCAATCTGACAACCAAGAAGCTGAAAGCAATCATGCCGGTGTCAGACAATCTGATCGCCCTCAACCGGCAGCGGTACAGCGAATTTTTCGATCAGCCGGAAAGACCGGCGATCTATGCCTATAATGGTGATGTCTATACCGGCTTCGAAGCCCGCAGCATTGGTGATGAAGCAATGGCGTTCGCACAGGGCCATTTGCGTATTCTATCGGGCCTCTATGGGCTACTTCGTCCGCTGGACCCCATCCGGCCCCATCGCTTGGAAATGGGCACCAAATGGGCGCCCCGCTACAGCAAGCTGACCGATTTCTGGAAAGACAAGATTGCCAAGGCGCTGGCAGCGGATCTGGAACATATCGGCAGCGAAACCGTCGTCAATCTCGCGAGCAACGAATATTGGGCGGCGGTCAAACCGCATAGCGCAAAATTGCTCGGGCGAATCATCGAAGTGGATTTTCGCAAGGACAGCCCCGATGGTCCCAAATTTATCAGCTTCGAGGCGAAGCGCGCGCGTGGCATGATGGCACGCTATATTTGCGAAAACCATCTGACCGACCCCGAGATGCTCAAGGGCTTCGATCATGACGGCTACCGGTTCGATGAAGAAAGCAGCACAGAAAACAGCCTCCGCTTCATTCGCACATGACCGGACAATCGGCCGTTGTCATTGGTGCGACCGGTGGCATTGGTGCGGCGATCGCAGGTGCGCTTGAAACTGACGGTCGGTTCGACCGCGTCATTCGGCTTTCCCGATCCACCAGCAGCCCCATCTCCCTCGACCTGACCTCGGAGGCCAGCATTAGGGATGCCGCCGCATGGATGCAAGACAACCATATCTCGCCATCAATGGTGTTCGTGGCCACCGGTTTGCTGCACGACGGGAAGCAAGGGCCGGAAAAAAGCCTTCGTCAGCTGGATTCTGACTGGCTGATGCAAAACTATCAGATCAACGCAGTCGGCCCGGCCTTGATCGCAAAATATTTTCTGCCGCTGATGGACCGCAGGGAGGCCATCAGATTCGCGGTTCTTTCGGCCCGGGTCGGCAGCATTTCGGACAATAGGCTCGGCGGCTGGTACGGCTACCGGGCATCCAAGGCTGCGCTCAACATGATGATTCGCAACCTGTCGATTGAATGGTCGCGCAAGAATGACCGATCGATCATTGTCGCCCTTCACCCGGGCACTGTCGACACGGCACTTAGCCAGCCATTCCAGGGCAATGTTCCGGCGGCAAAATTATTTGAATCCGGTCGCGCCGCACGCCAGCTTCTCGATGTGCTCGATGCGCTGAAACCCGACGATAGCGGCAAGATTTTTGCATGGGACGGAACCGAAATTCAGCCCTGATTTCGGCCCTGTAATATTATTGTAAAACAGGCCCGAAAGGCTGGCTTTTGCTGACCCGTTCCCCTAGAAGAACGGTCAAGAAAAAACCCATGAAAAAGGCCCGTTTGTGAACGAACAAACCTCTCCACCGTCACCATCCAATATCGAACCGATAGACATCGTCGATGAGATGAAAGCCAGCTACATGGACTATGCCATGTCGGTTATCGTCAGCCGTGCGCTGCCCGATGTCCGCGATGGTCTGAAGCCGGTTCATCGCCGCATCTTGTTCGCGGCCCAGGAAGGCGGCATGGTCGCCGGCCGACCCTATCGCAAATGCGCGAAAATCGTCGGTGACGTAATGGGCAATTATCATCCCCACGGCGACAGCGCGATCTATATGGCGCTGGCCCGGATGACCCAGGACTGGTCGATGCGGGTGCCGCTGATCGACGGCCAGGGCAATTTTGGTTCGATGGATCCGGACATGCCGGCCTCGATGCGGTACACCGAGGCGCGGCTGAACAAGGTTGCCAATTTCCTGCTCAATGATCTCGACAAGAATACCGTCGATTTCGTGGCCAATTATGACGGCAGCCGGCAGGAACCCAATGTGCTCCCTGCCCGCTTCCCGAACCTGCTGGTCAATGGCGCCGGCGGCATCGCGGTCGGCATGGCCACCAATATTCCGCCGCACAATCTCGGTGAAGTGATCAACGCCAGCCTCGCCTATATCGATAATCCGGGAATCACGATCGACGAACTCATCGAAATCGTCCCGGGTCCGGACTTTCCGACCGCTCCCCTGATATTGGGACAATCGGGTGCTCGTGCTGCTTACAAGGATGGCCGCGGATCAATCATGATGCGCGCGCGCCATGTCATCGAGGAAGGCCGCGGCGACAAGCGCTCGATCGTCCTGACCTCAATTCCCTTCCAGGTCGGCAAATCCGGCCTCGTTGAAAAAATCGCCGAAGCCGCCAAGGACAAGCGCATCGAGGGCGTTTCCGACATTCGCGACGAATCCAGCCGCGCCGGTGTCCGGGTCGTGATCGAACTGAAACGCGATGCCACGACCGATGTCGTGCTCAACCAGATCTGGCGCTTCACCCCTGCCCAGTCGAGTTTCCCGGCCAATATGCTCGCCATTCGCGGCGGCCGGCCAGAAGTCCTGACCCTGCGCGACATCATCGAATCCTTCGTCAAGTTCCGCGAGGAGGTGATCACCCGCCGGACCAAGTTCGAACTGAACAAGGCGCGCGAGCGGGCGCATATCTTGCTCGGCCTGGTGGTTGCGGTCACCAATATGGATGAAGTCGTCCGGATCATCCGCGGGTCCTCAACCCCGGCAGAGGCCCGCGAATCCCTGTTGCAGCGGGAATGGCCGATTGCCGAGATCGCCTCCTATATCCGGCTGGTCGAAGCGATCGAAACCGATATCGAGGGTGATAGCTACAAATTGTCCCAGGTCCAGGTGAAGGCCATTCTGGATCTGCGTCTGCAAAAGCTGACGGCCCTGGGCCGCGAGGAAATTGGCGACGAGCTGCGCGAGCTGGCCGCCGCAATCGAGGAATATCTGGCGATTTTGGCGGACCGTGCCAAGCTCTATGCGGTGATGCGCGAAGAACTTGAAGAAGTACGCGACGAATTTGCCACGCCGCGCCTCTCTGAAATCACCGCTGCCTGGGACGGTCTCGAAGATGAAGATCTGATGGAACGCTCCGAAATGGTCGTCACCGTCACCCATGGCGGCTATATCAAGCGGACGCCGCTCGACACCTTCCGGGCCCAGCGCCGCGGCGGCAAGGGCCGCGCCGGCATGGCGACCAAGGACGAGGACGCGATTACTGAACTGTTCGTGACCTCGACCCATACACCCGTCCTGTTCTTCTCCTCCCATGGCAAGGTCTATCGTCTCAAGGTCTGGAAATTGCCGGAAGGCGGACCGCAGACCAAGGGCCGTCCGATGGTCAATCTGCTGCCGCTGGCGGATGGGGAGGTCATTTCCACGGTCTTGCCGCTGCCGGAAGACGAAGCGGAATGGGCAGCACTGCACGTGATGTTTGCGACCGCGAAAGGCGGCGTCCGTCGCAACAGCATGGACAGTTTCACCAATGTCCCGTCCAACGGCAAGTTCGCGATGAAATTTGACGAAGGCAGCGATGACCGCCTGATCGGGGTGGAATTGCTGACCGACAATGATGACGTTCTGCTGGCGACCAGAAACGGCAAGGCCATCCGCTTTGCCGGTGACGCAGTGCGTTCCTTCCAGAGCCGCACATCCACCGGCGTCCGCGGCATCGCGCTGAAGGGTGATGACGAGGTTATATCGCTTTCTGTGCTGCGCGGTTTTGAAGCGTCAACCGAAGAACGCGACCAGTATCTCAAGGCTGCTCCGTGGAAAGACAATGAGAACGCACCGGAATTATCCGCCGAACGCATGGCAGAATTTAGTGAGACGGAAGACTTCATCCTCACGGTCTGTGCCAACGGCTATGGCAAGCGCTCGAGCGCCTACGAATATCGCCAGTCCGGCCGTGGTGGGCAGGGCATATTGAATATCGACAATATAAAGCGCAATGGCACCGTAGTCGCCAGCTTCCGCGCGACCGACGACGAACAGGTCATGCTGGTCACCGACCAGGCCAAGCTGATCCGCATGAAAGTTGCAGATATGCGGGTGATCGGCCGCAACAGTTCGGGTGTCCGACTGTTTGATGTCGCCAAGGGCGAACATGTCGTGGGCGCTGCCAAGATTGACGAGGAAGAGGAACCGGAAAACGAAGCGGAACAAGCCGTGGCCGAAGAAATGATCGAACAGGGCGTTTCTGGTGGCGATGTAGCTGAGCCTGATCAGCCGGGAGAATCGGAAGACACTGCCGAATAAATGATTCCGTTGGTCCTGAGCTTGTCGAAGGACGCCTTGCGGACAGAAGCTTGCGGCAGAAATGCCTCGACAAGCTCGACGCAGAGGGAATGGAAGCGAGAGGAAAGCCGATGCAAATATCCCCGTCCGGTCAGGCCTGCGGCGCAGAGGTGACGGGCGTCGACCTGACCAGTCCGCTTGCCGATGAAACGGTAGCCTCGATCCGCACAGCCTGGCTCGAACATCATGTCCTGTCCTTTCCCAACCAGGCGATGAGCGACGATGATCTCGAGCGGTTCACGCTCTCTTTCGGCGACTTTGGCAATGACCCGTTTTTCGACCCGATCGAGGGTCGCCGGCACATCGCTGCGATCAGGCGCGATGCCAATGAGACAAGCCCGCTATTTGCGGAAAACTGGCACAGCGACTGGAGCTTTCAGGCACGGCCACCTGCTGGTACCTGCCTGCTGGGCATCACTATTCCGCCTGTCGGAGGCGATACATTATTCGCCAACCAGCACGCCGCACTCGATGCGATGCCGCCTGACATGCGCGCCGAATATGACGGCCTGATTGCGATCCACAGCGCGCAAATGGCCTACGCTCCCGACGGCGCTTATGGCGACAAGGACGAAGGCCGAAGCATGGCGATCCGCCCGGACGAGTCCGCGCGTGCAACCCAGCTCCACCCCTTGATCCGCGAACATCCGGAAACCGGTCGGCTCGGACTGTTCAGCTGCATGGGTTATATCATCGGCTTTGAAGGCGTGGCAGCGGAACAGGCCCTGCCCTTGCTCCAGAAATTATATGCCTGGCAAAGCCGCGATGAATTTGTCTATCGCCATCAATGGCAATCCGAAATGCTCGTGATGTGGGACAATCGCTCGGTGCTGCACTGCGCCACCGGCGGCTATGCCGGCCATGACCGGCTGTTGCACAGAACCACGATTGCCGCTCATCAGGGGTGAACCGGGTCGGCGCTTTCCGCTGCCATTTCGTGCCGGAGCGTTCTGACTATTCCCGTCGCAATCATGAACTGGCCGAAATAATATAGCGGCCAGATCAGCAGATCCGGAATGACACTGGTTTCCATCGGCCCCATGCGCGCGAATATCAGCAGGTCGGAGACCAGAAACAGGATCGCACCGGCACCAACCTGATAACGCGAAAACCGGCTCGTCCACGCCATCGCCGCCATCACCGCAACCGACAGGCCATAGACGCCCACCCCGATCGCCTGCGTCCGGTCAAAGGGCAGCGCCCAGGCGATCAGCACCGACAATGGCACGAGCAGAATCGCAAATATCTTCTGGCTGAACGCCAGCTTGTGGCGACGAAAGCGGGAATAGAACAGGATCGCCAGCAGATGTCCGACCATGAACGACGCGGCCCCCGCGATCAGGTCGATTTCCAGCAGAATATCTCCGATTGCACCCAGGGCCATGATCGCCCCGACAATCTTGCCGTCCAGCCGGTGCAGCCGCACCAGCGCATAAATGGCCAGAAAGCCGACCCCCGCCCCTTTCCACGCGATCAGATACAGGCCCGGAATATTGCTATCCATGACGAAAAAATAGCTGATCCCGAACACTAGGCTGAGCAGCAGAAACGGCCGGGATTCGGCAAATGCGCTTTTCATGGGAATGGTAACTGCTCCTTTTCGGATTCGCCTGTATCACGCAACCAGCGCCACTGCCAGATTGACATTATACTCTTACCACAACACTAAGGCGCGCATGACTGATGTACATATAATTGGCGGCGGACTCGCCGGGTCGGAAGCAGCATGGCAGCTGGCGGAACAAGGCGTGACGGTTCGGCTGTCCGAGATGCGCGGCAGCGGCGAAATGACTCCTGCCCATCAAACCGACAAGCTCGCCGAACTGGTATGCTCGAACAGCTTCCGGTCGGACGATGCCGAAAAAAATGCGGTTGGCCTGCTCCATCAGGAGATGCGGGATCTCAATTCGATCATCATCGGCGAAGGCGACAAGCATCGCCTGCCCGCCGGGTCGGCGCTCGCCGTCGACCGCGATCATTTTTCGGACGGGGTCAGCCAGCGGCTCGCCAGCCATCCCAATATCGAGATTGTCCGCGAACGGATCGACCAGCTCCCCGACAGCGGATTGACCATCGTCGCCACCGGTCCGCTCACCGCCATGGCACTGGCCGAAAGCATCGGTGCGGCCACCGGCGAGGATTCACTGGCCTTTTTCGATGCGATCGCGCCGATTGTCTACAAGGACAGCATCGACATGGACATCGCCTGGATGCAGTCCCGCTGGGACAAGGTCGGGCCGGAAGGCGACGGCAAGGATTATATCAACTGCCCGATGGACCGCGACCAGTATCAGGCGTTCATCCAGGGCTTGCTCGAAGGCGAAAAGAGCGACTTCAAGCAATGGGAAAAAGACACCCCCTATTTCGAAGGTTGCATGCCGATAGAGGTCATGGCCTCACGCGGTCCCGAAACTTTGCGGTTCGGCCCGATGAAGCCGGTCGGGCTGACCAACGCGCACAATGGCGAGAGCGCTTATGCCGTGGTCCAGCTGCGGCAGGATAATGCGCTTGGGACGCTGTGGAACATGGTCGGCTTCCAGACCAAGCTCAAATATGCCGCACAGGCCGACCTGCTGCGCACGATTCCGGGTCTGGAGAAAGCAGAATTCGCGCGCATGGGCGGCCTGCATCGCAACACCTTCATCAACGCACCGAGATTGCTCGACCAGCAGTTGCGCCTCAAGAAAGCACCGCATATCCGCTTTGCCGGCCAGATTACCGGCTGCGAAGGCTACGTCGAAAGTGCGGCCGTCGGGCTGATGGTCGGCCGGATGGTGGCGGCGGAATTGCGCGGCGAACCCTTCACCCTGCCTCCGCAAACGACTGCTTTTGGTGCGCTGCTATCGCATATCACCGGCGGCGCAGATGCCCGGAACTATCAGCCAATGAACGTGAATTTCGGGCTGTTCCCGCCCTTCGAGCAGCGGGTTAAAAAGAAGGAACGCAAGGAAGCCTATACCGCCAGAGCCCGCGATGATTTTGCCAGATGGCTGCAGCCCCTGGCTGCCAAGGGCCTGCAGCTCGCTTAGACTGACCTAGCATTTGCAGCGGGGAGCGGAGCGTTTGGGCCGTGTGGTCCGGAATTCCGTGCGGGTCAGTTGCCCATTGCCGTCTCCGTCCGCCTTGGCAAAGCGGTCGCTGGTTGCGACCGCCCATTCCTCGAAGGTCAGAAGATTATTCCCGTCCTTGTCGAGTTTCCGGAAGGAAGCGGTGCGGCTGCTCATCATCTCCAGCCGGGTCACGATCTCGTCGCGATTGCGATCATAGCGGTTGAACCGCATTTCTTCCCGCGAAGCCTTATAGGCTTTCGGCGGCGTCGGCGGAGCGGGACCGATCGTCTGCGCATCCAGATCAGCTTGCGGCAGCCCCTCTGGCTCTTCCACTTGTGGCGGTGGTGGTGCGATCGGAATCGGAACGTCCTGCCCCTGGGCACCGATCCAGAGGAACAATCCAGCGGTCAGCAACAACAGGATGCCCGCAGCACCAGCAAGAAATTTCTTCATAAGCGCAATCCGCGGCTCAGCGACTGTCGTTCTAGCGACCCGAAATCCCGTGCCCGATTATGCGCGCAGCGCTGGCCGGACTATAAAGATTGGCAGTCAGTTGACCCTTCCTAACATCGCGGAGCATCAGTTGGCAGAGGATTGAGAGCGGTCGTCCGCTTCTGTCAAAATCCGGCTTTGGCCGAGAGGCCATGATCCGCGAGCAGCGATCGAACGCGTCCCGCCGCATATTTTCATCCGAACAATGGCGGGCAAAATCCCACAACGCCCAGGCCCGGGCTTGCTCTGCCTGCCGTTCGCTCAAAGACGGGTCCCCGGCCAATCCCGATGCAAAATATCCTTCGCCGCGCGCTGTGGCATAATGGTCAAACTGACGGTCCTCCCACGGAAAATCATCGAGCATCACTTCCCATCCGTCAACAAGCGACACAAGCGGCGCGAGACTCGCTCCCGATTTTTCAAGCAGATTGATCTGCGCGACCAGCGGTTCGCCTGCCGGCCGCTCCGCCGCAGATTGGGTCAGGATATCCCGCCACCACGTCAGGCGCATATGGCCAATCAAGATTTCCGTGGTCGAACGAACGACCTCCGCCAACCGCGCATCGAGAGCGAACAGCAGAGCATAGCGATCACGATCTGCAGATCTTGCATAAGCGGCAATCAGCCGTTGCAGGGGTTCCAGCTCTAGCAGCGCGTCATTCATGTTGCTGCGGTTGCGAGTTTTCCGTCTGAAATCAAGGTAAACTTCTTCTTAACCAAGGCTGTTGCGCAGCCGCTAACCCTTTTTCTTCTATTGGCCACAATCAATTGGGTTATTTCAGGGGGCTGGAGCGCATGCTTGGCAACAACAAAAGGAAATCGGCGAAATCATTTTTGCAGGATTTGCGTTCGAATACCGCGGGTAACACGCTGGCCATGGCCGGCATGGCGCTCGTCCCGCTGGCGGCGATGATCGGCGGCGGCGTCGATGTTAGCCGGATCTATCTGGTGCAGACGCGTTTGCAACAGGCCTGCGATGCCGGCGCTCTTGCAGGGCGACGTCAGATGGCTAGCGGAAGCTGGACCGCCAACAGCAATGCCGCCAGCATATCGGCCAATAATATGTTCCGCGCGAATTTCGACACCGATGCCTATGGCTCGTTCGACGGGACTCATGCCTTTAGCGAAAATGCCGGAACCGTATCGGGGACCGCCTCGGTGAAACTGGACATGGCGGTGATGCAGATGTTCGGCTTCGGAACAAAAAGCGTCAGCGTCGAATGCGATGCCTCCATGAGCATTCCCAATACCGACGTGATGTTCGTTCTGGATACGACCGGGTCGATGAACTGCCCCGATTCCGGGACAACGTCCTGTGGCAACAATGGCAATATCGAAGCGACAGACGCCAGAATTAAAGGGCTCCGTTCGGCGGTGAAATGTTTTTACGAAACATTGGCAAAAAGGGACAGCGCCGAAGATTGCGGATCGACACCGGCCGCCGGCAGCGCCAACACCGCCCATCTTCGCTTTGGCTTCGTGCCGTATAGTACCAATGTGAATGTCGGCAAGCTGCTGCCCAATGATTTTCTGGCGGACAACTGGACTTATCAGTCGCGTGAAGCGGTCACCAGGCTGGAAAATGTGGTCGTCGATTACACCCCAGGCACGCCTTATGTCTACGCAACCACCTATTATTATGACGGTAACTGGAGTGGCACTTCCATTGTCGAAACCCACAATGATGTCAGAAACAGTTCGTCTTGTAATAGTCTCCAGCCGGACGATTATGACGATATGTCGGGTTCCGAAGGCCCTAAATTTGGGGAGTCGACTTGGACTTCCGGCGATGAACAAATCACCCGCTGGTATACCGATGTATCGGGAACCCGATATGACTACAGCACCGACTATCACTCTCGGCAGGACCGCTGCCGCATCCTGCTCCGGACGCGGGGACTGATCGAGCGGCGTGAATATCGACAGGTCGACTCCCCTGTATACGAACAGCAGCAGGTCTTTTCTCACTACGATTATAAACCGGTTACCTTCGATGTCAGCCCCCTGAAAGCAGGCGGATCGACATGGAACAATTCGCTTGACCTTCCGGTCGGAAACAGAGGCCTGGATACCGGTGTGTCCTGGGACGGCTGTATCGAAGAGCGCCAAACGGTAAGGACCACAAATTTTAACCCGATACCGGCGAACGCATACGACCTTGATATTGATCGGTTACCGACAACGGGCGACTCCACCACGCAATGGGGCCCCATACTCCGTGAGGCCGTCTGGGACAGATATACTTCCGAGGGATACCGGACAACCGACACTGTTTCCACAGCCACCGACCTGAGAAAATATTTCGGCTATTATTGCGCCTCCGAAGCGCGCAAATTGCAACGCTGGGACACACCCAGCCAGTTTGACAGCTATCTGGATGGTCTCGACGCTATTGGCAGCACCTATCATGATATCGGACTGATCTGGGGTGCCCGCTTGCTTTCTCCCACCGGAATTTTTGCGTCAGAGAACGAGGCGACGGCAAACGGTGGAGCGATTGACCGCCACCTGATTTTCATGACCGATGGCGACACCGTGACCGACAGATTGCAATATACCTCTTACGGTGTTGAATGGTATGATCGGCGCAGGACCTCATCGAGCAGTGCGCCATCAAACTCCGAGCTTACCACACAGGTAAACAGCCGCTTTCTGGCCATGTGCAATGCCATCAGGAACCAGAATATCACCTTGTGGGTGGTGTCATTCGGTAATGGTGTAAGCAGCACGGCGATAACCAATTTGCAAAATTGTGCAACTTCCGGGAAATTCTATAACGCCAGTAACTCTGCCGAATTGCTGGAGAATTTTCGCAGCATCGCGAACGACATTTCGCAACTGAGACTGACCAACTGATGCCGGGATTGCTAGCCAGGTTTCGCACGCTCAAAAGAGATGATGCTGGTGCCGCACTGGTCGAATTCGCGCTGGTGGCACCGGTCCTGCTCCTTTTGATCATGGGTATGATGGATGTCGGACATCGCATATATGCGACAGCAATTCTGCAAGGTTCGGTGCAAAAGGCCGCTCGCGATGCCAGCCTTGATGATGGCTCCGCCAACGCCGCCACCATTGATGACCGGGTGAAGGAACTGATGTTACCGGTTCTGCAACCGGAACCGATTTCGAATTTTGATTTTCAACGCCAAAATTACAGCAATTTTTCCGATGTCTCGCAACCGGAAGATTTCACCGACACCAACAATGATGGTGAATGCAATAATGGTGAACCCTATGATGATGCCAATGGCAACGACATTTGGGATGCTGACAGAGGCGCCACCGGGCAAGGCAATGCAAAGGATGCCGTATTATACACCGTCAGGGTTGCCTATCCGCGCCTGTTTCCCATGGCGAGAATGATCGGGCTGCCAGAAGATGAGGTGATTGAAGCCAGCACGGTGCTTCGCAACCAGCCGTTCGGCGAGCAATCGGCACGCGGGGGGATAAAAAATTGTACCTGAACAAAAAGTCCAGCGACCGGAAAGCCAGCGGCTTCGTCAGAAGGACATTGGCTGCCGTCGCGGTCAATACCAGCGGCCTCGCTCTTATAGAATTTGCCTACGCGCTACCGCTGCTGCTGGGGGTCGGCATGTATGGCGCCGAAGTCGCAAATATTGCGATGGTCAGAATGCGTATAAACCAGATTTCCATGCACGCGGCCGACAATGCGGCCCGCATTGGCGAAGGCTCGTTATTGTCGCAAAAGAAAATCTACGAAAGCGACATCAACGATCTGTTCGTCGGTGCCAATCTTCAGGCTGGTGAATATGTCGATATATTCGAGCATGGCCGGGTCATCATAAGCAGCCTCGAACGGCACAGTGATGGCGACCAATATATCAACTGGCAGAGATGCAAAGGCAAGAAAGCGCATGTTTCCAGCTATGGAACGGCGGGAGCAAATTCTCCGTCGCGTCCGATCAACGGAATGGGTCCATCGGGTGCGCGCGTAACGGCACCGGCCAACCAGGCGGTGATCTTTGTCGAGATTTCCTATGACTACCAGCCTCTGATATCCAGAAGCTTCACCAACACGCGCACGATTACCACCCGTAGCGCCTTCAATGTGCGCGACCGTCGCGACCTGACTCAGATTTACAACCGGACCGGCAGCGATCCCGTATCCGGCTGCAATACCTATAATGGTATCAGCTAGATCTCGCTAGCGCTCCGATAGCTTATCTGTAGCAGACCTTCTTCACCGCCGCGATGATGCGCGCGCTGTCGATCAGCGCCGCCTTCTCCAGATTGGCGGCATAAGGCAGCGGCACATCCTCATTGGTCACCCGTGTCACCGGGGCATCGAGATCGTCGAAACCCTCTTCCATGCACAAGGAGACAATCTCGCTCGCTATGGAACAGGTCGGCCAGCCTTCTTCGGCAACCACCATCCGGTTGGTCTTCGCGAGGCTCTTCAACACGGTCTCGGTGTCCAGCGGTCGTAGTGTCCGCAGATCGATGACTTCCGCCTCAATCCCCTCACCCGCCAGGCTCTCTGCCGCCTCAAGCGCCAGCCCAACCCCGATGGAATAGCTGACTATCGTCACATCGCTGCCTTCGCGGATGATCCGCGCCTTGCCGATCGGCAGCGTATAATCGTCGAGCTCCGGCACGTCGAAGGACCGCCCGTACAGCAGCTCATTTTCCAGAAACACCACCGGGTCGGGGGACTGGATGGCCGCTTTCAGCAGACCCTTGGCATCTGCCGCATCATAAGGTGCGATGACAATCAGGCCGGGAACGGATGCGTACCACGGTCCGTAATTCTGGCTATGCTGCGCCCCTACCCGCGAAGCTGCGCCGTTGGGGCCGCGAAACACGATCGGGCAACGCATCTGGCCGCCCGACATGTAAGTGGTCTTGGCCGCCGAATTGATGATGTGATCGATCGCCTGCATCGCGAAATTGAACGTCATAAACTCGACGATCGGGCGCAGGCCGCCCATCGCGGCACCCGCACCGACCCCGGCAAAGCCATATTCGGTGATCGGCGTATCGATCACGCGCTTGGCACCGAACTCCTCTAACAGCCCCTGAGTGACCTTATAAGCGCCCTGATATTCGGCCACTTCCTCGCCCATCACGAAAACGCGGTCGTCGTCGCGCATTTCCTCGGCCATCGCATCGCGCAATGCCTCACGCACGGTGATCTTAACCATTTCAGTGCCCTCCGGCACCTCTGGGTCAGGCTGACGCGCCTTGCTTTCCAGCCGTTCCGGTTCGGTCGGTGCCTCCTCGTCCTTGCCCTTTTCAGGCTTGGCCTTGGCCTTTTCCCCGGATTCGCGGGAATCTTTCCGGGGAGCTTCCTGCTTGGGCGCATCGATGGACCCGGCATCCTCCCCCTCTTCGGCGAGCATCGCGATGACGGTGCCGACCTTTACGCCGTCCGTC
>NZ_JBGTDD010000084.1:0-12111 GCF_041748495.1 Parasphingorhabdus sp.
ATGGCTTGATGGGCAGCTTTCCCTCACAAATGACAGATTGGTTTTCGATAACAAGCGACTCAAGTTAGCATTTCTTGAAGCGATCGCGGTCGCTCTCTCCGGAGAGTCGGCATCATTTCGTATTGACGCAACCATATTTCGGTTCTCTCCCATAGCACAACAGCTTGAGTGGCTTCCGCATCAGGAAGAAACGATAATGTTTACAGTCAAGCAACAAAAGGCGTCGAATTCCGTACCCATATTTGCCATTGCTTATGAGTTTACAGAACAAGAGACGCGGCTGCTTTTGTCGCTTACGGTAGGATGCAGTTTGAGAGATTGCGCAAGTTATTTGAACGTATCCTATGAGACCATCCGATGGCATGTAAAGAATATGTGCGCTAAATCGGGCTACGGCCGTGCCAACCTGATGATCGAAGCGGCCCGCTCGGGAGATCTTTCCGGACTTGCCTGACTAGGCTTTTATTTGAACGCGCGTTGATTTCTAACCCACCCAGTTGGGGGGTGTAACCTCTGGATCACCTTTCTATCACTAATAGCGGTTTCGAGCTGGAGGCAAAAGGATCTGCTTGTCGAGCCAATGTTTGACTGCATCCGTGCACTCCCATTGCGAAGCCAATTTGTGAAAATGATTAGTGATCAACCAAAAGGAAATGTTCGATGAATCAGACCGTATTGAAAATGGTACTAATTGCCAGTGTAGCAGGGATGTCCAGTGACATAGCAATTGCCCAGAGCAACGATAGTGGTTGCTGGAGTGGCAAAACGTCGAATGGTTCCAATTGTGTTGTCTCCAGTGCATCACGGAAGGGCGAGAGGTTCATCGTCACCTACACCAACCAATGTAGCGAACGTGTCTATGTCCGTGCGTGTTCTGCACGAATCGGGCAAAGTCCTGACTGCGGGTCAAGAGGGATTGCGGCAAGGGGCCAGTGGAACTGGTCAAGCTTCCAAGCCACCGGCCGGTACCGTTACGGTGTTATCGGTTCTTCAGTCGCCAGCCAAGATTGGGTCTGTTCCGGCAAGGTATCGAACTGGAATGCGCCGATGTTCTGATCGAGTTTCGCACTAAAATCATGGGGTCACCTATCAGAGCTTGTATGTTATCGCATAGGCCGCCAACCCACTACCCGCTCATTTAAGAATGGTCTCTCGGAAGCGCTGCTCCCAATTAAATCACGTAAATACAGTAGGTTACCGAGACGATGCTGACAGTATGTTTCCTTCATGGTGCATCACCATTTTTATCTATTTAAACCAACTACTTAGCTGTAGCGGCATGGCTGGATCTTGTCGCGCAATGTCCGAGGGTTGCACGCCGTTGGTGCAATGGTTCGGGTGCCAGAGACGCTCTGGAAGCGGCGGATATGCTGAGTTCTCATGGATTATCTCTATGGCCCAAATATTGGAGTCCAGATGCAGATGGATGGATTTGGCGTATAGATCATTTTGAGGGGTAATTTCCCCTGAGCATCTAGTTCATGCGAACCCGAACATGATCCGCTGGCTGGGCCAGTCGAGCGGGATATTGTTCTTCCGCATGATCTGACGGTCAGTAAGTTCCGATGGCTGTGTTCCGCTGATGATGGCGGCTATGATATCGGGAGGCGAACAAGCTGGTTCAAATGGCGCGTGGAATAATCGGAGACCATTGGCTGCGAAATATTGTGGATGGGATGATCCCTTGCTGCAAACGCATGGGAGATCAGCCGGAGCAGGATAGGGTCAGCCTCACACGTTGCCGAACCCTGATCTTGTGCCTGGCGTCATGGTCATTGAGAAGCAGATCTATAACGACGGTTTCATCCAAAAGAAAAGGGGACGCAAAAGGCATATGCCTTCGACGTCCCCTATCCTGCTAGCATTCAAGTCTAGAATTTAACGCGAATACCGGCGCGGCCTCCGGCGCCTTCAATTCCGAGATTACCCGCGTCCTTGTTGAACGAGCGGATGTAATTGCCTTCGATGAACCCGCTGACTGCTTCTGATTGTGCAATGGTCAGGCCCAGGGTCGCTTCGCCATAATCGCGCAGACGGTCATTGGCAAAACTCAAGGTCTGGCCACCGCTGGTGAAGGTCACATTGTCCTGGCCCTTGAATTCATGGACATAATTAGCGCCTGCATAGACGGCCATTTTTGAGGCGCCGACATCAAACTGCCCACCGATCCGCGCACCGGCGCGTCCGCGCAGGCCATCGTCGTCATCGAAGCTGACCGTGGTGCCTGCCGGTGTCAGATCATCCAGGTCATTCTTGACATAGGAAATGCTGGCTGCCGGTTCGACGAAGAAACTGTCACTGCCGAAACGGAATCCGGCTTCGCCGCGGGCGCCGTACACGCCGCCGTTGAAGTCCTGCTGGAAGCCCAGATTGCCGGCCTGCGCATCGGCCCAGTAATAGTCATATTTGCCGAGCGCGTTGACGAAGAAATTGCCAGCCGAGTAGCTTGCATAGGCACCGCCATTGACCACATCGAAGCGCATCCTGTCGGTCGAGCCTGCGAAATTCAGCGACGAGTTGATATAGCCCGCCGTGATACCGGCAGCGAATCCTCCGCGCTCACCGCTTCCGCCGGCAATGTCCAGACCCAGCTGACCGCCGAAATAATCCTGCTCATAGCCGATGTCGACATTGCGCGATTGGCCAAAGGCATTGAAGTCGCGTTGACTTTCCCGCTGTTCAACCGATCCATGCATTTGCATCCACAGACGACCAGATGGGGTCGAGTCACCCTGAGCCCAAAGCGTATCGCGGCGCGCGCGCAGCTGTGCGGAAATGACATCGGCCGATTTCAGCCAGATGCTGCGAACGCCTTCGGCGTAATTCAGGGTTCGGAATGCGGCATCGCTCGGCGCGCCGGTCAGCGCATAGGTGCCGTTCGCTGGATCATATTGGACCTCGTAGCGCACAAAGCCTGCGTCGAGCGATCCACCGGCAAGATCAAAGGCGTCAGCCTCAGAACCGGTTGCTGCACGAACCAATATGGTGCCGGGATTGAACAGGGGCGCACTGTCACCAAGCCGGTTCAGTTCCACGGTCGTCGTACCGCTGGCTAGCCCGCCGATGATCAGTTCGTCGGACAGGTTGGTGGTTCCGTCAAGCAGAACATCCAGACCCAGCGTACCATTGGCACCTGCATAAGTGCCTGGCAGGGTTAGCGTGTCACCGGCACCACCATCACGCAGATCGATCGTTCCGCTGTTGGTCAGAGATTCAAGACCAGTGAAGGTTGGCGAGGCCATGACCGCCGCACCACTGCCGACCCGGATCAGGCCGCTATTGTTGAACACATCAGCACCGGTACCGAAATCAGGATTGACGCCGACCAGGAACGTTCCGGAATTGTTGATCCGGTCTGCCCCGGATGTCAGCACGATGTCCGAGCTGAGCGTTCCGCTATTGTTGATCGTGATCGGGCCACCAGTGGCAAGCACAGCAAGACCGCCGGCATTGTTGCCGATCATTCCGGCATTGTTGAGCGTGCTGACGCCCGCCGAGTTCATGACGATGGAGTCGCCCTGGCTGACGGCAAAGGATCCGCCATTGCCGATGTTTACAGTTGCGTTCCCGCCGCTGTTTACCACGAGTCCATCGGAATTTGCACCGGTAGCAAGCACCGCACCATCAACCGTTGCCGTGACATTGCCGCCGGTGGTCGTGGCGAGGAGTGCGCTGGATGTATCGCCTGAAGTGGAAACGCTTCCGACCGTCACAAACAGATCATCGGTGACACTGGCGTCAATACCGGCAGCATTGTCACCCGTTGTGGAAACCGAACCCACCAACAGGGTAGCCGATGGCGTGTCTGCTGTTCCGAACAATCCGCCCGTACCTGGCGCAACGCTCAAGCCGGTCGAACCATTGCCTGTCGTGCTGATCATATCAACATCCACGGTCGCGGTCGTGCCGGCAGCGACGGCGATACCGATAGCATCATCACCATTTGTCGAAACATTTCCGCCGGAAATGTCTGCAATGGCCGTCGGTCTGACAAACAAGCTGCCGGACGGCACGAGAATGCCTGTGGCGCCGTTGCCGCTGGTGGTCACGGAATCGAAAGCGATATTTGCCTCTGCACCGCCAATGGCGACGATACCGCGTGCATTGTCGCCGGTTGTGTTCACCGTTCCGGCGTCAACCGTCGCGGTAGAGAAGCGGGATTCCACATTGATGCCGTCTGCCGCCGTTCCTTCGGTGGAGACATTATCGGCAGCTACATTGATCGAGCCAGTGGAGCCAATGGCGAAATTGCCGCGTGCAAGAATGCCAGCAGCATTGTCACCCGAAGTCGTCACATCGCCGCCGTTTACGGAAACGACACTGTTCGATCCGCCAGTCGCGGAAACACCAGTGCCGGTCGATGTCACGCTGTCGAAATTGATCGTGATGTCGCCTGCCGTATTGGCAACGATCCCGCCCGAATTTGCTCCGGTGGTTGTTACGGTACCCACATCAATGAAAACATCGCCGCTGTTGCCGGATGCGCTTATGCCGGTCGCCCGATCGCCGCTGGTCGTTACATCATTGGCATTGACCGTGACCGTGCCGGATGCCGAGCTTGCGTTGATGCCTGACAATATGCCGGAAACCTGATCGAGATTCAGGGTGAGATCGCCGGCGTTGGTCGCCGCAAGCACAGCAAAGCCAAATTGACCAGCAGTGATTGATGTATTGGTTGCGCCGTTCACGGTGAGCTCTTCGTCACCACCGAGCAGCAAAAGGCCACTGTTGAATCCGGCGGATGTATCGACCACGACGCCATCCTCCAGAATGATCGTCAGCTCGTCGGCTGTAAGATAGGTAATCCCGTTTGCATAGGGATTGTCATCGGGCGAGCAGGTCACCGTGTCGCTGTCTGGAATGCCACATTCATTTTGGGCGGAAGCAGAGGGAGCGAGTGCCAGGCTGGCAAGGACGATGGCACCGGCAACGGTGGTGCGTCCGAAAGATATACGCGCGAAACTGGCCCCGGAATTGAGGGCGGTACTGGATTTCAACAAATTACTGTTCCTTTAGAAGAGGAGGCTCGGACTCGAGCGTCGATCTAGATACGGATACCAACAGGAATAGTTTCACGATCCCACATGTTTTTCTTTTGAAAAGTAATTTTTTGGCGCGTCCTCACGCGGCTTTCCGTAGGGCTACCGCAGGCGATGGCGATAAACTCGCGTCTCGGCATCATCTTCGAAGAGTCATGTGCTGGAGATGCGCGATGTGTAGCATGCCAAAGTCACGCTTCACTTTCCGTCAGAAACGCACTTAGAATTTGTCGGTAATAAAAGTCCCGAGTAGCTTCCGAAACTAGTCAGCTGATAGCGGCCCAGCGGCAGCTAGTGCTAGGCGTGCAAGTGCGGGAATTGATTTGGCTCCGGTTTTTTTCATTATGGACGCTCGGTGGTTTTCGACGGTCCGCTGGCTGATGTTTAGGTCGGCAGCAATGTTTTTGCTGGGATGACCGGCCAGTACCATATCCATCACCTGATGCTGACGCGGGGTCAGCCCGTCGATATGCATTGCAGCATCAGTTTGCCAATCGAGGAGCTTAGACTCGTCACGGGATAGTTCAAGCGCGCGTTCGATACTGACTCTTAACTCCGCATAACCCACCGGCTTTTCCAGGAAATCGATGGCGCCAACTTTCATAGCCTCCACCGCCATCGGGACTGCGCTGCTGCCAGTGATCATTATCGTCGGCAGGTGGTATCCCGCGATCTTAAGCCGTTGCAACAAATCGATACCACCGATTCCGGGCAAATATGCGTCGAGCAACAGACATGCTTCGCCAACCGGACGATAAGAGGCCAGAAAAGATTCGCAGTCGCCGTAGTCCTTGACGTTACGACCATCTGCTTCAAGCAATTCGCGCAAGGTAGCGCGAATATCGCTATCATCGTCGATAATATAGATGGTTGCACCATCTTGACTGTCGCTTGGCTTGGGTGTGAGCAACTGCCGTATCACTTGTTCCAGCACATCCAGCTGCACCGGCTTGTTCAATTGCACGAAATTCTTTGCCGCGACTTTGCGCAATGTCGTCGTCGATATATCGCCGGTCAGAATGGCTACAGGAACGACCCGTCCCAACATCTTTTGGGTCTCGGTTGCGAGTTCAATGCCATTCATGCCGCCCGGTAAGTTGTAATCGATCAGCATTGCGTCAGGCTGGAACGTTTTTGCAGCAATCATCGAAATTGCCGTCTTGGCATCGGGTGCAGTGGCCGTTTTGTAGCCTTCTCCGGTCAAAAGTTGATCGAGCAGATCGAGCAGATCAGGATCATCATCAACAATGAGAATATTTCCTGCCAAAGGCGTGGACGTTGACGCAATGGTTGGCTGGACAATTTTTCGCTTGCGTTTATTCGCTTTCACCAACGTTGAGGGTGCAGTCATTTTGGGTATCGCAACCTCGATTGAAAAAACCGAGCCCTTGCCGGGCAGCGACCGGACGCTAACGCGGTGACCAAGCAACATGCCTAGACGTTGGACAATCGAGAGTCCGAGGCCAAGGCCCAGGCTGCGTTCGCGCGCGGCATTGTCGATCTGGTGATATTCATCGAATATCGCGTTAAGTTCGGATTTCGCGATACCAATGCCGGTGTCCCAGACTTCGACACTCAAGACTTCGCCGTGTTGTCGGCAGCCGATGAGTATCTTGCCTTGCTTGGTATATTTGAGCGCATTCGAAATTAGATTGCGAAGCATCTGTTCGATCATGATCGGATCGCTGTGGAGAATTCGTGTGGAGCGAACGGCTCTCAATTCAAGCTTTTGAGCCTTTGCTTGATCGACGAAATCGCGGCGGACGCTCTCTATCAAATCGCCGATCACGAAATCCACTGGTTCAGCTTGGACCACACCAGCCTCAATCTGGTTAATGTCGAGCATGGTGTTGAGCATCCCGGACATCGTTACCAATGTCTGGTCCAGCCGCTTGATCAGAGAATGCGCGCGTTTTCCTTCGACGGCCTTCCCCAGCAGCCCGGTCAGCAGCGCGAGAGACTGTAGTGGCTGGCGCAAATCATGGCTTGCGGCTGCCAAGAAGCGTGATTTTGCGCGGTTTGCCTGCTCGGATTCGAACTTTGCCACCTCCAGAGCCTTGCGTGCGAATTTTTTCTCCGTGATGTCCGTGAAGGTAATGACGACCCCCTCAATGACATTCGCGTCGGTGCGATAGGGCAGTATGTGGCGCATGAACCAGATACCGCCCGGCACCTCGACCTCGCGTTCGCCCGCCTTACTGTCGCTCGCCGCGCTGTCGCGGAGCACACCGCGCGCATCATCGGCAAGTGTCGGATCTGACGACAGCGCGTGAAGGTCCGACAAGGGTCGTCCGACATCACCGGGAATGAGGTTGAACAACGCTTTGGTTGCAGGGGTAAAAAACCGAATTTTGAGTTCCGCATCAAGAAACAATGTGGCGACGTCGGTGCTGTAGAGCACATTCTGCAAATCATTTGAAGTAGTGCGCTGGCGTTCGAGCGTTTCTTGGAGTTCGCCGTTGAGTGAGGTCAGTTCCTCGTTCAGTGATTGTAATTCCTCCTTGGAGGTTAACAGTTCTTCGTTCGCCGACTGATATTCCTCGTTGACGGACAGCGCTTCTTCATTGACCGAGCGATGTTCCTCGCCCGAGGTGTCAAGGTCGTGGATCGCAGCAGCAAGATCGGCGCGTGCAGCGTCGAGTTCCTGTTCGAGATCGGTAACCTGCAGCGCGTCGGCCGGTTGCTTCCCTTGGCTGGCCATCTTCGATGAAGCTGCTGCATCGACAAAACCAATCAACAGTAATTCTTCACCATCATGCTGGACCAAACGGATGTCGATCGAGAATGGTAGCGCCCGCCCATCATGCTTGGTGCGACCGCCTGCGGCAATGACATGCGGTATTTTGCGGGTGGCCTTGTCGATCGCAGCGCGCAATTTAGTACGCAATCCCGGCGACGCCATCGCAAGCAGATCATGCGTGGGATAGCCAGGAGCTACCCGTAGATAGCGATCCGTTGGACCCATAGAATACAAGCACTCATACTTGCGGTTGATCAGGACGGCCGCAGGAGCATAGCTTTCAAGCACTAGGCGTCGGCACAATTCGGCAAGAGCGGGTTGTCGATAGGAGTTTTGGCGTTGGGATGCTGAACTTAGCATGGGAAGGCGATTGCCATCGCTAGCCGAAAACAACAAAGCACCTGGCCGGCTTTTGCCGATGCGGCGGTAGATCCGGGCCGACTTGACCACTGTTTCGAACTGGCCAGCGGCCTGACCAATAGTTTCCGAACTGCCAAGCAGCAAGGTGCCGCCTTGCCGCAATGCGAAATGGAAGAGCGCGATGACTTTGGTCTGCGCGTCGGGACCAAGGTAGATGAGAAGATTACGGCATGACACCATGTCTAAATTCGAAAATGGCGGATCTGTAAGCAAGTCCTGAACGTTGAAAACGATATTTGCACGCAGTTCGGGCACCACCGTATAGCCATGCTCCTGCTCGACAAAGAACCGCGCCAGCCGCTCGGGCGAGACATCTGCAGCGATGGTGCCAGGATAACGACCTGCACGTGCGGTAGCTACAGCATCGGGATCGACGTCCGAAGCAAAGACAGAGAGCCTGATTGTGCGCTCCGCCGCTTCCATTGCTTCTACGAAAATCATCGCGAGCGAATAGGTTTCCTCGCCTGTGCTGCATCCAGTAATCCAGATTCGCAGCGGCCGGTCCTCGGTATGAAGACGAACGATTTCTGGCACGATCGTTTTAGCCAGCAACGCGAATACGTCGGGGTCGCGGAAAAAGCTGGTGACGTTGATGAGCAGATCGGTTGCAAGCAGGTTCAATTCGGCTGCATCTTTTTCCAGAACTGACAGATAACGGGCCATGTCGGTGACCGGGATAGATGCCAGCGCCATCCGCCGCTCGATCCGGCGTTGCAAAGTGCCCATTTTATACAGTGTGAAATCATGCGGGGTGTGTCTGCGCATAAGATCGATGATCTTTGGGAGAACATTGATCATTGCTTCGGGCGATTTTGGTGCCACCGCCACCTCAACGCCCCGGACATATTCTGCAAGTGCCGCTGGTATCTTTGCCACTGCAAGTACCCGATCAACCGCTCCGCTGGCAATGGCGCTTTGCGGCATACCGTCATATTCGCTCTCAGCAGGATCTTGGACGATAACGAAACCACCGCTGTTTTTTATCGCTTCGATGCCGGAGCTGCCGTCGTTACCCGTGCCCGATAATATGATTGCAATGGCACGCTCGCCGAATTCTTTTGCCATCGATTCAAACAAAAAATCGACAGGCATCCGCGCGCCATGAGGCGCGGTCGGTGCCGAGAGATGGAGCCTATCGCCATTTGCCGAGAGATAGCTTCCAGACGGGATAACATAAATGTGGTTGCTTGAAATGGTTGAGTTCTCAGTAGCCTGCAACACTGGCATAGCCGTATGTTTGGCAAGCAATTCTGCCATTAGGCTTTTGTGCGTTGGGTCGAGATGCTGAATGAGAATATATGCCATGCCAGCATCGTCAGGAAGCGCCGAGACTAGTTTGGTAAGCGCGTCCAAGCCGCCAGCCGATGCACCAATGCCGACGATTGGTAGAGTCGCGGGTACGGCGTCCGCCTCAGACGTCAACAACGACTGCTTGCTCAACGATGTCTCTAAAACAGAGGAAGATTTTTCCGCCATATTGCGTCACTTCCACAAAATGCATGCAGAGTATCAACATGCCCGAGCAGTCTAACATGCTCTTCGTTTATTGTCGCACAGCAAATATTTGAGTAGTTTCCGACCCTATCTTGAAAACCTGAAGCGCGCATCTATCAGACCCGAGCTGGCAAAAAAATGAATGAGAAATATGTTACACAAAATGCTCAAAGTGCTGATTGTGGAAGACGAAATTTTCGTGGGCCTGCTGCTTGAAGAAACTCTACAGAGCCTCGGCTATCAGGTATGCGCCATTGCCAGCACAGAAGCCGACGCTGTTCTCCAAGCAGAAAAATATCAGCCTGACTTTATGATTGTAGATGCTGGTTTAAGCGTTGGCAGCGGCATTTCAGCTATCGAAGAGATTCAGAAGAAGCGAAACATCCCCCATATATTCGTCACCGGTGACCCGCGGAAGGTCCGGTCGCGACTACCTGACGCCATTATTTTGGAAAAACCTTTTTTCATTCCGCAACTGATTGAGGCAATTGCGCGAACATTGGCAATATCAAACGCGCCCTAGAGGAGAATGCCGCGCAGAACAGAACCCAGCTGCCACTGCCATCTCCTTAAACGATCGGGCTGAGTAGTTTCCGATCCTTATATCCAAAACTGAAGAGGTCTATTCCTCATATTCTGATCCAATCGCAGTCGTTCCAATCGTAAGTAGTATCGGGCGAATTAACGCGAAAGATATATGAGAGAGGCGCGCGGGCTATGAAGAATCAACGTTACTCATTCAAGGAACTGAAATGAAAACATATATTCTCGCTCTCGCGCTGACTTCATCTCTCGCGCTGACAGCATGTGCAACCCCAAACAACTATTCAAGTCGGGATACGGCGCAAAGCAGTTATGACCGCGGCTATTCCAGCAACTATAATAGCAATGACACCCGTCGGGAATATAATGATGACCTGCGGGAGGCACGAAACGAATATAACCGAGACCTGCGCGGGGCTGGCAATAGCAGGGATCGCCGTGACGCAAAGCGCCGATATGATCAAAATATACGCCATGCACGCCAAGAATATAGCGACGCAACCAGCAACAGGCGCAGCTATCGTTCTTACCGCAATGGGACAAACAATGGCTACAACACCAACTACCGCGATTATGACTACAACCGCTACGAACCTGGCCAGAATGGTTATTATGCGGATCGTTACTACAGGGCGGACAATAGCCGTGCCGAACGACAGTTGAGCCGCAATGATCGTGTCTACCGCGGAAATGACGGGCGTTATTATTGTCGTCGGGATGATGGTACGACTGGTCTTATCGTTGGCGCGATCGCCGGCGGTATTTTGGGCAACCAGATTGATAATGGTCGCTCAAGCATATTGGGAACCCTGCTTGGAGCCGGGGCCGGTGCACTTATTGGCCGCGAAATCGATAAAGGCAACGTTCGCTGTAAATGAGTTAAAATATATCAACCAATTCTGACGATCAACATAGCAGCTTGCATGATTTGGGCAGCTAGATCGATCAGACCGGCGTGTTTCTTGCCTTCGCCCCCCGCGATATCCCCGCAAGGACACGCCGGAAAATTTACCGGCATAGCAACTCAATAGCTTGCCGGTGATCATACGGGGCCGTCGGACTATGTCACTTTTCTTTAAATTCACAGACATGACCCGCCGGCCCCATTTGGGTCGCAGGCAATTCATTTATCAAAATGAAGGTGGCCGCCAGATACCGGTAAACTTGGAATGTTTGACGTCTGCTATTTTGCTACAATTAGCAGCTTAGGCGAGTGGAAACTTGATCTTGATTGGAGGTTAAATCTCAAATTTGGAGAGATGTTTTCAGCATGGGGTCGCCGACGTTTCGCAAGTTACTACGCACAGATCAGGATCGAAAACTACGCATAGCAAGGAGCGACCGCTGTCGGAACAATCGCAATTGCTGGTGAAAGGCTACTATTGGGGATATTATGTTGTAAAACTCGGGCTCGGCGGTGCAGGCGCCAATTTTCAGCAACAATATTTCAGCAGCGCCAGGCCGCGTGAATCATTAATGCATGCAGCGGCGTATCTGGGTTCCAAATGTTGCCGTCGAAAATGGGTCGCGGAGTTTTTCAACACAATAGGGCGCGAAGCGGACGCCTTATTCGGTAGTGATCGCAAGGATTGCTTCGCCGATCCATATTCCTCGATCGAGTGATCCGTAGGTATGGCGCAGGTCACTTTTCGCATAATTGTTGAGCCAAAGCTCTTTCAATAGGAAACCCGCCTTCACAATGTCATCGATAAACTGCTCGCAGCTAAAAAGAACAATGCGGCCGTCTGGTGCAATAATGGTCTTATCGATAGGGTTTAGACCACTCTCTGTCATACCAATTTCAATCAATATCTTTGTATAGCAAACGTTGTTTTCCGCTCGGGAGCATCTCGTCGCGATCTTCTTGCGTTAGTC
>NZ_JBGTDD010000085.1:0-23069 GCF_041748495.1 Parasphingorhabdus sp.
CAAAGGTCCATCATGCACGCATATCGCACCCATAATTGTTCCGCGCTTCGTTCTTCGCACGTCGGCGAGACCGTCCGTCTGTCCGGCTGGATCCACCGCAAGCGCGACCACGGCAATCTGCTGTTTGTCGACCTGCGCGACCATTTCGGCCTGACTCAGATTGTCAGCGAGACCGGTAGCGAGGCGTTCAAGATGCTGGACGGGGCGCGGGTAGAGTCAGTGGTCACGGTCACCGGCAAGGTGGTGGCCCGTGATGATGAGACGGTGAACAAGAATCTGCCGACCGGCGAAGTTGAACTGGTGGCCGACACCGTCGAGATGCAGGGTCCGGCCGAAGAATTGCCGATGCCGGTATTTGGTGAACAGGAATATCCCGAGGATATCCGCCTGCGCTACCGTTTCCTCGATCTGCGGCGCGAGTCTGTTCATGCCAATATGATGCTGCGCTCGAAGGTGATCGCGAGCCTGCGCAAGCGCATGACCGATCAGGGTTTTACCGAATTCCAGACGCCGATCCTGACCGCATCGTCGCCGGAAGGCGCGCGCGATTATCTCGTGCCGAGCCGCGTCCATCCCGGCAAATTCTATGCGCTGCCGCAGGCGCCGCAGATGTTCAAGCAGATGCTGATGGTCGCCGGCTTCGACCGTTATTTCCAGATCGCCCCCTGTTTCCGCGACGAGGACGCCCGGGCCGACCGTTCGCCGGGCGAATTTTACCAGCTCGATTTCGAGATGAGCTTCGTCACCCAGGAAGATGTGTTCCAGACGCTGGAACCCGTTCTGGCGGGTGTGTTCGAAGAATTTGCCGATGGTCGTTCGGTCACCCCGGCGGGCGAATTTCCGCGCATTCCCTACAAGGAATCGATGCTGAAATATGGCAATGACAAGCCGGATCTGCGCAACCCGATCATCATTCAGGACGTCAGCGAGCATTTCAAGGGCTCCGGTTTCGGTTTGTTCGACAAGATCACCTCGACCGGCGGCACGGTGCGCGCCTTTGTCGCACCGGAAGCTGGCAAGAACAGCCGCAAATTCTTCGATGCGATGAATGACTGGGCTCGCGGCGAGGGTTTCGCTGGCCTCGGCTATATCAACATGAAGGACGGCGTGGCTGGCGGGCCGATTGCCAAAAATCATGGCGAAGAGGGCACGGCGACGCTGCTCGCCGATCTCGGCTGCGGTCCTGATGACGGCGTGTTCTTTGCCGCCGGCAAGGAAGCCGATGCGGCGAAACTGGCCGGTGTCGCGCGGACGCGTACCGCGGAACAGCTCGACCTGATTGACAAGAATGCGTTCAAATTCTGCTGGATCGTCGACTATCCGATGTTCGAATATGATGATGAACTGAAGAAAATGGATTTCTCGCACAATCCTTTCTCCATGCCTCAGGGCGAGCTGGATGCTCTGGAAAACAAGGATCCGCTCGATATTCTGGCCTGGCAATATGATATTGTCTGCAACGGCATTGAACTGTCCTCCGGCGCGATCCGGAACCATCGGCCCGACATCATGTACAAGGCGTTCGAGATCGCCGGTTACAGCAAGGAACAGGTCGACACCGAATTTTCCGGCATGATCAACGCGCTCAAATATGGCGCGCCGCCGCATGGCGGGTCTGCGCCGGGCGTCGACCGGATCGTGATGATGCTGGCGAACGAACCCAATATCCGCGAAGTGGTATTGTTCCCGATGAACCAGAAGGCGGAAGACCTGATGATGAACGCGCCGAGTCCGGTGGCAATGAAACAGTTGCGCGAACTCCATATCCGCGTGGTCGAGCCACCGAAGGAAGGGTGAATTCAATAGTTTGGCTAGTTCCGTTCGTGTCGAGCGTAGTCGAGACACGTTGGGCCAGAAATAATGTCTCTCGACTTCGCTCGAGACGAACGGAGTTTTGAATTGACCAGAACCAAACCCGAAGAACATCATTTCCCCTCCTCCCACGGCGACATCTGCTATTTCGAATGGGGCAGGGCGGGTGACGGCCTGTCGGTGCTGCTGCTCCACGCAACCGGCTTTCATGCCCGCTGCTGGGACAAGGTCGTCGATGCGTTTCCTGCGGGAACCCATGTTGTCGCCGTCGATCAGCTGGGCCATGGCCGCAGCGCAAGGGCGGAGATCACCGACTGGGCGATGATTGCCGGGGCGACGGCCGAACTGATAGAATCGCTCGATGCGCCCTTTGATATGGCCGTCGGCCACAGCATGGGCGGCCATTGCCTGGTCCAGATCGCGCCGCAGCTGCCGGACCGCATCCACAAGCTGGTGTTGATTGATCCGGTGATCATGCAACCCGAAGTCTATCGGGACGCGCCGAAATATAATGATTCCTACGAGATGGTTGCGCGGCGGCGCAACGCCTGGACCGGGCCGGACGAGATGTTCGAACGGTTCCGTGATCGCCATCCCTACAAGCTCTGGGACCCGGCCGTGTTGCGGGATTATTGCGAATATGGGCTTTTGCCCAACGGGGAAGGCGGATTTGAACTGGCCTGTCCGCCGAAAACCGAGGGCTCGGTCTATGCGACCAGCGCATCGGTTGACCCTTATCCGCTGATCGCTCAGACTAGGCAAGCGGTCACAATCCTGCGCGCGCCGCAACTGGCACAGAAAGAGGCGTTCGATTTCGCATCCTCCCCGACACCGCCGCAACTGGCCAGCCGCTTTGCCAATGGGAAAGACATCTATCTGGCGGACCTGACCCATTTCATGCCGATGCAGGACCCCAAACGAATTGCCGAATTGATCATTAGCGGCTAAGCAATTTCCCTATTTGTGAATGCTTTGGCTTCCGGGGGGATGGGCATGAACCGATTATTGACTGCAATCATCACGACCCTGACGGCTTTAGCTGCCCTGGCGTCTGCCGCTCAGGCCGAGGTTTTGACCATCGAGGGGATGACACCGGCCAATTCACCCGAATTTGCCCGGATTCAATCGATCGCCCTAGAGCGTTTTGGCGGCAGCGATGGCCGCGCATTGGCCTTTGCTCTGGAAGACCGGCTGGTCGATGTCACGATCTTTGGCCGCCCCTATTTTGACGTCATTGGCGGACGATCGGCCGTGCAGCCGGACGCGACCCTGTCCGGCAATGTCACCGTCGGTATCGAGCAATTTGATACGGTCGGGACGCGGCGGCGTTGCGTCGAGCGCGATGACAAGGACAAATGCGTCACCCACAAGGATATCAAGGTGAAATGCGTCAATCGCATCATCGATTTCCGGGCGCAGGTCCGGGCGACGCGCTTTAGCGACGGGCGCAGCATCTATACGGAAAGCTTTCCCGACAAGCAGGACCAGACCGTCTGCCTTGGCGACGATCAGGATTTTGCCAGCAGCGAATTGGTGATCCGGGCGATGGTCTCTGCCACGGCCAGCGCCATCCGCAATGATCTGGCGCCCAGGCCCTATCGTCAGGAGATCCGCGTTCTGGAAAGCCGCAAGGACATGGCCAGGGCAGACTCCGATTTCTTCAAGGCGGCGATCAAGATGACCAAGGCCAATGCGGCAGAAGCCTGCCGGATGTGGGACGAAGCCGCAGAAAACGGGCTGATCCATATCTCGCTGACATATAATCGCGGTCTTTGTGCGGAGCAGCGCGGCGATCTGGACGCGGCGCTGACGCTGTATGACGAGGCGGAGCGACTGTCCCCCGGCAAGATGGAAGTAACCGAGGCACGGCAGCGCGCCAGCGATCACCAGCGGGCTCTCGATGAATGGGAATTGCGGCAATCCGGTAGCTCGCCAAGCTGAACCCGGGGAAGAGGGTTAACCGGTTAGCCCCTTTCGCAGCAATATAGTATATCGCCAGACCGAACGGGATGTTCTATCCGGAATGTCTGGCAGCGACGGTTGCAACCTTTAACCCTGGACCCCGAGGCACGTGCGGGGTGACGGAGCGCAAATGACCCTAAACCTGTCCGACTATGAATCCGGCGACAAATTTGACGGTGACTATGACGAGGCGCTGAAAGCCCTGCAGGAGCGGCTCGCGCATATCCATTTCAAGCATATCATCCATGGCAGCCGCTCGATCCTGGTGTTCGAAGGCTGGGACGCTGCGGGCAAGGGCGGCTCTATCCGGCGGATGACCGGGGAATGGGACCCGCGCTATTTCGATGTCTGGTCGATCGGTGCGCCCACCAGGGAAGAAAAGGACCGCCATTTCCTCTGGCGCTTCTGGCAGAAACTGCCCGGCAGCCGCGAAATCGGCGTGTTCGACCGCAGCTGGTATGGCCGGGTGCTGGTCGAACGGGTCGAGGGCTTTTGCGAGCCGGCCGACTGGAAGCGCGGCTATGACGAGATCAACGAGTTCGAGGCCCAGCAGATCGATGGCGGCACCAACCTGATCAAGCTGTTCTTCCACGTCACCCAGGATGAGCAGGACGACCGCCTGACCAAGCGGCTGGATGCCCCGCACAAACGCTGGAAGATCACCGCGGAGGATTTCCGCAACCGCGCCAAGCGAAGCGAATATCTGGACGCCCTGCACGACATGTTCGAATATACCGACACCCGCTGGGCGCCCTGGAAAGTGATCGACGGCAATGACAAGAAATCCGCCCGGATCGCCTCGATGACCCATGTCGCGGAGGTGCTGGAAGCAGCCTTGCCGGAGGACTTGCCCGAGGCCGATCCGGCGTTGGTCAAGCTGGCGAAAAAGGCTTTCGGTTATGAGGTTGAGGGATAGACAGGCGATTGTTTTAATCGGGGGAATTAGAGTGATTGCATCACGAGTAAGCTAAAGCCTCATTCCCCTGATCAGTGTTATATTTCGAATTTTGTAATCACATCACGCCGCTGTTTAAATATCAATATCTATCGACGTCACAAATTGGGCATTTCTGAGCATGGCCGAAATATTTTAAGCTAAACCCGGTCCGCTCTTTTCCATGCATCTGGAAAGCCATTGTTCCACAATTTTCACACTTTATCGTCCACGTAAACAGACCCAACAGCAATATTGAAACGAAAAGTACCTGCTGAACTGGGGCGCTAAAGTCTGATATGGCCCAAGCTATGCCTATCAGAGATGATACTGCGAATACGCCAGCCAGTTTGATCCTGATATATGATTTTTTCGTATTTTTCATCAGCCTCAACAGCTATTTGCCACAGTTCCCTAGCAGACGAGATTACCGCTAAAGCATCACGCTCTAACTACCGCCATTGCCGTGCCATCGGTGACAGTCTTCACCCCTTCACATTCTTCCCGATATAGCGCGTCAGCGGCGTATCGCTGCGGATCGTCGGCCCGCGCGGGTTCTTGGTGTCATAGACCACGGCATTTTCCAGCACCCGCTTCACATAGTTGCGGGTTTCGGTAAACGGAATTTCCTCGATCCACTTGACCCAGTCGATCCCGCCCATGCGCGGGTCGCCGTTGGCGCGGAGCCATTTGTTCACATTGCCGGGGCCAGCATTATAGGCCGCCACGGCGAGCGGGTAGCTGCCGCCATAATAATCCATCATCCGCTGGATATAGCCGCTGCCGAGCCGGATATTATATTGCGGATCCTCGGTCAGCGAGGACAGATTATAGGACAGGTTGGCCTTGCCCGATTGCTCCCGCGCGGTGCCGGGCATCAGCTGCATCAGGCCGCGCGCGCCGGCGTGGCTGACCGCGCCCTGGGCGAACTGGCTTTCCTGCCGGGTGATCGCGTGGATCATGGTCCAGCTGTTTTCATGGCCGAACGGCACCGGCATGGTGGGAAATGATGTTTCATCGATCGCGCCAACGCCGGAGCTCAGCGCGCTGATCCCCTTGATCACGCCAAGATCGCGCGCGCCGGTGCGGGTCACAAGATCGCTGAGCAGCAGATAGTCCTTGGGTGTCTTGGCATTAAAGGCGAGCGCCCGGTTGAAACGGATCTGTTCGGTCCAGGGGCCAGAACGGAACGATGCCTTTGCGGCAATGACCAGCGGCTCGTTATCATAGGCCTGGCGGTCTGCGGCGGTGATTTCGATCGCCGGCTTGCGGTTGAACACCGGCAGCGGGCGATCCAGCCGTTCCAGCGACAGCTGGCCATAGAAATGGTCCGGAAAGGCAGCCGCTTTTTCAAAATAGGCTCTGGCCTGCTCGGTTTGACCCGCCTCGGCAGCGGATCGGCCCGCCCAGTAATAGCCTTTCGAGGTGATATTGGGCGAGTCATAGGATTGCGCGTAGAGATCGAACATCGGCACCGCCTTGGCCGGCTGGCGCATGCCGTGCAGCGCCGACGTGCCCGCTAGCCAGGCGAGATCGGAATATTTGTCGCGCACGCGAGAATTCTGGTCGGCGATCCTTGTCGGCGTGGCATAGGCATCCTCGATTTTCGAAGCGATATCAAAGGCGACTGTCCATTGCCGGTCATTGGCCGCCGCTTGGGCGTTGAGCAGCAGCGACTCGAACCAGGTTTCCGGCAATGCCGGCTTGACCCGCAATGGCAATCGCGTTGCCAGCAAATGCCGCGCGGCATAGCTCTGTCCGCTGTTGCGCAAATAACGGGCCCGGTCTGCCAGATAGCCGGCGTCATCGCGGGCAATCGCCCCGACCGCACTGGCCTGTTCATTGGCACTGGCGGCATCGGTTAGCTGCGCCAGCCGTGCCGCGAATACCGCTCGCCGCGATGGTGAGGCATAACCCAGTTGGCGCGCGGCATCGCGCGTCGCTCTGGCCCAGAGCAGCGCATCCATGCGCGCATCATGATCGTCGGTGCTGAATGCCGAGCTGAACCGCGAAAGCAGCGCCGCTTCATCCTGGTCGGTCAATGTTCCGCCGCGCCAGGCGTTTCTGGCCCATTGATTGGCCTTGTCGCGCTCCCCGGTCGTTTGCAGGGCAACCGCATATTTGGCTGCGCCAGCATTGGTCGTGGGTTCGAACCGCGCGAAAAAGGCGAGCACGCGACTCGGCGAGAAGCTGTTGATATTGATTGCCTGTTCGGCGTTGCGCCGCATTCTCGTGTCTTCCGGCCATCCCGGGAAGGTGACCAGGAAACCGGCATAATCCTCGAAGGAATAATTATCGGACTGGGTCAGTACACGCCAGCGCTGCAGGCCCAGCACCGGATTACCGGCGGTGGGGTCGGACAGGCCGGCATCCGCATTTTGCCAGCCCATTTGTTCGCCGAGATTGTCGGCTGCGATGCAGGTGGCGGGGCTCAGAAGCAGTGACGCTATAACAAATCTTGATACCATGCTGGACATTTTACGGTTAGGCTCCTTATCAGGCGCTGAACGGCGAACTATATCACCGTTAATATTAAAAATGACTTGGTAATGGCTTTGCCAATTTCCAAGGTAAACATAAAGGATTTTTAGATGTTCTCGGGCTCCATTCCGGCTCTGGCGACTCCCTTTCGCGACGGATCATTTGCCGAAGACCAGTTTCGTGCACTGGTGGACTGGCAGATAGAACAGGGCAGCAGCGCGCTTGTACCGTGCGGGACAACCGGCGAAGCATCCACCTTGTCCAATGCCGAACATCATCGCGTCATCGAAATCTGCATCGAGCAGGCGGCCGGTCGGGTGCCGATCATTGCCGGCTGCGGTTCCAATGACACAAGCAACGCTCTGTTGCACCTCAATTTCTCGAAAAAATGCGGTGCAGCGGCGGGTCTGGTGGTCGCGCCTTATTATAATCGGCCCAATCAGGAAGGCATTACCGCCCATTTCACCGCCCTGACCGAAAACAACGATCTGCCGCTGATACTCTATAATGTACCGGCGCGGACGGTGACCGATATCAAGCCGGACACGGTCGCGGCCCTGTCCAAGCTGCCCAGCGTGGTGGCAATCAAGGATGCCAGCGGCGATCTTGACCGGGTCACCGAACATCGGCTCAATTGCGCGGATGATTTTGTGTTGCTGTCCGGGGTTGACGAACTGTCGCTGGCCTTTAACGCGGCTGGCGGTGTCGGCTGCATTTCGGTCACCGCCAATGTCGCCCCCAGATTATGCGCCGAATTCCAGGCCGCCTGCGCCGCCGGCGACTATGCCAAGGCGCGGGAACTGAATGACGTGCTCTATCCGTTGCACAAGGCATTATTTTCGGATGCGTCGCCCGGCCCGGTCAAATATGCGATGTCGCGCGTGCTGGACAATTTCTCGACCGATCTGCGCCTGCCGATGACGCCGCCTTCCGAAGCCAGCCGCAAGGCTGTCGACGCTGCGCTGGAAGGGGCTGGGCTGATCTGATGGCGAAACCGCGCCCGGAGGAATTTGACAAGCAGAAGGTCGTCGCCGAAAACCGGCGCGCACGCTATGATTATTTTCTCGATGACAAGTTTGAAGCCGGCATCATGCTGACCGGAACGGAAGTGAAATCTTTGCGCTTCGGTTCTGGCACGATCGCCGAAAGCTATGCCGAGGTAAAGGATGACGAGGTCTGGCTGATCAACGCCAATATTCAGGAATGGAGCCACGGCAACCGGTACAATCATACCCCGACGCGGCCCCGCAAATTGCTGCTGAGCCGACGCCAGATCAACAAGCTGCATGGCGCTGTGATGCGCAAGGGCATGACCATCGTGCCTTTGTCGATCTATTTTAACAGCAAGGGCCGGGCGAAACTGGAACTGGCGCTGGCGAAGGGCAAGAAGGCACCTGACAAGCGGGCAACCGAGAAGGATCGTGACTGGAAAAGGCAGCAGGGACGGCTGATGCGCGAACATGGATGACGAGAAGCCCAATATCCACGACAAGGATTTTGCTGCCCGCTCGATCATGCACGTCTTGCACTGGATCAAGAGAAAAATGCCGACCCGGGCCGGGATGGAACATAACAAGTTTCTCAAGCCGATCGCCCATCGCTTCTTGCACTCCGAACTGTGGCGGTTCACCAGACGCTCGGTCCCGCGCGGCGTTGCCCTCGGGATGCTGGCTGCGTTTCTGATCCCTGTCGGCCAGATTTTCGCCGCAGTTTTTCTAGCTCTTCCCGTGCGCGCCAATGTCCCGATCGCAGCGGTTACCACTTTCATCACCAATCCCTTCACCTATCCCTTCTGGATTGCAGCCGCAAACCGGGCCGGGCGATTTGCCTTGCAGGTGGATGCGATGACCGCGGGCCAGCCGATCAACACCCAGATGCGAAGCGAATTTGGCCAATGGCTGACCTGGTTGGTGCACGAAGCCGGAGTGACCGCATTCGGGTTTCTGCTGTTCGCCATAATCTTTGCCTCGTTCGGCTATCTGATCAGTTCCTTCGGATGGCGCTGGTGGATCGGACACAAGCGGAAAGTGCGGTTGAACAATATTCGTGCCGATAGGGCCGGCAATGGCCAGTAAAGCGCAGAACAAGCCGGGATTGCTGAATCCCAGCACCCGCAAGGTCAAGACCGATGTGCGGACGAGAGCGGTGCTGCTGGTGCTGGCGGTGCTGGCTTCGGTCGGCCTGCTCTACTGGCAGGTGAAGAATGTCACGCTGATCATTGCCTTTCTGGCTCTGATCCTCAGCCTGACCGGCATCATCTACTTTCTGCTGCCGCAGGATGCCGCAAAGGATCAGGACCATGCCGATCCCGAAGACTGGGCGGTAACCCGGATGGTTGCCGATCAGGCCTCGATCGGCTTGGCGATTACCGACCGGGCTGGCCGGCTGGTCTGCGCCAATGATCTGTTCACCAAATGGTTCAACGGCGCAGCCGTGCCGCCGGAACTGCCGTTGCAGGCCGGAGGCAATGAGCTGCTGGCAACCGCTGGCAGAAGCGCATGGCGGGATGGTCGCGGCTATGCCGAGGGCTTGAAGCGCGGCGTTGCCGAATATAGTGCGAAGGTTGTCCGGGCCGGGCAGGGCGATGAATATCTGCTCTGGCAGATGATCCCGCAAATCCAGGCCGACCTGCTGGATGACATGATTTCTCTGGTCAGTGGCGGTGGCGGTCGTGCCTTTTCCGAAGTCGGCATATTGGCCAGCGTGATCGGCGGCGAAGGTCGTATCCGCGCTTCCAACCAGGCCTTCGCCCTGCGCGCCACCGGCCGGGTCGATGCCAATATTGCGGGTCGCAATTTCATCAATTTTCTGCGTTCCGATGACAAGGGGACGATCTTTTTTGAACGCGAAGGACGCCATGGTACCCCGGTCCGTCTCTTCCATGTCCCGCTCGATCGGGAAAAGGAAAAGGGGCCTGCACTGATCCTGCTGATCGACGATGATGGCGGGATGGTCGAGCGCGGCAAGGCGCTGGAACAGGTGGAATCGATGCTGTCGCTGCTGCCTCTGGGGCTGGCGCTGACCGACCGCGACGGACGGTTCCTGTTTCTCAACGATGCCTTTGCCAAAACCGCCGGCATTGGCGAGAAGGAACAGCCCCTCTATCCCGGCGACCTGATGATCCGCGACGACAAGTCTGCGGTTGCCGACGCGGTGCGTCGCTATGCCAGCGGCCCGCCGACGGCAGGCGATCTGGCGGTCCGGCTGCGCAATGGTGGCGAGGAACCGGTGGCGCTGGGTATTGCCGGAGTTCGCGGACTGGGCGAAGCGGCGGTGCTGCTGTCGATCCGCGACAATAGCGAAGAATCGAAATTGAAGAGCCAGGTGGCACAGGCGACCAAGATGCAGGCTGTCGGCCAGCTGGCCGGCGGCGTGGCCCATGATTTCAACAATATTCTTACCGCTATCATCGGCCATTGTGATCTGATGCTGCTGCGCCATGCGCCCGGAGACAGCGATTATGATGACATCCAGCAGGTCAAGAACAACAGCAACCGGGCGGCGGGACTGACCCGGCAATTGCTCGCCTTCTCGCGGCAGCAGACCCTGCGGCCGCAGGTGCTGCAGCTGCCCGATGTGGTCGCGGATGTCTCGAATTTGCTCAAGCGGCTGCTCGACGAAACGATCGAGCTGGAAGTGCGGCATGGCCGCAATCTGGGGCTGGTCCGCGCCGATCCCGGGCAGCTGGAGCAGGTGATCATCAATTTGGGCGTCAACGCGCGCGATGCGATGCCGAAGGGCGGCAAGATTTCGATTTCCACCCAGGCAGTGGTCGCGTCCGATGTCCGTGCGCTAAAAAGTGATATTCTGCCGATCGGAGATTATACGGCGCTGATCTTCAGCGACACCGGCAACGGTATCCCACCGCATGTCATTGGCAAGATTTTCGAACCGTTCTTCACCACCAAGGCTGTGGGCAAGGGCACAGGTCTGGGTCTGTCGACGGTCTACGGGATCATCAAACAGTCCGGCGGCTATATTTTTGCTGATTCCAAGCCGGGAGCAGGCACCACCTTCTCCATCTACTTCCCGGTGCACCGGCCAACGTCAGAAGATCTGGCGCGGGCCACATTGAGTTCGCCGCCGGTCAAGGCAACGGCCAGGAAGGAATTGTGGGGCACCGGGCATATATTGCTGGTCGAGGATGAGGATATGGTCCGAGCCGTTGCCGAGCGGGCGCTGACCCGTCAGGGCTACACGGTGGTCACCGCCAGCGAGGGCGAAGAAGCCTTGGGACTGCTCGCGGCGCAGGCCGAATCGGAGCATCCGTTCGACATGATCGTGTCTGACGTGGTGATGCCCAATATGGATGGGCCGACCATGGCCAAGCATGTGCGCAAACATTATCCGGACCTGCCGATCCTGTTCATGTCCGGCTATGCCGAGGCGCAATTGCGTAAGTCGATCGATCTCGACAAGGTGAATTTTCTGCCAAAACCCTTTTCCGTCGCGCAAATTGCCGAGGCGGTCGGCGAGACTCTGGCCGAACATGCCAAGCCGCACTGAAGCACGGGCATTTTTCACATAAATTCAGAATGATAGCAAAATAGCAGGAAAATCATGTTCTCCCCTTGTTCTATGAGAACAAATAAGGTACATCATCACAATCATTGATTGATGCAGCTTAAACATTTAGCGAAGGGGACAGGCAAATGGCCGGCAATTTAAAAGTCGTAGAATCGGAAAATCAATTGAACTCATCAGACAGGCAAAAGGCGCTCGATGCCGCACTGGCGCAGATCGACCGCGCTTTCGGCAAGGGCTCGGCCATGAAACTGGGCCAGCGCAAGGCACTGGAAATAGAAGCCATATCCACCGGTAGCCTGGGACTGGATATTGCGCTCGGCATCGGGGGATTGCCAAAGGGACGCGTGATCGAGGTTTACGGACCGGAAAGTTCGGGCAAGACAACGCTCGCGTTGCACGTCATCGCCGAAGCCCAGAAGGCAGGCGGGACGGCTGCCTTCGTCGATGCGGAACATGCGCTGGACCCGGTCTATGCCAAAGCATTGGGCGTCGATACCGACGAACTGATCATCTCCCAGCCGGATACCGGTGAACAAGCGCTGGAGATTGTCGATACATTGGTGCGGTCCAACGCGGTGGACATATTGGTGGTCGATTCGGTTGCTGCGCTGGTGCCGCGCGCTGAAATCGAAGGCGAAATGGGCGACACCCATGTTGGCCTGCAGGCCCGGTTGATGAGCCAGGCGCTGCGCAAGCTGACCGGATCAATCAGTCGCTCCAAGTGCATGGTGATCTTCATCAACCAGATCCGCATGAAAATTGGTGTGATGTACGGCAATCCGGAAACGACCTCCGGCGGCAATGCACTGAAATTCTACGCATCGGTCCGGCTCGACATCCGGCGCACCGGCCAGATCAAGGAACGCGATGATATCGTCGGCAACACCACCCGTGTCAAAGTGGTGAAGAACAAGGTTGCACCGCCGTTCAAGCAGGTCGAATTTGACATCATGTATGGCCAGGGCATTTCCAAGGTCGGCGAAATTATCGACCTCGGCGTGAAAGCCGGTGTCGTCGAGAAATCGGGCGCGTGGTTCTCCTATGACTCGGTTCGGATCGGGCAGGGGCGCGAAAATTCGAAACGCTATCTGCTCGACAATCCGGAAATGATGGCGAAGCTGGAAAATCAGATCCGCGGCAAGCAGGAGCAGGTGGCCGAGGAAATGCTGACCGGTCCGGTTGGCAAGGCGGATGACGGAGATGATACCGAATAGATGATGTAAGTTTCATCGCAGCGCCAGCGCGCAGGTCCGGATTGTCGGCGCTTGTCGCCTGTCACGGATGCGCTGCGCTCCGATGGATATCCTGGCGCTGAAATGGCGCACGGAAACCATCAAGGGTTTTGCCGGATCATTCTCCCCCGAGGCGATCCCTGGCATAGGGCCGTCCTTCTGTCCCCCGACACCGAGGACGGCCCGTTTTCATTTGCCCCATTTTCATTGGCCCCATTTTCATTGGCAATGGATGGATCAAATGTTGGAAAAGGTTGACATTTGCCCGTTTGCAACGCTTCGTTGGCCCAAACTTTGACCAACTTTGAACTTTCCGGAAGGCCAATATGACCATCATCCTCCATCATCTCGAGAACAGCCGTTCCCAGCGCATCATCTGGCTGATCGAGGAGCTCGGCCTTCCTTACGAAATCAAGCGCTACGAACGTCATCCCAAGACCCAGCGTGCGCCGGACAGCCTAAAGGCCGTCCACCCGCTCGGCAAGTCACCGATGATCGAGGATGAAGGCGAGGTCATTATCGAGACCGCCGCGATCGCCGAATATCTGGTCGCCAAGGCCGACGGGAAATTAGGCGCTCCGGACGACGCAAAGGGCGCACGTCTCTACACCCAATATCTGCATTTCGCGGAAGGCTCGATGATGCCGCCGCTTTACGGATTGCTGGTCGTTGGCCGTCTGGGCCTGCTCGGCTTGCCGGCGCGCAAGCCGGTGGGTCAGATGGTGACCGATCTGCTTGTCTGGCTGGAAAGCGAACTGGCCGATCGCGATTATTTTGCCGGTGATCAGCTGACCGCGGCCGATATCATGATGAGCTTTCCGCTAGAGGCCTGCCAGTCCCGGGCCGGGCTCGATGAGCGCTATCCGAACCTGCTTGCCTGGCTGGAGCGCATCCACAAGCGTCCGCAATATCAGACCGCACTCGAAAAGGGCGGGCCTTATGCCTATGCGTGAGCAGGGCGGGGATTTTTCCGGCTTGTGTAATGACAGGATTGTCAACGGCAGATCGCTCGCCTAAGTCGATTTCATGCAAACAACCAATGATATAAGACGGTCTTTTCTTGATTATTTCGCCGCTCACGGCCACGAGATCGTACCGTCTGCACCACTGATTCCGTATAATGATCCAACGCTGATGTTCATCAACGCGGGAATGGTGCCGTTCAAGAATATCTTCACCGGGGTGGAAAAACGCGCTTATACGACCGCGACGTCCAGCCAGAAATGTGTACGGGCAGGCGGCAAGCACAATGATCTCGACAATGTCGGCTATACGGCGCGGCATCATACGTTTTTTGAAATGCTCGGCAATTTCTCCTTTGGCGATTATTTCAAGGAACAGGCGATTCATCACGCCTGGAATCTGGTCACAAAGGTCTGGGGCATTTCCGCCGATCGCCTGACCGTGACCGTTTTCCATACGGATGACGAAGCCTTTGATCTGTGGAAGAAAATTGCCGGCCTGCCGGATGAGAGGATCATTCGTATCGCAACCAGCGACAATTTCTGGTCGATGGGTGATACCGGGCCTTGCGGTCCGTGCAGCGAGATATTTTATGACCATGGTGCGCATATCGCCGGTGGTCCTCCGGGCAGTCCCGACGAAGACGGCGACCGCTTTGTCGAAATCTGGAATCTGGTATTCATGCAATATGACCAGCGCGGCGAAGGCGATCGCGTGGATTTGCCGAAACCTTCGATCGACACCGGCATGGGTCTGGAACGAGTGGCCGCGGTGATGCAGGGTGTGCATGACAATTATGAGATCGACCTGTTCAAGGCCCTGATCGCCGAATCCGGTTCGCTGACCGGGACGGCCACGACCGGCGACAATCAGGCCAGTCACCGGGTCATTGCCGATCATCTGCGCGCCTCCTCCTTTCTGGTCGCCGACGGCGTCCTGCCATCCAATGAGGGCCGCGGCTATGTGCTGCGCAGGATCATGCGGCGGGCAATGCGCCATGCCCATCTGCTCGGTGCCAAGGATCCCCTGATGCACCGGATGGTTGGCGCGTTGACTGCGGAAATGGGCAATGCCTTTCCCGAGCTGATCCGGGCCAAGCCGCTGATCGAGGAAACCCTGTCGCGCGAGGAAATCAATTTCCGTCAGACCTTAGCCAATGGACTGAAGCTGCTCGACGCGGAAATCGCTGAAATGGGGGCTGGGGATATTTTGCCCGGTGAAACCGCGTTCAAACTTTATGATACATTCGGCTTTCCCTATGATCTCACCGAAGATGCGTTGCGCGCCCAGTCTCTGGGTGTCGACCGCGAAGGCTTTGACAAGGCAATGGCGGAACAGAAGGCCGCTGCCCGCGCGGCCTGGAAGGGGTCCGGCGATCAGGCGTCCGACGCGATCTGGTTCGACATTGCCGAGCGGGAAGGCAGCACCGAATTTACCGGCTATACATCGGAACTGGGGGAAGGCGTCGTGGTAGCGCTAGTCAAGGACGGCGTAGAAATCGATGTCGCCCATGACGGTGATACGGTCACTCTGCTGACCAACCAGACTCCCTTTTACGGGGAAAGCGGCGGACAAATGGGCGACGCCGGTGAGATATCCGGTGCGGCCGGTTTCGCGGCCAGCGTGACCGACACCAGAAAGCCGCTGGGGCGGCTGCATGCTCACCAGATTGAAATCCGGTCAGGGTCCGTGTCGGTAGGGGACAATGTCCATCTGGAAGTCGATGCCGAACGTCGCTCGGCGCTGCGCGCCAATCACAGCACCACCCATTTGCTGCACAAGGCGTTGCGCCACCATCTCGGCGACCATGTGACACAGAAGGGCAGCCTGGTGGCGCCGGATCGTCTGCGATTCGATTTCTCGCATCTCTCAGCCTTGACCGAAGCGGAATTGAAAGCCGTCGAGGCCGACGTCAACGCTCAGATCCGCGGCAACAGCCCGGTAACGACCCGGTTGATGAGCCCCGATGATGCCGTTGCCGCTGGAGCATTGGCGCTTTTCGGTGAAAAATATGGGGATGAAGTCCGGGTGCTTTCGATGGGCAGGGACTCTGATCTGGATTATTCCGTGGAGCTATGTGGCGGCACCCATGTCCATGCACTGGGCGATATTGGCTTGATGGTGATCGTCGGGGAATCCGCTGTCGCCAGTGGTATCAGGCGAATAGAAGCCCTCACCGGCGAAGCGGCGCGTCTCTGGCTGGCGGACCGTGATAGCAAGCTCAAGTCGATTGCCGCCGCGCTCAAGGCCTCTCCGGAAGAGGCGACCGATCGGGTCGCAATATTGATCGAGGAACGCAAGAGGCTGGAACGCGAGCTGACCGAGGCGAAGAAGGCGCTGGCGCTGGCCGGCGATGGCGGCGGCGGGAAAGCGGCGGAAAAGGAAATGGTCGGTAATATTGCCTTTGCCGGTCAGGTCATTCAAGGTCTGAATCCCAAGGAATTGCGCGGCCTGGTCGACCAGGCGAAGAAGCAGCTGGCAAGCGGGGTGAGCGCACTGGTGGCGGTAAATGACGGCCGCGCAACGGTTGCTGTTGGCGTCACCGATGACCTGATCAATCGGTTCAGCGCGGTGGATCTGGTTCAGGCCGGGGTGGCCGCTGTCGGAGGCAAGGGCGGTGGTGGTCGTCCGGATATGGCACAGGGCGGTGGCCCCGATGGCGCCAATGCCGGTGATGCGATTGCCGCTATCAGGTCTGTTCTTGCGGGCTAAGCCCGTCTGGCACCAGATCGTCAGCCGTCGCCCGCCCCATGGCCGTGGAAATGGATTTCAGCTTGGGTTCCTGATCGAGATCCCCGTCTTCCTGGATTTGTTTGCGGTAGATATCGCGCAGTTCATGGATAGACGTGATGACCTTGCCCATGGCCACGCCATTCTGGACAAGAATGGCTTCTGACAATTGCAGGGAACCTTCAAGCGCTTCGGGCACGGCATTGGTTGCGCCAGCCTGATAGAGTTCGGCGGCATGTTCGATGTCTCGTGCCCTCGCTATAATCGGAAGGTCGGGTACCCAGGCCCGGACCTTTTTGACAATCTGTACCGACAGCACCGGCTCATCCATCGTCAGGACCAACGCCTTGGCATGACCAAGCCGCAACCGGTCAAGCATCTCGTTGCGGGCTACATTGCCGAAAACGATCGGATAGCCGTCGCGACGGGCTTTGGCGACCGTATCGATATTGGTTTCCACTGCCAGATATTTCTGGTCATGGACGGTCATAAGATCGGCGATCAGCTTGCCGACCCTGCCAAAGCCGATGATGATTGTCTGCTGAGCTTCCACCGGTTGCGCGTCCGCAGCGGAACCACCATCGCTGCGCATTTCCATCCGCCGGGCAATGTCGTGGCCAAAGCGGGCCAGTAGCGGCGTGATGGTCAGGCCGATGGCGGTCACGATCTGCCAGAATGCGGCCGTCTGTGGCTGGATCAGCTGCGCCTGCATCGCTGCGGCCAGCACGATCAAAGTGGTCTCAGAGGGACTGGACATCAAGACGCCGGCTTCGGTAGCGGTGCCGGGCCGGGCGCCAGCAAAACGGAGCAATCCGCCGGTAACGGTAGCCTTCACCAGAACCACGCCAACGACGGCGATGAGCAGGCTTCCCCAGTTTTCAAGAACCACGCGAATGTCGACTTGCATGCCGACGGTGATCAGGAATACGCCTAGCGCCAGCCCCTTAAATGGCTGGGTGATCACTTCGACTTCCCCGTGATATTCGGTTTCCGCTATCAGCAGGCCGGCAAGCAGGGCGCCAACGATTGGTGATAAGCCGGTTGCGGCGGTCGCCAGACTTGCCAGAATGATGACCAGCAAGCTGACCGCAAGGAACAGTTCCGGACTCTTGGTTCGCGCGGCCTGGGCAAAAACCCGCGGCAGCAGAAGCCGCCCGAGAACCAGCATTCCGATGATGACCGCGCCGCCCATCAGCAGCGTTTTTCCCAGATCGTCCCATCCGCCATCGGCGGTTATCGCCGGAGACATGGCTCCGAGAAGGAAAATGATCGGGACAATGGCGACATCCTCGAACAGGAGCATGGCCAGAGCCGCGCGGCCCACCGGGCTTTTGGTACCGGACATCGGCAATACAAGCGCGGTTGAGGATAGCGCGAGAGCGAGTCCCAGGCCGAGTGCGCCGGGTGCATTCTGGCCAAGCAGATACAAGACCGAACCGATGATCAGGCCGGACGCCAGCAATTCTGCCGCACCGACACCGAACACGAGGCGGCGCATGGACCAGAGCCGTTTGAAGGAAAGTTCCAGTCCGATGGAGAAGAGCAGCAATATGATGCCCATTTCGGCGAAGGGTTCAATCGCTTCGCGATCGCTGATTGTTACGAATTTTAACCATTCATACTGGCTCTCGAGCGAACCGAGACCCGACGGACCCAGCAATATACCGACCAGAATGAAGCCGATGATCGGCGTTATCCGGAAGCGGGTAAAGGCGGGAATGACGATTCCGGCCGCTCCCAGGATCACGATGGCGTCTATAAAAGCCGGATTGTCGAGCGGACTGTGCATATGAGGACTCTATAGACGAACACCGCCAATTGTCAGCCACTTACATGGTGAGGAACAAGAATGATGGATCTTGGGCAGAGGTCCCGCCGGATGTAGGTGGAATTCCGGGTACAAATCGAATCTTGTTAAGACCGCAAGTTGGTTAGCCATGCAGTCTGTTGCAGCTGGAAAAACAGCAAGCGGATGCGTGAATGCTGTTCATATCAGGACTGCCGCACCGGTTATTCCGGTGGTTTCGGTCGGTCGGACGCACCGTCGAGCGGGGTTCGGATGAGCGGAAATTCAATCGCCCGAACCCCGTCAATCCCCGGTGACTATTTCCAGTTTTCCATTTCTTTTTCGAGATTGGAACGAACCGCTTCGAAAAACTGTTCGGTCGTCATCCAGGACTGATCGGGACCGATCAGGATCGCGAGATCCTTCGTCATATCGCCATTTTCAACGGTCTGGATACAGACGCGCTCCAATGTTTCTGCAAAGCGCGTGACATCGGGCGTATCATCAAATTTGCCACGATAGATAAGACCGCGGGTCCAGGCAAAGATCGACGCGATCGGATTGGTTGACGTTGCCTTGCCTTGCTGGTGCTGGCGATAGTGGCGAGTGACTGTGCCATGCGCAGCTTCCGCTTCGACGCAATCGCCCGTCGGCGTCATCAATACGGATGTCATCAGCCCGAGTGAACCGAAGCCCTGCGCGACCGTATCCGATTGGACATCACCATCATAATTTTTGCAGGCCCAGACAAATTTGCCGCTCCACTTCAATGCCGACGCGACCATGTCATCGATCAGGCGATGCTCATAAGTGATGCCGGCCTTGTCGAACTTGTCCTTGAATTCTTCCTGAAAAATTTCCTCGAACAGATCCTTGAAGCGTCCGTCATAGGCTTTCATGATCGTGTTCTTGGTCGACAGATAGACCGGCCATTCACGGTTCAGGCCATAGTTCATTGAAGCGCGAGCAAAATCGCGGATCGAGTCATCCAGATTGTACATTGCCATGGCAATGCCGGGAGATGGGAACTGGAAGACCTCCTCGTCGATCGTGTCGCCATTGTCGCCTTCCCAGATCAGCCGGAGCTTGCCCGGTCCCGGTACCTTGAAGTCGGTGCAGCGATATTGGTCACCGAACGCGTGACGGCCGACAACGATGGGGTCGGTCCAACCCGGTACCAGGCGGGGAACATTGTCGATCACGATCGGTTCGCGGAAGACCACACCGCCCAATATGTTGCGGATGGTACCATTGGGCGATTTCCACATCCGCTTCAGTCCGAATTCTTCGACCCGGTCTTCGTCTGGCGTGATCGTTGCGCATTTCACGCCAACGCCGTGCTTCTTGATCGCATTGGCCGCATCGACCGTGATTTTATCGTTGGTTTCATCACGAACTTCGATCGAGAGATCATAATAATGCAAATCAATGTCTAGATAAGGTTCAATCAACCGCTCGCGAATCCATTGCCAGATGATCCGCGTCATTTCGTCGCCATCAATTTCGACGACCGGGTTTTTGACCTTGATTTTCGACATATTGTTTATTCTTTCGTGAAACGGGACCAAGAGGGAGGATCGATGTTGCGAGCCTCTTAGCAAAGATTGTCGTTTGTTCAACCCAGAGATTCTGGCTAAAGTTGCGGGTAGTCAAGCAAATTCCCGCCGTTCAATTCCCAATATATCAACGGGAGTGTTGTCAGAACAATGACCCGTCCCTAAGTAGCGTGCATGGCAATCGAAAAATATTCAAACAAAGGGCTGGGTGAAGCCAAATGGTCTTTCCCGCCGGTGCATCCCGAAGGTCGCAAATTTGCCGTCATCGCAGCGGGCATCACTTTGTTTTTTGCGCTTATGGCCTGGGAGACCCTGGCCTGGCCCATGGCGGCGATCACCGTTTGGGTATTGGCCTTTTTCCGCGATCCCAAGCGGATCACGCCGCTCGATGAGAAATATATCATCGCGCCAGCCGATGGCTTGGTGAGCCTGATCATGCCGGTGAAGCCGCCGGTGGAATTGCAAGGAGAAGGTGGCCTGGGTGAAGAAGAACTGATGCGGGTTTCGATTTTCATGAGCGTGTTTGACGTGCATATCAATCGCACCCCGATCGAGGGAACGGTGAAGCGTCAAGCCTATATTTCCGGAAAATTCCTGAACGCGGACCTGGACAAGGCGAGCGAAGAAAATGAACGGCAGCATTTTCTGGTCGAACGCAATGATGGTCTCAAGGTCGGTTTTACCCAGATTGCAGGACTGGTGGCCCGGCGGATCATGACCTTTGTAAAGGAAGGCGATTTTGTGGCCGCCGGCCAGCGAATCGGACTGATCCGGTTTGGCAGCCGGGTCGATGTCTATCTGCCAAAGGGAACCCTGCCCAATGTCGTGCTGGGGCAACGGACCATTGCGGGCGAAACCGTCATCGCGGTGACCGGGCAGATGAAAGAGATCGAGGGTGTAGGACAATGATCACCGGACAGCCAGCTAGCCGAATGCAGCGCAGCTAATGGCTAAAAAGGGGTCCCTGAAGCAACCGGAACGCGGCATACCCTTGCGCGCCTTTGTCCCCAATGCGGTGACGGCACTGGCGTTGTGCGTCGGCTTGAGCAGCGTTCGTTTTGCCTATTTCGACAATTGGGTGCTGGCCGCCGCCGCAATCGTTCTGGCCGGGATATTGGACGGCCTGGACGGCAGGATTGCCCGTCTGCTGAATGCGCAGAGCCGATTTGGTGCGGAACTGGACTCGCTGTCCGATGTGATCGCATTCGGGGTGTCGCCCGCTCTGGTGATGTTCCTCTGGTCGACCCAATATATGCCGCAATTCGGCTGGGTATTGGCGCTGACAATGGTTGTCGCCTGCGCTCTCAGACTGGCGCGCTTCAACGCCTTGATCGATGCCGATGACCAGCCGCATAAATCTGCCGGATTCCTGACCGGTATCCCGGCACCGGTCGGTGCCGGTCTGGCGATGTTGCCGCTTTACCTGTGGATGATCACCGGGCTGGATGTTTTTCGCCATTATGCGCTCGTGTCGCCGTGGATCGTGCTGATTGCATTTCTGATGCTGTCCAACACGGCGACCTACAGCTGGTCGTCCCTGCGTTTACGAAAAAATATCAGGCTGGAAGCGATCGCGATCATCGCCTTGGCTGGCGTCGCGCTGATCAATGCGCCCTGGATCATGCTGTCGGCTATCAGTATCGGCTATCTGATATTGGTTCCGTTCAGTGTCCGCAGCTATGCCAGGATCAAGCGGCAGCGCACCGCGGAACGGGTTGCAGCGAGCGATATCGGTTCATAAGCTGCGAGGCATTGACCGACCGGTGACGATAGGCGGGTGACCGGAAAGCGGTGTTGGCAGGAACGGCCCGTAACTCGTTCTGCATGACGCTTGCAATCCTGTCGCGATATTGCACAAACATCATCGCGATGACAGCGGTCGAGCCGAGAAACGCGAGTACGAAAAAAACAGAGGCAGCGATACCGAGCATGTGAAAATTCCATTCGTTCTATCAATGAACTCCTAATGTTCCATATATGTTCTTGTTGTCAAGCGATAGTTGAATCATGCATTATAAAACGCGACCGACGGCAGAAAGGTTCCGAAGTGGTTCTCGGACGGATCCGGTGCTAAGATAGCGTGTGTGAAATACGGCCGCGCGGTTTTGCGGGACCGGTTGCTTGGACTAGCGCTTTCCGGGAAGCATCCGCTGGAGCGTATTGTCCTTGGCCGCATAATGATGGAACAGCGCTGCGCTGGCATGCAGGCCTATCAGAAAATATCCGATGGTGCCGACCGTTTCGTGCAGCTCCTGGATCTGTTCCGACAGCGCCTTGTCCGGTGCAATCAGCGAAAACAGCTCCAGCCCGAAAAACGGGATATTCTTATCAGCGCTGCTGAGGATCAGCCAGCCCGCGACCGGCATCGCCAGCATGAACGCATAAAGCGCGAAATGGATCAAGCTGGCTAGCATCATTTGCCAAGCAGCCGGTGCTGGCTTGATAGGGGGCTTGGCCGACATGAGCCGTGCGATGATCCGGACAATCACCAGCAGCAGGACCGAGAGACCCAGCATGAAATGCCAGGTCTTCAGACCCTCTCGCATGTCACTGCCTCGCGGATAATATTCGCGCAGCAGGATGCAGGTATATACTGCTGATATCAGCAATAGCATTCCCCAATGGAGCAGGATGGATACGGACGAATAGCGTGCCGGGGGTGCAGTCTCACTCATGGATGAACTCTTTTCATTTGCGAGAGACCATGGATCAGGTGCTCCGACGTTTAAATATCGTCCAGACACACAGCCCGAATTTGACATGATCGGGTGACCGGACTGCCAGCTTTGCGAAACGTGAATATCATTGAAAGCGACAGAGCATAACTCTGGAATTATACCTAATCGGCGATGCCTGCGACCGGTTTTTCGGGAAAGCGGAGCTGTAGGAGTGAGGCGGGAGATCATGGGTCTGTGCTGTCCTGAGCCCCTTCCCGGTCTGTTTTCGCCTTTGCCCAGTTTGTGGTTGCATTTTGTGCCGCTTCACCTTAACGGCACGCTCATTCCACATGGAAAGCACTCATACCGGTGCCAATGGCGGCCTTCGAGGTCGTTTGAGGTTCTCAGCTTTCCAGAGGCATAACCGGA
>NZ_JBGTDD010000086.1:0-8433 GCF_041748495.1 Parasphingorhabdus sp.
CGCAGCGGGGCCGACCGGCCATCGCAGGTCTACGCATTGCTCGGTCGCAAACCGAAATGCGGACAATGTCTCGCCTTTGCCCAGACAATCATCCGATCCGAAGTTGCAACCGCTTAGCATTCTCGTTATCAAATCATTGAAATAATTATATTTTTTATCGCAAGCGCCCTTTCGCTTGGTCGGCCAATGCTGTATGGAAACAGCCAATCACTTGACCGACAACCGGAAGGACGCTGCCATGAAGGGCGATACAAAAGTCATCGAGTTTCTCAACGAAGCTCTGAAAAACGAACTCACTGCGATCAATCAATATTGGCTGCACTACCGTATGCTCGACAATTGGGGCGTGACCCGCCTTGCCGAATTCGAACGGCACGAATCGATTGACGAGATGAAGCATGCCGACAAGCTGGCCGAGCGTATCTTCTTTCTCGACGGCTTGCCGAACTTCCAGCTGCTGGGCCGGTTGAAAATCGGTGAAACGGTGGAGGAAATCCTCAAGGCCGATCTAGAACTCGAATATGAGGCTCTGCCGATGCTCAAGGACGCGATCGAACATTGCGAAACCGTCCGCGATTATGTCAGCCGCGACCTGTTTGCCGAAATCCTCGAAAGCGAGGAAGATCACGTCGATTCACTCGAGCAGCAGTTTGACATGATCGAACGGATGGGCATTGAAAATTATATCCAGCTGCAGTCGAAGCCGGTCGAATAGCAAAAGCTGATTCAGCCAAGCAGGCGACCAAAACCTTGCGGGCGGCGCTGCTGGACTAGCGGACTGGCATCCTCTTCCAGTATTGCCAATGTTTCGTGAAACATCGGCCGCAAGGCCGCCACCAGTTCGATCACCTCTTCGGGCGTTTCATGATGCTCGACGCAGGTGCGGGCGGTCATTTCGATCGTTTCTGCGGTCGCGCTCAATCGCAAGGCGCCCAGTTGCAGCGCCTCCCCCTTCAGCTTGTGCGCGGCGAGCACCATCGCGGCGGGATCTTTGGCGCGCATGGCCTGTTCGATCTCGTTTACAGACCGGGTGCCATCTTCGCGGAAATAGCCGAGTATGCGCACGAAATTCGGGCCAAGCGCGGCACGGGTGTCGGCGCTGACGGTCCAGTCGATCAATTCGCTTTCCAATGGTGCCACCGGGGGTTCCTGACAAACATAGCGGAATTGCGCTACTCTCGCAGAATCTAGGACGATAGCGGTAAAAACTTTCTTACCGGATTCAAATTTAGTTAACCAAAATCGGCCGCAGCTTGCGCCATGTTACAGAAAAATCAGTCTTTTTCGTGATAGGGATTTTTCGGGGCGCGGATGATCAGCCGCACCGGCACGCCGCCAAAGCCCAGTTCCCGGCGGATGCCGTTGATCAGATAACGCCGATAGCTTTCCGGCAGGTCATCGATTCGCGTCCCGAAAATCACGAAGGACGGCGGCCGTGTCTTGGCCTGGGTGATATAGCGCAGCTTGATCCGCTTGCCGCCTGGTGCAGGCGGCGGATTCTCGGTGATCGCATCTTCGAACCAGCGGTTGAGCCTGCCAGTCGATACCCGCTGCGACCAGATCCGGCGGGCCTGGAAAGCCGCTTTCAGCAACTGGTCTATGCCCTTGCCGGTAAAGGCGGACACGGCAATCAGCGGCACATCGCGCACCTGCGCCAGTCCGTCATTCAGCGCGGCCCTGATGCCGTTGAACAATTTGCTCGGCCCTTCTGCCACGTCCCATTTGTTGATTCCGATAACCAGACAGCGGCCCTCCTGGATCACATGATCGGCGATGCGCAGATCCTGCGCCTCGAGACCTTTGGTCGCATCCAGCAGCAGCACCACCACTTCGGCAAAATCGACGGCGTGACGGGCATCGGCCACGGCCAGTTTTTCGAGCTTGTCGTTGACCTTGGCTCGCTTGCGCATGCCGGCGGTATCGATCAGCCGCACCTGGCGGTCGGCCGTGACACCGTCGAGCTTCTCTTCCTCGGTCAGTTCGTCATCATGCCAGACCCAGTCGACCGTGATACTGTCGCGGGTGATACCCGCTTCCGGACCGGTGATCATGCGGTCTTCGTCCAGCATCTTGTTGATCAGCGTCGATTTTCCGGCATTGGGTCGTCCGACGATGGCCAGTTTCAGCGGCGCGGATTCGTCGGTGGGCTCTTCCGTGGCCGCAGCCTCGTAATTCTCGACATAGGGCTGAATCGCCTGGAACAGATCGGCCATGCCGTCGCCATGTTCGGCGCTGAACGGAATCGGATCGCCAAAACCGAGTGCATAGCTTTCCAATATGCCGCTGTCAGCCGCCTTGCCTTCGGCCTTGTTGACCAGCAGAACGACCGGTTTCTTCGCACTTCTCAGCCAGCGCGCAATCTCTTCATCCAGCGGGGTCAGGCCGGCACGGCCATCGATCACGAATATTGCCAGCTCCGCGCCTGCCACCGCCTGCTCGGTCTGCTTGCGCATCCGACCGGGCAGGCTTTTGGCATCTTCATCTTCATAGCCAGCGGTATCGACAATATTGAATTCGAGACCCAGCAGATTGGCTGCCGCCTCGCGGCGGTCACGGGTCACCCCGGGCGTGTCGTCGACGAGCGCCAGCTTCTTGCCAACCAGTCGGTTGAACAGGGTGGATTTGCCGACATTGGGTCGGCCGATGATTGCTATATTGGGCAGCATGAAGCCGGTCCCTGTCCTTTGGTTCTGATCCTCAGCGGTAAGCCGAAATCCGTCCGCTGTCGTCAAGAATGTAGAGCATGCCGCCAGCAACGATCGGTGGCAGCGAGACGCCCTTGTCCAGTTCGAACAATGTCTGACTGGAACCTTCCCCCGGCGAAATCGCCACGACCTCCCCTTCAGTGCTGGCAACGATCAGGCGATTGCCGGCCAGAATCGGGCCGGTCCAGCTGATCGGATTCTTCTTCTTCTCTTCATTCTTGAAGGAAGCAAGCTGGCTGATCCAGCGCACCTTGCCGTTTGGCCGGGCGATGCACAGCAGCTTCGCATCATCGGTCAGCACGAACACCCACTCGCCAGCCACGACCGGCGTCGTGATGCCGGCAATATTCAGTTCCCAGATCCGCTGGCCCGTCACCAGTTCATAGGCCGCCATCCGGCCGCCCTGTCCCAGCGCAAACACCCGGCCACGATCAATCACCGGATCGGCATCAATATCGGACAGGGTCGCGACCGATGTCGTGATACTGGTCCGCGCCAGCGCATCATTCCACAAATTGCGGCCATTCTCATAGCGATAGGCGGTCAGCTCACCCGACGAATAGCCGGCAATAATCGTGCCTTGGCCGGCAGAAGGGGCGGCCACGCCGAAAATACCTGCCAGACCAACGGTGCCGGCCTCATTCCACTGCACCGATCCATCGAGCATGTTGAGCGCATAGATCTGATTGTCCTGGGTCATCACATAGACATTGCCGTTGGAAATGGTCGGTGATCCGCGCAACGGACCGGCCGGCCGCACTTTCCATTTCTGGCTGCCATCGGCTGCGTTGAGCGCGACGACATCGCCAACCCCGTTGGTCGCATAGACGATATTGTCAAACACGCTCACGCCACCGCCAAAACGCGAAGCTTTGACAGAATCTTGCACATCAATCTGGGTAGACCAGACTTTCGCGCCGGTGGCGGCATCAAACGCATGCACCATGGCCTGCGTGTCCGTGACATATAGCCGTCCGCCAGCCACCACCGGAGCGGATGCCAGCCGTTCCCGTTTCGACGTGCCGCTGATATTGGCGGTCCAGACCCGGCCGAGATTGCCTCCCAGCGCGACATGGCCAATTGATTTGCTGGCATTGCCGCCCGATTGGGCCCATTCGCTGTTGGCAACCGGTTCGGGCAGGATCACCGCGATCGAGGACAGTGCAGGATCGACTTCCGCACCGCTTTCGCCACTCAATATCGGGGTGCGCTTGCCGATCGTCGGCGTGTTCTTCTTGCCATCGCCATCGCCACCACCCAATATGCCGCAGCCGGATAGCAGGGACAGGGCGATCAGGCCGGCAGTCAGTTTCTTAGCGGAAATCATTCCTTGGCTTCTCCTTCAGCCGCGCCCGCAGTAAGCGGTGCAACATTTCTTTCATCACTGGCCGATTCCACGGCGTCAATGCCTTCGACGCCCGCCATCTGCAAGGCGCGCGACCGGATCGTTGCCGGGACGCCTTGATCTTTGGCTAGCTGGGCGAACAGCGGACCGGCCAGATCAGACTTGTTCATGTTCAGGTAGGATAATGCGACCATCTCGCCGGCGCTGCCGAACCAGGGGTTGCCGGGCACCGCAAGCGGCTTCAGCCGGTCAATCACCTGCTGCGGCTTGAGCGTGTCGAATTGGGCGGTGGTCTGGCGGATCAATGCGAGATCGCGAAACGGCCGCGGCAGGCTGTCATCGGCAATGATCTTGCCATAGCCTGCAATCGCCTTTTGCGGCTCATCTTTCTCCAGGGCAATATTGGCCTGCAGCATTTGGGCTGCGGCGCGATATCCGGCCTGCTTGGCTTCCATCAGCGGCTCGAGCGCCGATGCGGCCCCGTCCAGATTGCCCTGGCGGATGCTGTCGATCGCAGCGACATATTCTTCGCTGCGCAGACCGGAATCCTCATTCTGGCTGTTCTGGTAGAATATCCAGCCCGCCAGAGAAGCAAGACCGATGATGACAACCGCAAAAACCCAAAGCCCGTAACGAGCCACGAAACTTTTCAGCTGGTCCTCACGCACCGCCTCGTCGACTTCGCGCATGAATACCTGTTCCGAATGATCGGGCTTCTCTTCAGGTGCTTTGTCTTTGTCTTTGGCCAATGTGGCTTCCTCAAATCTGTTTCGCATGCCTGGTCCGCCGGTCAGGCGAAGCGGCATGGCAATCGGCAGTCCTTTAGCGCCCGTTACGGCAAATGTAAAAGTCTATTGACCATTTCCACAGGCTGAACGGAGGATCGGACGAAAGTAGGAAATATAGCTATTTTTTCGGCTGATAGAGCTGTTCGGGGCCCGGAAAACTGCGCTCCCTGACCTCTCCGGCATATTGCTCGGCGGCCTGATCGATTTGCTCGGCAATATTATGATAGCGTTTCACGAAGCGGGCGGTCCGGTCGAACATACCGAGCATATCTTCCGTGACCAGCACCTGGCCATCGCACTGCGCCGATGCGCCGATACCGATGGTGATCGCTTCCACCGCCTTTGTCGCTTCGATCGCGATCAGCTCGAGCACGCCTTCCAGAACGATCGCAAAGGCACCCGCCTTGTCCAGCGCCACCGCGTCACCGACAATCTTCTTTGCTTCTGCATCGTCGCGCCCGCGCGCAGCATAGCCGCCCAGCACATTGATAGCCTGCGGGGTGAGGCCGACATGACCAACCACCGGAATGCCGCGCTGCACCAGAAACGCGACCGTTTCGGCCATGACCTCGCCGCCCTCCAGCTTCACAGCTGCAGCCCCGGTTTGTTTAAGGATAAGGGCCGCGCTCTCATAGGCCTGCTCCGGCGACCGTTCGTAGGAGCCGAAGGGCATGTCGACGACGACCACGCTATGATAGCTGCCCCGGACCACCGCCGCGCCATGGTTGCACATCATGTCGAGCGTCACCGGAATGGTCGAATCGAGCCCGTATATGACCTGCGCCAGCGAATCGCCGACCAGCAGCATGTCGCAATGCGCGTCAAGCAGTTGCGCCGTCCGCGCGGTATAGGCGGTCAGCATTACCACCGGGTCGGCGGTGACGCCATCGACCTTGCGGCCCTGGATCTTGGGAACGGACAAGCGGCGCATCGGTTGCGGCCGCGGATTGGCCCGGCTGGTGGCAGTATCAAGTTTGAAGGTCGTGGACATGGCAATCCTAAACAATGGCCCTGAGCAATGGCGTTGAAAGATGGCCCCTGATAAGCGACCCTGGCGGATAAGGCCAGCTTCGCGATTATGGCTTCACCGCCGCCACCGCCTCGGCCGGATTGTCGCTGAACAGGCCATCCACTCCGGCGGCGACAAAGGCGCGCACTTCGGCGGCGAGATCGCCCGGTTCGCGTGGATCAATTCCGCTCTTGAAATCGGTCGGCAGAAAATAATTCTCTTTCCGGAATGTCCACGGATGGACCAGCAGCCCCACCTTGTGCGCCGCCGCGACCAGCCCGGTCGGGGCGCTTAGCTGGCCCAGGACATTGCGGCCAATCACCAGATCCTTTGCCGGACCGAGGCCATCGGCATAGGAAGCGATTTCGCTCAAACCATCGGCTGTGAGCATGGATGCATAGGTCCGTCCCTGATCATCGGCTGGCCCGCCCTCCCCCGCGACCAGTTGCACCAGCCGGACATCGGTTTTTGTCGCCAGCATCTTCAGGTTGCCAATCTCGAACGACTGGATGAAAACCGGATCATCCGCGCCATCCAGACCATATTTGCCGAGCAGGGTGAGCAACGGCGCTTCATGCGCCAGTCCGATCGACGCGAAATAGCTCGGATGTTTGGTTTCCGGATAGACGCCGACCCGCTTGCCGCTTTGCTCTTGATGCTGTTGCAGCAGTTGCAGGATTTCTTCAAAACTGGGGATCTCGAACTGGCCGTCATATGCGCTGTTCGCCGCCCGCAATTCGGGTAGCCGCTCTTTCGCTCGCAATGTCTTCAGTTCGGCGAGGGTAAAATCTTCGGTGAACCAGCCTTCATAACGCGTGCCGTCGATCAGCTTTTCCGTCTTGCGTTCGGCAAATTCCAGTCTGTCCGCTACATCGGTGGTTTCGCTGATCTCATTTTCGTGCCGTGCCACCAGAATGCCGTCCCGGGTCAGCACCAGATCGGGTTCGATAAAATCGGCACCCTGCTCGATCGCCAGACGATAGGCGGCCAAAGTGTGTTCCGGGCGGGCGCCGCTGGCACCGCGATGAGCAATGATGATCGCCGGATTTCCGCTCAATGTCGGCACATGCATTTCAGACTCCCCGCCAGGTCCGGCCTGAACGCCGCATCCGGCCAGCGCGAACAGCATCATCAAGGCAGCCGGGATGCGCATGTCTAGCCGACCTCGACACCTTTCCAGAACGCGATCCGTCCAGCAATTTCATGGGCTGCCGCTTTCGGTGACGGGTAATACCAGGCAGCATCCTCGTTGATTTCCCCTCCGACAATCAGCGAATGATAAGAGGCATCACCTTTCCACGGGCAGTGGCTGGTCACATCGCTGTGCATCAGATATTTTGACCAGACCGAATCGCGCGGAAAATAATGATTGCCCTCGACCACTACCGTATCGTCGCTCTCCGCGATCACCACATCATTCCATTTCGCCTGAACCATATCGATAGCCTTTTCACCTGAGCCGAACAGCGTCAATCAAGATCATCTGCGGCCTTGTCCCATGCCCGGCACAAAAGTCCGCGCGCGGCTGGCAGGGATAGGAGCAGCGCCGCCGCGTGGCGATACGGCAATCGGGGCGGTTCGACGCGATGCGGCGGCAAAAGGTCGGGCCATTCCGCGCGAAGCAACGCCCATGACTTGATCAGCTGTTACGCGCGGCCAGCCCGGCGGCTTCATAGTCCGAAGCCTTGAAACCCACGACCAGTTCCTCGCCATGTTCCAGCACCGGCCGTTTGATCATGCTGGGATTTTCCGCCATCACCATAACCGCCGTATCGTCGCTGATATTTTCCTTCACCATGTCGGGCAGCTTGCGAAAGGTCGTGCCGCGCTTGTTGATCAGCGTTTCCCAGCCGACCTGCATCACCCACATTTCCAGCTTGTCCTTGCTGATCCCCGACTTTTTATAGTCATGGAAAACATAGTTGATGCCGTTTCGCTCCATCCAGTTGCGCGCCTTCTTGACGGTGTCGCAATTGGAAATGCCGTACATTTTGGTTTCGCCAGCCATGGTTCGTGTTCCTGATAAATTGCCCGGATTCGATCGATGCGAGCGCTAGGCTCAAAAACTCAAATTGGCAATGCTTTGCGCAGGATGGAGGACTAGATATCGACGATGATCTTGCCGAAATGCTGGCCCGATTCTTGGTGGCGGAAGGCGTCGGCCAGATTGGCGAGCGGGAAGGACTTGTCGAGCACCGGCTTGATGCCATTGGCCTCGATCGCCGCGATCATGTCCAGCTGTTGCGCCCGGCTGCCTACGGTCAGGCCCTGCACCCGCAGATTTTTCGCCATCAGCAGCGCCGTTTGCACCGGCCCGGCAAAGCCCGTCAGCACGCCAATCAGCGCCACATGGCCACCGATTCGTGTCGCCATCATGGACTGGTCAAGCGTACCGGGGCCGCCGATTTCGACAACGCAATCCACGCCTTTGCCGCCGGTCAGTTCGAGCACTTTCGGTCCCCAGGCTTCGACTTCCTTGTAATTGATCAGATGGTCTGCGCCCATTTCCTTCAGCCGTTCGAGCTTCTCGTTCGACGAAGATGTCGCAATCACCGTCGCGCCCGCCGCCTTGGCGAATTGCAGCGC
>NZ_JBGTDD010000087.1:0-26330 GCF_041748495.1 Parasphingorhabdus sp.
TCGAGGAACTCCGCGCCGAACGCACCGAAGCGGCGCGCAAGGCCGAAGCCGCGCTGAATGGCGAAGAGGAAGACGAAGGCGCGAAACCGGAGTTGACAGCGGATACGTTGTTCAAGAAAGCCGGGGAATAACTCGGTTTTCCTCCGCCGGTGGGAGGGATAAGACCTTCCCTAACGTCACCATTGCCTTAATCGCTCAGTTAAGGCACGGCCGCGATATGGCCAGCAAAGCTCCTCCCGCATATGACATGTCGCTCGTCGATCACGGATTCGAGGCGAAGGAGTTGAAGGGCCTGACTTATCCGCTCGGCGACCATGCGCCTGAATATGGGGAAATCTACCAGCTTGCGCCCGATCTCGGCTGGACGCGGATGCCAGTGCCGGGGAATTTGAACCATATCAATCTGTGGCTGCTCGATGACGAGGCCCCCGAAGGCAACGGCTATGCGATTGCCGACACCGGATTGTTTCTACCCGGCGTGGTCGATTACTGGAAGGCGCTGTTTGCGGGCGCGCTGTCCGAAGGCCAGCTAACGCGGATTTTCGTTACCCACTTCCATCCTGACCATGTCGGCTGCGCTGGCTGGCTGGCGAACAAGTTCAAGGTGCCGGTGTGGATGAACCGCACCGAATGGCTGCTCGCGCGGATGCTGACCAGCGAGACGCTCGACCATCCGCCCGAGGATATCCTGCGCCGCCGCAAGCTCTATGGCTATGACGAAGAGCGTATCGAAAAGATGCGGAGTGGGGGTTGGGGCAATTTCGCTCGCGCGGTGTCGCGGCTGCCGTCGGGGCATCACCGGCTCGACGACGGCTCGACCGTCCGCGTCGGCAATCGTGATTGGCAGATTCTCACGGGCGGCGGGCATACGCCCGAGCACGCCTGCATGGTCGATCACCAAAATGGTGTGATTATCGCGGGCGATCAGATTTTGCCGCGGATAACATCGAACGTGTCGATCATGGACAGCGAGCCCGATGCCGACCCGCTGGCCGAATGGCTTGCCTCGATTGCCAAGTTCCGCGCAGCATTGCCGGAGGATATGCTGGTGCTGCCCGCGCACGGCTTTCCGTTCAAGGGCGTGCATGTGCGGCTCGACAAGCTCGCGTCGGGGCATCATGAGCAGCTCGACCGGCTTGAAGCGGCGCTCCGAGAGAAAGAAATGCGCGCGGTCGATACTTTCGCGCTGCTATTCGGTCGTCCCATCGACGACAGCATCTACGGCCTCGCTACTGGCGAAGCGATGGCGCATCTGCGTTATCTGGAACGGGCAGGGCGCGCGACCGTGGAGGTGAGAGACGGCGTGGGCTGGTATAGTTCGAAATAATGTCGCATAACAACGCGATGACGGCGAACTGGACAGAGAATTATCTTCACCCGGTGGACTGGGAGCAGCATTTCGCTCCGCTTGCTCTGCACGACATGTTTTTTGCCTCGGCAGAGCGAATGGGCCAGGCATCGCTCGCCGACTTCATGGGGCGCAAATATAGCTATGCCGAAGTCGCTTCCGGCGTGGTTCGCGTGGCCAAGGGCCTGCAGGATCTGGGCATCGGCAAAGGTGACCGCGTCGGCCTGTTCCTGCCCAATGTCCCGCATTATGTCAGCGCTTATTATGGCGCGATGGCGATCGGCGCGACGGTGGTCAATTTCTCGCCGCTCTATACCGTCGACGAACTGAACCATCAGGTCGAGGACAGCGGCACCAAAATCCTGTTCACCCTCTCTGCCACCGCCTTGTTCCCGGCCGCCTATCAGGTGCTCGAACAATCGAGTCTCGAACGGCTGGTGGTCGGCAGTGTCGCCGGCGCGCTGCCGGCGGGCAAGGCGCTTTTCTATTCCCTGTTCCGCCGCAAGGAAAACAGCCCGCAGCCCGAGGATGACCGGATTACGCCCTTTTCCAAACTGATCGACAATGACGGCAATTACAAGGCGCCCAACATCCGGCCGGAAAAGGATATCGCGCTGCTGCAATATACCGGCGGCACCACCGGCACGCCCAAGGGAGCGATGTGCAGCCACCAGAATCTGACCGCCAACGCCCGCCAGATCAACAGCATCGATCCCTATATCGACGAGGTCGACCGGCTGATGGGCGTATTGCCCTTTTTCCATGTCTTCGCCAACAGCGCCGTGCTCAACCGCACCGTAGAGCGGGGCGGCGAGATTGTCATGCTGCCGCGCTTCGACGCGAAGCAGACGCTCAAGGCGATTACCCGCACGAAGATCACCGCCATGCCCGGCGTGCCGACTATGTATCAGGCCCTGCTCGACCATCCCGATATCGACAAGACCAACTTCTCCTCGCTCAAGGTCTGCGTCTCGGGCGGCGCGCCCCTGCCGATGGAACTGAAGAAGAAATTCGAGGCGAAGACCGGGGCCAAGCTGGTCGAAGGCTATGGCCTGACCGAAAGCTGCGGCGTGGTCAGCGCCAATCCCTATGAGGGGCTCAACAAGGCCGGAACGATCGGCCAGCCGGTCCCGGGAACCGTGGTGAAGCTGGTCGACAAGGCCGATCCGACCAAGCCGGTACCCGAAGGAGAGCCGGGCGAACTGGTTTTCTCTGGGCCGCAGGTGATGCAGGGCTACTGGAACCTGCCCGATGAAGATGAAAATGTATTCGTCGGCGGTTTCCTGCGCACCGGCGACGTCGCGACCATCGACGAGGACGGCTATATCAAGATTGTCGACCGTCTCAAGGACATGATCGCGGTTGGTGGTTTCAAGGTCTTCCCGAGCCAGGTCGAAGAAGTGCTCTACAAACATGAAGCGGTCAAGGAAGCCCTGGTGATCGGCGTCCCCGACGCCTATCGCGGCGAGAGTCCCAAGGCCTATGTGTCGGTGCAGCCCGATAGCGCTATCTCCGGTGACGAACTGAAGGATTGGCTGAACCCCCAACTGGGCAAGCACGAGCGAGTGGTCGATGTGGTGATCCGTGACAGCCTGCCCAAGACCATGATTGGAAAGCTGGACCGCAAGACGCTGCGGGAAGAGGAACTGGGCTAGACCTGACAGTCGGTCTCTAGCCGGCGTTGGTGCCGGATATTTGCGGAGCTTCCGAAACCGCGACCGGTGCGTCGCCCTCGCAATTTTTGACGGCATAAAGCCGCTTGTCCGCGGCTTCCAGCAGGCTGTTTGCCGTTCTGCCATCTTCCGGCCAGCTGGCCGTGCCGATACTCGCCTGAACGCGAATGACATGCTGCTGAACCATGCAGGGCGGGACCAGGGCGGCGAGCATATGGTCGGCGCAGGCCTTGCCGGAAATGGCCGAATCCGGAGACAGAAGAATCGCAAATTCATCTCCGCCGATGCGGGCGACGATGCCATTATTGCCGCAGGCCCGCTGCAGCCGTTGCGCCACTTCCACCAGCAATTGATCGCCGACCGCATGACCGAACTGGTCATTGATCGGCTTGAACGCGTCAAGATCGATCAGGGCCACGGTAAAGGCGCGCTGGTGATCCTGTCCGGCGATCTGCCGTTCGAGATTCTCGGACAATACCCGCCGGTTGAACAGGCCGGTCAGCGGATCGGTATGGGCAAGCGCGCGCATTTCATGCTGCAGGACCAGCAGGCGGATGAACTGGTCATTCTGCTGCGTAATCAGCCGGTACAGGAACGTCGTCACCATGATCAGGCTTGCCGCCGCCGACCAGCCAACCGGATCACCCGATAGCAGCAGGATGATCGTGATCGGTGCGATCCCGATGATGATATTGAGGATCGCCGCCAGCCGGATCGTGGCCAGCGTATAGATGGTGGTCAGCGAACCCATGGCGAGCGTGAAGGGATAGAAAAGCCGCATGTCGGCCGGTGCATGGACCCAGCTGAGCACACACCAGATACTGACCAGAACACAGATGGTGGCCGAGAAAAAGGTCGCCTCGGCGATGAACCTGCGCGCCAGATCGGGGCTGCCCGAGGCGTTGCGGTCCTTGATCAGTGAGATATAGCCGATCAGGCAGCAGCTCGCCATGGCGAGCGGCATGCCATAGCGGATCCAGGGTTCGGCCCCGGCGCTGGAGGCATAAAGCACGAAGGGAATGGTCAGGAACATCGCCAGAAACAGCGCGCGGGACTGGTTCTGCAGGCGCGTGGCGCTCAATATCGCGAACTCGTCCCGGACCGTTGCCGGAACCGGTGGAATGAGTCTTTGCAGGAATGGTCGGATGGCGGACTGCATGCAGCCTAGTTAGCGCCAAATCGTAAACGTCCCGTTAAGCCTTCTGTCTGGTGCTGGCGGCGGGTTTGCCGGTAATCTGGAAGGGCCATTGCGCCTCCGCTTTACGCCAAATTAACCAGAAACCGGTTAGGGCATCCGCGCTGAACGCACATCAGGAGCCAATATGTCCTTTGAAAACGCCCGCTCGATTGTCCCGCAACATCAGGGAGAGACGGTCAAGCGCGGGGCCATCCAGCCCAGCCTCCCGCAGAATGACAGTCTTGAGCAACGCGCCCAGCGCCGCGAGCAGATCAACGCGACATCGACGATCTATCAGTGGACCTGCGACATTCCGACCCTGGCCGGCGTGCCTTTGGCGACCCGGGTGCCGAGCGATGACCAGCCGTCGATCGAATGGTGGTTCAAGGTGCTCGAAGTCGGCCTCGGCATCGTCGAAAATATCGCCGCGGTCCGGCTGCATCCGATGTTCGCTGGGCTCAGCCAGGCGGCGCAGCAGATTATCAGCGATGCGCTGGCAGATGCCGAGAAAGTCAAGACCGAGGTCGAAGCGCTGCGCGAAAAACATCGCGTCGACCATGCCGGACCGGCTCTCGAAAGCAGCATCGAGCAGGCCCTTGAGGGCACGGACATCGACAGATTGCAGGCGCATGACAGTTTTCTCCGCGATCTGATCACGGTGATTCTCGACGTCCTGAAGGCGGAAGAATCGGCCGATACCCGCTCTATCGAGGCCTATCGCAATCTCTACCAGACGCTCCCGGTTCCCGCTATCGCCTATACATTCCAGGATGATGACCAGTTTGCCAGGCTGCGCGTCGCCGGACCCAATCCGATGTTGCTCCGCGGGATTGAACGGATTCCGGAGAAATTTCCGGTCACAGCAGCGCAATTTGCTGCGGTCATGGGCGGTGATGATCTCGCTCAGGCGCTGACGGATGGCCGAGTATATCTGTGTGATTACAAGGATCTGGAGATACTTGTTGCCGGAGTCTGGAAAGGCCATGCAAAATATGTCTATTGCCCGATGGCGCTGTTCGCTGTCCCGCCGGGCGGTGCATCGCTGAAGCCGGTCGCGATCCAGTGCGGACAGGATCCCGGCCTGTATCCGGTGATGACGCCGTCGGCTGCCTCATCCGAAAAATGGGGCTGGGAAATGGCCAAATTTGTCGTCCAGGTCGCCGACTGCAATTATCACGAACTGTTCGTCCATCTTGCCGGCACGCATCTGGTAAGCGAGGCGATCGCCGTCGCCACCCGCCGCAATCTCGCCAATATCCACCCGCTCTGGTCGCTGCTGGTGCCGCATTTCGAAGGCACATTGTTCATCAATAATCTGGCGGTCGAAACGTTGATCAACAAGGGCGGTCCGATCGACGATTTTTTTGGCGGCACGATCGAGTCCAGTCAGCGGGCCGCCGTAGAGGCCCGGCTGGCCTTCGACTTTTACAACAGGATGACCCCGGTGGACTTTGCCGAGCGCAATGTTGCCGACCCCGCCAAATTGCCCGACTATCCCTATCGCGACGATGCCTTGCTGGTCTGGCGCGCGATCCATGACTGGGTGGAACAATATATCCACATCTATTATGCCGATGATGCTGCGGTGACCGGCGACAGCGAGCTGGCGCAATGGGCGGCCTCGATAGCTTCGGAAGGCCATATTGTCGGTTTCAGGCCGATCACTTCCCGGGCCCAGCTGGTCGATGTGTGCACGATGATCATCTCCACCGCCAGCGCCCAGCATGCGGCGGTCAATTTCCCGCAGCGCACGATCATGACCTTCGCGCCGGCCGTCACCGGAGCGGGCTGGACCGCTGCGCCGACCGAGCAAAAAGGCCATGATAAGGGCGAATGGCTGGACTATATGCCGCCGCTGTCGCTGGGACTGCTGCAGCTTTCGTCGCTGGAACTGCTGGGCTCGGTCTATTACCGCCCGCTCGGCGATTATCGCACCAATCGCTTTCCCTATGAAAGCTGGTTTCAGGATCCGGCAATCACTGGCGATGAGGGCCCGCTGGCGCGCTTCCAGGCCGGGTTGCGGGCGGTGGAATCGCGAATCATCGCGCGCAACCAGCGTCGTATGCATCCTTATGTTTATCTGCAGCCGAGCCAGATTCCGACCAGCACCAATATCTAGCGGAAACCCGCGCCAAATATGCTTTCAGGCGTCGGTCAGCGCGGCCTGCGCGCCGCCAATATCCGTTTGTTGCGTTTCTCAACCGCTCGAAACGCCTTGAATACGCTCAGGCTTGGATCGGTCGTGCCGCGCTGGCCCAGATTTTCCAGCTGCTCGTAAAACCAGAAGATGGTGGCAAAACCGGCCATAGCCTTAACCATCTGAAATCGCGTGAGAAATCCCAACCAGTCGGGCAGCAGCCGCAGCTTGTCCTCATAGCGCGGCAATGCTTCCAATCCTTCCAGCAAATGCTGCGGCGCATCGGTCATCACGCACATCGGCCGTCCCAGTCCGATCAGGTCGGCGGCGCCGCTGTCGAGCGCGTTTTCCATTGCCGACCGGGTCCGGAAACCGCCGGTCACCATCAGCGGCACCGTGACCGCCTCCTGCATCGCCTTGGCGAAATCGACGAAATAGGCCTCCCGTGCCTTGGTCGAGGGCGCCACATTCTGTGGCTCCTGTTCCTCGATTCCGTCTGACCCCATCAATGCCGGCTGTTCGTAGGTGCCGCCCGATATTTCCACCAGGTCGACACTCGCCTGCTCCAGCCACTGCACCACCTGCAGACTGTCCTCGAAATTGAAGCCGCCTTTCTGGAAATCGGCGCTATTCAGCTTGACCGAAATAGGGAAATCCGGGCCGACCGCGGCGCGGGTCTTGGCAACCACCGCGAGCAGGAAGCGCGCCCGATTGTCTAGACTGCCGCCATATTTGTCGCTGCGCTGGTTGGCCCGCGGACTGAGGAAACTGCTTAGCAGATAGCCGTGGGCGGCATGAATCTGCACGCCGGTAAAGCCAGCCTCCTGACAGGTTTTTGCCGCCAGCGCGAACCGGTCGACCAGAGTCTCGATTTCTTCCGTCGTGAGCGCCACCGGTTCGCCAAACTGACCGCCGGGCAGGCCGAGCTTGACCGCCGATGGGGCCTTGGGATGCGGATTGACATTGCTTTGCGTCTGGCGGCCGGCGTGGCTGATCTGCGCCCAGAAATGATTGCCATTGCGCGTCGCGACCTGTGCCCAGCTTTTCAGCGCCGCCATCATCGCCTCGTCCGGTGGACAATCGATCACCACATTGCCCGGGCGCTCCAGATGATCGCGATCAACCTGGATATTGCCGCTCAGCAACATCCCCGCACCGCCGTCGGACCATAGTCCGTACAATCGCTCCAGTTCCGCAGTCGGCACCCCGTCAGGTGTCGCCATGCCCTCGGTCATGGCGGCCTTGCCGAGCCGGTTGGGCAGGACGGCTCCGCATGGAAGCGTCAGTGGATCGGAAAGGGAAATGGTCATGCGGGATGCCTTTGAAATTTGGATTGCGATTAAAAACTGATTCTGTCGCATGCAGCAATTTTTGGCAAGCGTAACCGCAATTTAGCGACATATAATGCCGAAAAAACGCCTATTTGGCTTTTACGACAAATAGGTTATAGTGACTTATCGATCGCACGGACGGCAAACGCCCGGCGAAGATGGAGATGATATTCTGAGGGGAATAGATATGGTCGCAGCAGCGTCTCAAAAATCGGTCAGCAAACATCGCGCGCATCAGGATTTGCGGAAAACCGGCATTCGCTGGGACAAGAAGATGAGCAACAATTGCGCGGCGGCCTTGCTGGTCTACACCATCATGCAGATTGTTTTCGTACTCGGCCTGATCGAAACCAAGGGCATGTCAATCGCACCCTATTTCGGACTGGTCCTGCTGGTTGCGGTGATCATTCCCTTCTGCCGCAATTTCGAGAAGCGTTGGGTCAACATGAGCAGCAGCGGTCTGTCGGAGCAGAGCCTCGCCGCGAAATTCCGCGCCGATCAGCTGGTGCTTTGGTTGCTGGCTATCGGTTTGCCGATGGTGTTCGTGGCTTTGATCAAAATTATCGGCCCGCTGCTCTAAGATATCTGAAGCTGCAGAACGGCAATTCTGTCTTCACCATTTAACAGCGCGTCGTTGACCTTGCAGGGCAGCGCACCTATGTCCGCCGCATGCTAAAACCATCCGAAGCGCAGGACCGCGCCGACGCCCTTGTTTCCCAAGCCAAAAAGGCCGGTGCCGATGCCGCCGACGCCATCTATGTTTGCGATGCCGCGACTCAGGTGCAGATGCGTCTCGGCAATCTGGAAGATGTCGAGCGTTCCGAAGGCGAGGAAATCGGCCTCAGGGTCTTTGTCGGCAAGCGTTCGGCTACTGTATCGTCTTCCGATATGGACCCGCAAATCCTCTCATCTCTCGTCGGCCGCGCTCTGGATATGGCCAGAGAAGCGCCCGAAGATCAATTTGCCGGCCTTGCGCCGGAAGAATTGCTCCTGAAGGCTGAACCGCACAGCATCGAAGGTGATGACGGCCAGGACCCGGAACCCGAAATGCTGCGCGAACTGGCGTTGCAGGCGGAGGATGCAGCGCGGGCGGTCAAGGGTGTCACCAACAGCGAGGGCGGCGGGGCCAGTGCCGGGCGCAGCATTGTGGCTCTGGCTACCAGTCATGGTTTCTCCGGTGCCTATTCCACCAGCGGCTACAGCCTGTCGGCGAGCGTCATTGCCGGTGCAGGCGACGGCATGGAACGCGATTATGCCTATGACAGCGTGCGCTTTCTGGAAGACATGCAATCACCCGAATCCATTGGCAGGGAAGCGGGGGAGCGCGCCGTTTCACGGCTCAACCCCGTCCATTTCAAATCGGGCGCGATGCCCGTCGTATATGATCCGCGGGTGGGCAACAGCCTGCTGGGCCATTTCATCGGCGCCATTTCCGGCGCTGCCATCGCGCGCAAGACCAGCTTCTTGCTGGATGCGCTTGACACCGAGGTGTTTGACAGTGCCCTGACAATTATCGACTGCCCACACCGCAAGCGCGGCCTGCGGTCCAAGGCGTTCGACGGCGAAGGTCTGCCCACGGCGAAAACCAAATTGATCGACAATGGCCGGCTGACCCAGTGGATCATGGAAAGTGCCTCGGCCCGCCAACTGGGTCTGCAGCCGACCGGTCACGCTTCGCGTGGTGTCGGCGGCGCACCGGGTGTCAGCGTCACCAATTTGCATATGGGCAACGGCACGGTCAGCAAGGCGGAGATGATCAAGGATATCAAACATGGTGTCTATATCACCGACTTGATCGGCATGGGCGTCAATCCGGTTACCGGCGATTATAGCCGGGGAGCCAGCGGGTTCCTGATCACTGATGGCGAAATCGGTCCACCGGTTTCGGAAATCACCATCGCCGGCAATCTGAAGACCATGTTCAGGAGCCTGATTGCGGCCGACGATCTGGAATATCACTACAGCATCAATGTCCCGACCCTGCGCACCGACAGCATGACCGTGGCCGGTGGCTGATCAATAGGGTTAGTGGCGAGACCATCTGACCCGGCCTATCGGATGGGAAGCGCCCGTCGATAAGTCCGGGGCGAACGGAGAAAATCTTGGCGGAAATAGATTTTAATCAGGTTGTCGCGATCGCGCGGGCAGGGGGTGCGCTGGCCATGCGCCACTGGGTTGCGGGCAAGAAAGAAACCAATATCTGGGAAAAATCGCCTGGCCAGATCGTCAGCGATGCCGATCTGGCGGTGGACCGTTTCTTGCGCACCGAGCTGGAGAAGCTGGTGCCTTCCGCCGGCTGGCTCTCCGAGGAAACGCATATTGATCACAGCGGTGCCGGAGATGAGCTGACCTGGGTCGTCGATCCGATTGACGGCACCAAGGATTATGTCGCCGGCAAGGCTGGCTGGTGTGTGTCGATCGCTCTTGTCCGGAACGATGCGCCGATATTCGGGGTGCTCGATGCGCCGGCGATGAAGGAAACCTGGGTGGCCAAGGCCGGCAGCCATACCGAAGTCAACGGTCGGGCCATCGTAGCCAGTCGGCGCGCCCAATATGAAGGCTGCCGCATTCCGGCCGAAGAACTGCCGCCGGAACTCAGGCTCACCGCGGTACCAAAGCCGAACAGCATCGCGCTCAGAATGGCGATGGTAGCGGACGACCGGGCGGATGTCGTCGCCTCCACTCGCTGGGGCCATGAATGGGATATTGCAGCAGCGCATGTGATCGCCGCCGAAGCAGGAGCCAGCGTCACCAACGCGCTGGGGGAAAACCTGGTCTATAATGGTACCCACGGCAAGGCGCTCGGCGTCCTGTGCTGTTCGGCCAATCTATATGATGCGGCCGTCGAACGGATCGGCAAATATGTCACCGAAAACGGGGCCAGTCACTAACCGGTCACGAAGCCGTCAAGCCGGGTGCTCTCTGGTCCACAATCCCTGACGGTCCCGCCGGGCCGACCTGGTCAGCGCTTGTCCGAACGCTTTCACGATCCAGCCCAGTTTCTTGCTCTTGGACGTATATATCCGCTGCTCCAGTGATCCGCCGCCGCTCTGTTTGATCGCCCGGGCGATATCACCATAGATCCCGGCCGCCGCCAGCACCGCCCAGCGCGACCGGAACGGCAGGCTTGCGGCGCCTGCGCGCGCGGAAGCCTCATAGTCGCCCGCCAGATCGCACAACCGGTTGACCAGCAGGACCAGTTTATCGCGATCCGCCGGATCCATGATATGCCCGGGATCGATGCCGGATTCGGTGAGCCAGTTTTGCGGCAGATAGCATCGCCCGGCATGCGCATCCTCGGCTACATCCCGCGCGATATTGGCGAGCTGGAACGCCAGTCCCAGATCACAGGCGCGGTCCAGCACCTCCTGATCACGGGCGGAAACCCCCATCACGATCGCCATCATGCAACCCACAGCGCCAGCGACATGATAGCAATATTGCAGCAGATCATGTTCGCTTTCCGGCCGCCATCCGCGCGCGTCCAGGGCAAAGCCGTCGATCATGTCATCCGCCAGCTTTTTGGGGATATGGCACTCCTGCGCGACCACACCAAAGGCATCAAAGGGCGGATTGCCGGTTTGCTCGCCGCCATGCGCGCGCGCTGTCATCATTCGCATAGCCGCGATGGTTTTTTCGGGATTGGGAGTAGCGGACATGCCGTGCCCATGATCCTGGCCATCGGCGAGATCATCGCAGGCGCGGCACCAGTAATAGAGCAGCCACGCCCGCTCGCGCGTCTGCCGCGCAAAAAGCTTGGAAGCCCGGGCGAAGGATTTGGAGCCCCGCTCGATACTGGCTCTGGCGTGGAGGACAAGATTCGCGCGGTTCATGAGACCGCCGAATAGAAATCCGTTCGTCCTGAACCTGGCCAAGGACAGTTTTGGCGCACCAGACGGGATTCAAAAGGCTCAGAATGAATGAAACACCGGTTCACCCCATATCCTCCAGCATCAGTTCTGCGGTTGCCTTGGCGCTGCCTACGACACCGGGAATTCCGGCCCCTGGATGCGTACCGGCACCGACAAAATAGAGATTGCCGATAATATCATCCCGGTTGTGGACCCGGAACCAGGCGCTTTGCGTGAGCAGCGGCTCGAGACTGAAGGCGCTGCCGAGATGGGCATTGAGGTCGGTGCCGAAATCCTGCGGCGTATAATGGAAGCTGGTGACAATGCGGTTGTGGATGTCCGGGATCAGGCGGTGGCCGATTTCATCGAGAATTCGCTTTTCGTAGATCGGTCCCATTTCCTTCCAGTCGATCGGCAGCTTGCCCTGATGGGGTACCGGCGCGAGCACGTAGAAGGTGCTGTGTCCTTCCGGCGCCATTTCCGGATCGGTGACCGTGGGATGGTGCAGATAGAGCGAGAAATCGCGGGGCAGCACGCCATTGTCATATATGTCCGCGAGCAGCCCTTTATAGCGCGGTCCGAACAGGATCATATGGTGCGGAATGCCCGGCCAGCTACCTTTCAGGCCGAAATGGACGACGAACAGCGATGGAGAATATTTTTTCTTCAGCAGCTTTCCGCTTACCGTATCGCTGCGATGCTTGTGGCCCAGCAGGTCGCGGTAGCTGTGCACGACATCGGCGTTCGAGGCGACGGCATCGAATTTCTCGCTCCAGCCGGACTTGCAGGTTATGCCCGAGGCGCGGTCGCCAATCGTGTCAATGCTGGTGACCGGGTCATCCAGCCGGATCACCCCGCCAATCCGTTCGAAATGCTTGACCATTGCCGCGACCAGCATATTGGTCCCGCCCCTGGCGAACCAGACCCCGCCGAGCCGTTCCAGCTTGTGGATCAGGCCGTAAATGGCGCTGGTTTTCATCGGATTGCCGCCCACCAGCAAGGACTGAAAGGACAGGAATTCCCGCAGTTTCTCGTTTTTCACAAAGCTGGAAACCTTGGCATAGACCGATCGATAGGCTTCATATTTCATCAACGCCGGCGCTGCCTTGATCATGGATTTGAAATCCAGAAATGCCTTGGTTCCGAGCTTGACATAGCCCTCCTCATACAGCCCGCCGCTATATTCGAGGAATTTCTTGTAACCCTCGACATCATCGGGCTCGATTGCCGCGATATTGGCGTAGAGTTCCTCGGGATCGTTGACATAATCGAAATTGGTGCCATCCGGCCAGTTGAGCCGGTAAAAGGGCGACACCGGCATCAGTTCGATGTCCTTGGCCATATCATGGCCGGTGAGGTCCCAGAGTTGGGACAGGCAATCCGGATCGGTGATGACGGTCGGGCCGCCATCGAAGATGAAACCTTCTTTTTCCCAATAATAGGCTCGCCCGCCTGGCTTGTCGCGCCCTTCCAATATGGTCGTCTGTATTCCGGCTGACTGCAGCCGGATGGCGAGCGCCAGCCCGCCGAAGCCGGAACCGATGACAGCGGCTTTCTTGAACAATTCATTCTGGGATTTGGCAATGTCACTCATCGGTCAGATATCTCATCTATATTTCAACAACAGTGGGATGGCACGGGAAATGGAAATCGGCGGCCTGCCAGTGAGGAGATTGGCCTGATCCATTCTTGTGGATTTGCCTGCATAGAAGCGGGCGAGCAGACCTTCGTCCTTGCTATAGGTATGTTGCAGGGTCTTGTATCTTTTGTCCGGATCCGCCCCGAGAAACAGGAAGGCGCAGAGCATACGATAGAATTTTCCGTTCTTCCAATGCTTTTGCGCCAGATCACGCAGCATTGTGTCGAGCATGTTCTGGTTGATCTCGGGCATTTCGGCAATCAGGATTGCCGTCTTCACCGCCATCGGCAGCGAGTAGCTGGTGATCGGCTGGATCAGCGCCGCCCGGGCTCCGGCCCGCGCATCAACGCCCTTGTTGGCCTGCCAGAAGGCCTCGAAATCGCCGCCGTAGATCACCGGAAGCTGGCCTTTTTCTTCGCTCAGCACCGCTTCCACCACCCATCCCTGATCGGCGGCATATTCCGCAATCCGGCCATGCGAGATTGCGCTGTCGAGTTCAGCACCATCGGCATAATAAGTGTCTTCGACAAAAATTTCGGTGTCGCTGAACGGCAGGCAGTAGATGAACCGGTAGCCGTCAATCTGTTCGACCGTGGCGTCCATGATGACGGGACGCTCCAGTCCGTGCGGCTGTTTCAGTTTCAGCATCTGCCCGCAAAATTTCTGCCAGCCGACATCCAGTGCCGAAATATCCCCGCCGCCGCGCACATCCAGCACCGCATGGGCCGCAATTTCCGTATGGTCTGCCAGTTTTACCAGCCCGCTGTCGACGGTTTTCGCCCGCTGCCCTGTCTTCAGCGCCCGGGATGGCAGCCGCTGGCGCAACTCCCGGTCGAGATTTGCGGATTCAATCGAGCAATAGCCGTTATTCAGGCTGCGGCTATATTTCGGAAAATGCACGTCATAGCTGGCCCACTGGCGAGAAATCAGCGGGTCGACAAGCCAGCGGTGCTCCGGCTCGATATCGCTTTCGAAAAAGGACCAGATATGGTTGCCGCCAAAATGATCCTCTGCCTCGATCAGGGCGACATCCAGATCGGGCCGCAATTTCGCCAGCGCCAGCGCGACCAGACCACCGGCAAGGCCGCCGCCGGCGATAGCCAGGTCATACTGGTTTGAAGAACTGGACGGCTTCGGCATCGCCATGCCTTAGCCGATGGTTGGGGCAGGGGAAAGCCTGTCTGAAAGTATGTAGAAGCTTATTGCATTACCGCTTGCTCCGTGGCGATCGCCGCCATATTCCCCTGCCATGGAATATGCCCCCGCTATCCTGCTGTCCGCGCTCGCCATGACCCTGATCGTCGGCGGACGCTATCTGCTGAGCAGCGGCTTTTTTGCCTGGCTGACCAACCGGGTGCGACCAGGCCAATATGACCGGCTGCGACCGCAGATGAAGCGTGAAATCCGCTGGTCGCTGCTGTCCGCCGCGATCTATGGGATCCCCGCCGGAATCGTTGCCTGGGGTTGGCAGAATGCCGGCTGGACGAAAATTTATACCGATCCCGGCCTTTATCCCTTTTGGTATCTGCCGCTATCCCTGTTCCTCTATCTTTTTCTCCACGACACATGGTTTTACTGGACGCACCGATTGCTGCACCGGCCGCGCTGGTTCAAGGCAGCGCATGCGGTTCATCACGATAGCCGCCCGCCCACTGCATGGGCGGCAATGAGCTTTCACCCGCTTGAGGCAATCAGCGGCGCCGTGGTCATCCCGGCTCTGGTCATCGCAATCCCGATTCATGTCGGCGTTTTGGGGCTGGTCTTGCTGGTGATGACGGTTATGGGCGTGTCCAATCATATGGGCTGGGAGATGTTTCCGCGCTGGCTTGTTCAGGGCAGGTTAGGTATGTGGCTCATAACCGCGACCCATCATGAGAAGCATCACGAGTTATACAGGGGTAATTATGGCTTATATTTTCGCTTCTGGGACCGGATCTGCGGCACGGATATCGGGCTTGCCGATGCTGGCGGCAGCTTCGGTTCTGCTGTTGGGCGCAAGCGCATCGGCCAGTGAAGCCCCGGTTGCGGCGGCTCCGGCCATCACGGCGTCGATTGATCTCGCCATCACCGGCTTGCGTTCCGAAAAAGGCAATGTGCTGGTATGCCTCAGCGCCAGTCCGAAACATTTTCCGGACTGCAGCGACGACGTAAACGCCCGGAAGCTGAAAATCTCTGCCGCACGCGCTGGCTCCATAGAGATTGCCGACGTCAAGCCAGGCACCTATGCGGTAGCATTGGTCCATGATGAAAATGGCAATGGCAAAATGGATATGCGGCTGTTTCTGCCGCGCGAAGGTTTTGGCTTTTCCCGCAATCCCAAAATCGGCATGGGTGCTCCCAAATTCAAATCGGCGCAATTTACCGTCGGTTCTTCTGATACGCATCATGCGGTGCGGATGAATTACATCCTCTGATCCGGAGCAGGGGAAGCCGGTCTCGCGATGGACCAGCAATATTCTGCTGCGTTGCCGAAAATGATTGCACCGGCCTCACTGCGACGGAGGCGCCTTGCTCCTGGTTGCCCTTGGCAGCTTGTCTCACCACGCCGAAAATGGAACTTTTGGGTCATCGACGCGTTTCATATCTGCGCAACCATTTGGGAATCAATCTTGAAAAACGCTAAACTATTTCGCCGTGCCGCCTATTTGACCCTCGGCCTCTCTCTGTCTTCTCCGCTTCTGGCTCAGGACAATCTGTCACCAGGGCCAGTGGAACGGTCCGTGTTCGACGGTGATTATCTGACCGTAGGGATCGGCCTGGCAGTGGGGCCCAGCTATGAAGGTTCCGACAACTATACATTTTCTCCGCTGCCGGTTGTCCTGGGCAGTATCGGGGGTATCGATTTTCAGCCGCGCGGCCCGGGCATTGCGCTCGATTTCATTCCTGATCAGGAGGGAGCGAAGGTTGATTTCCTGCTCGGCCCGGTTGTCCGCGCCCGCTTCGATCGGCAAAATTCGATCAAGGACCCGGTTGTCCGCTCGCTGGGCGAGCTCGATTTTGCCGTCGAAGTCGGTCCTACCGCCGGCGTCCAGTTCAACCGGCTGCTCAATCCCTATGACTCGCTGACCGCTCAGGTTGATGTGCGCTGGGATATTGCCGGAGCGCACGATGGCATGGTCGTTTTCCCGAGCCTGACCTATTTCACCCCGCTCAGCCGCGGCATTGTCACCAGCCTGGCGATCAGCGGCGAATATGTCGACGATGATTATGCCGACTATTATTTCAGCGTTTCGCCCGCGGGTACCGCCGCCAGCGGCCTGCCGACCTTCACCGCGACCAGCGGCTGGAAAAATATCGGTGCGACGATATTGACCGCTGTCGATCTTGATGGCGATGCCACCAACGGCGGTTTCGGCCTGATTTTTCTCGGCAGCTATTCCCGGATGCTCGGCGATTCAAAGCGATCCCCGGTCACTTCAATCCGCGGCAGCGCCGATCAATGGTTTGGTGCGGTTGGAATCGGTTATACGTTCTGACGTTTGAAATGCCGGCCGGGACGCGCCCGGCCAACTGAATCAATGGGGCTTGCAGGTCGGTCATGCTTTCTGGCGTTTCCGGCTCTAATATGTTCAAGACGGATTGTGGCATCGGAACAGAGGGAGATTATGAATGGGCAATGCAGGCAATATCACCGGATGGATTACCTTTTTCATCGGTCTCTACGCCGTGGCCGCGGGCATCGGTGAATTGCGGAGACCCGGTTTCTGGATGAAAATGGTTCAGGAATGCCGCGAAAGCAGCGCGCTGCAGTTTCTGATCGGCATGGTCACCCTGACGCTTGGTGCGACCATCTATCTCGTCAATCCCTGGGACCAGGGCGACCTGCTGTCGATATTGATCACCGTGCTCGGGGCATGGATATTCATCGAGGGCGCGCTGATCCTCGCGGTCGGCGACTGGTTTCTGAAACTTGCCAGCAGGCTGATGGGGGCAGCAAGCCGTCTGTGGGCCGCTCTGTCGATTGCGATCGGACTGGCTGCAATTTTTGCCGCGATGGTGCGGCTGCAGGTCGGCTGACAGCGTTTCTGTTAAACCGGCTCCAGCGCCTTGAAATATTGGCGCAGGGCGGCTGCGATATCCTGCCTTGATCCATTTGCCGTCGGGATCGCGCCCACCGCCGTGAACGACGTGTGGATCTGGCCCGGATAGTTGATATGCCGGGCCCCGGTCCCCGCCGCATCCAGGGCTTCCGCATAAGCCTTGCCCTGATCGCGCAGCGGATCGAATTCGCCGGTGATCACCAGCGCCGGCGGCAGTCCGGACAGATCGGGCGCGAGCAGGGGCGAGGCTTTCGGGTCGGCGCGCTTGGAAGGATCGGCATAATGATCCCAGAACCAGTCCATCAGCGCCTTGGTCAGCACAAAGCCCTCGGCATTGTCGGTCATCGACGGGCTATCATCGCCTGCATCGACAACCGGAGTAATCAGCACTTGCCCCTTGATCTCCGGTCCGCCTGCATCGCGGGCCAGCTGGCAGACCACGGCGGCGATATTGCCGCCGGCGCTCCAGCCGCAAACCGCTAGCGCGCCTCGCATTCCACCAAGCGTCTCGATATTGTCGGACACCCATTGCACTGCGGCGAATCCGTCATCGACGGCGGCGGGGAAGCGGGCTTCCGGCGCGTGGCGGTAATTGGCGGAAATGATGACGCTGTCGGCGTTCACGCACAGGTCGCGGCAGAAAGCGTCATCCGATGTGTGATCGCCGAGCACCCAGCCGCCGCCGTGAAAATAGACGGTGACCGGATGCGGCCCGGGACTGTCTGGCCGGTACAGCCGATAGTCGAGCGCGCCATCGGCTCCGGGGAAACTGCCGTCGACCACCGCTCCGACTTGCGGACCCGGCGGATTGCCGGCGTTCATCGCCACTGACATCGCGCGCGCCTCGTCCGGTGACAGGCTTTCAAACGGCGGCAGCTCCAGATCCGCCAGCATTTCGAGCAGCGCCACCACATCGGGCTGCTGCCGCCGGACCAGACCGTCGTTGCAGCGGGAACCATCCGGACCGTCGAAGCGGAAGCCCAGATAATCCTGCGCGGCGACATCGTTGCAGACCCGGCGATAGGCGGCGACGCCGCCGACATAGGGCAGGCAGACCCGCGGCTTGCCGGGCACGTTGGCGCCCATATACCAGGACTTGGCCTGCGGAAATAGCGTCATGTCGCTGGTCGCCGTGCCATATTCGACCCAGCCGCTTTCTGCCGTTTCCGTGGCGTCGATCACGTCGAGACCTGCTTTGCTCATATGCTCCAGACAATCGGCAATCCATTCGACATGCTGTTCGATCGACAGGATCATGTTCGACAATACCGACGGGCTACCGGGACCGGTGATCATGAAGAAATTGGGAAAGCCCGAGACCGTCAACCCGAGATAGTTGAGCGGCCCGTGCGCCCATTTGTCCTTGAGGCTCTGGCCCTCGCGACCCCGGATGTCGATGGCCAGCAGCGCGCCGGTCATCGCATCAAATCCGGTGGCAAAGACAATCGCGTCAAAGTCGAAATTCTGTTCCTTCGTCGCGATCCCGGTTGCGGTGATCGAGACAATCGGATTGCGCTTGATGTCGACAATATCGACATTCGGCTTGTTGAACGTCTGGTAATAATGGGTGTCGAGACAGGCCCGCTTGGTGCAGATCGGAAATTCGGTCGGGGTCAATATGTCGGCAACCTCGCTGTCCTCGATCACCGAGCGGATCTTGCCGCGGACAAATTCCGCCAGCGTGTCATTCGCCTTCTCGTCGAGCAGCAGGTCGGCAAATTCGGAACCGAGATGCGGGATCGCGCCCTTGTCCCACAGCTCCTGATAGCGCTGCTGCCGTTCTTCCTCCGACACGGTCAGCGCAAAGTCCATCGCCTGTTTGCCGGGCACGCCGACGCTGGTCCAGCGCGCCTCTTCCCGGTAGTCCTGATAGCGCTGCTTCACCGCCAGCTTCTCTGGCGCGATCGGGCCATTGCCGGCGGGGATCGAATAATTGGCGGTGCGCTGGAAGACGGTGGTGTGGTCGGCCTGTCCGGCGATCAGCGGGATCGACTGGATGCCCGACGATCCGGTGCCGATAATCCCGACCGTCTTGCCGGAAAAATCCACGCCTTCATGCGGCCAGCTGTGGGTGCGGTAAATTGCGCCGGTGAAATTCTCGATTCCCTCGATATCGATATCCTTGGGCTGCGACAGGCAACCGGTGGCCATGATGAAGAAGCGGCCGCTGACCGTTTCGCCCTGGCTGGTGGTAACGTTCCAGCAGGACCCGGCCTCGTCCCACACAGCCTGTTCGACCCGCGTGGCAAAGCTTATGTCGCGGCGCAGGTCAAAGCGGTCGGCGACATGCTGGGCGTAGCGCAGGATTTCCGGCTGGGTCGCATATTTCTCGCTCCACTGCCATTCCTGCTCCAGTTCGGGATCAAAGCTGAACGAATAGTCGATGCTCTCGATATCGCAGCGCGCGCCGGGATAGCGATTCCAGTACCAGGTGCCGCCGACATCATCGCCCGCCTCGAACGCGCGGGCGGAAAGCCCCATCTCGCGAAATTTGTGCAGCAGATAGAGGCCGGCAAAGCCCGCGCCCACCACAATGACATCCAGCTGCGGTCTGTTCGATTCGCTCATCATCCACTCCAGTTAGCGCCTCTGCGGGCTTTCACCGGAAGATAGCAGATAGCGGTCGGCGATACCAATGCCTTTAATCATCTGATTAAATTATCATGCCCATCCCTCATGGCCCGGAACCCGATCCAGAAAGGGCATGACATCCGCGAACCAAGCCTCTACCATTGGGCCATCCCCGGGGAGTCGTTTGACTGAGAGGCAGGTGTAACGCCCTGCGACCCGCTGAACCTGATCCCGCCCCTCATGCATGAGGGCTTACGGGCGGAGGGAGGGAGCGGATTTTCGAAAAATCCCGCCCTCGTTCCGAAATGACAAAGGAACGAACATATGGCCGACCTTCCCGCAAAAACCGAAATTGGCGTCACCACCGGACCGATCCGCGGCTCGAAAAAAGTCCATGTCGCGGCGCACAGCGGCTCCGGCATCCGCGTCGCCATGCGCGAAATCCATCTCGAGGGCGGCGAAGCGCCAGTGCGCGTCTATGACACCAGCGGGCCGTACACCGACCCCGAAGCGCTGATTGATATCAATACCGGACTCAACGAACTGCGCAGCCAGTGGATCCGCGCCCGCGGCGATGTCGAGGAAGTGACCCAGCGCGAAGTCAAGCCGGAAGACAATGGCCAGCTCGGCCCCGACCGCTCCGGCGGCGTCGCGCCATTCCCCAATGTCCGCCGCAAGGTGCTGCGCGCCAAGGCGGGCGCCAATGTCAGCCAGATGCATTATGCGCGCCAGGGCATCATCACCCCGGAAATGGAATATGTCGCCGAGCGCGAAAATCTCGGCCGCGAGCGGCTGAAGGCATATGTCCGCGACGGCGAGAGTTTCGGCGCCTCGATCCCCGACTATGTCACGCCGGAATTTGTCCGCGACGAAATCGCCAGAGGACGCGCGATCATCCCCAATAATATCAACCACCCGGAATCCGAACCGATGGCGATCGGCCGCAATTTTCTGGTCAAGATCAACGCCAATATCGGCAACAGCGCCGTCGCCTCCGATGTCGCCAACGAAGTCGACAAGATGGTCTGGTCGATCCGCTGGGGCGCCGACACGGTCATGGATCTGTCCACCGGCCGCAATATCCACGACACCCGCGAATGGATCATCCGCAACAGCCCGGTCCCGATCGGCACCGTGCCGATCTATCAGGCGCTGGAGAAAGTCGGCGGCGCCGCCGAGGAGCTGACCTGGGAAATCTTCCGCGATACCCTGATCGAACAGGCCGAGCAGGGCGTCGACTATTTCACCATCCACGCCGGCGTCCGTCTGCCTTATGTGCCGATGGCGGCCAAACGCGTCACCGGCATCGTCTCGCGCGGTGGCTCGATCATGGCGAAATGGTGCCTTGCCCATCACAAGGAAAGCTTCCTCTACGAGCATTTCGACGACATCACCGAGATCATGAAGGCCTATGACATCGCCTACAGCCTCGGCGACGGCCTGCGCCCCGGCTCGATTGCCGATGCCAATGACGAAGCGCAGTTCAGCGAGCTCTACACGCTCGGCGAACTCACCCACCGCGCGTGGAAGTCGGACGTCCAGGTGATGATCGAAGGCCCCGGCCATGTGCCGATGCACAAGATCAAGGAGAATATGGAAAAGCAGCTGGAAGTCTGCGGCGAGGCGCCGTTCTACACGCTCGGCCCCCTCACCACCGACATCGCCCCCGGCTATGACCATATCACCAGCGGCATCGGCGCCGCCCAGATCGGCTGGTATGGCACCGCGATGCTCTGCTATGTCACGCCCAAGGAGCATCTCGGCCTGCCCGACCGCGACGATGTGAAAGTCGGCGTCGTCACCTACAAGCTCGCCGCCCACGCCGCCGACCTCGCCAAGGGCCACCCCGCCGCGCAGGTCCGCGATGATGCGCTGTCCAAGGCCCGCTTCGAATTCCGCTGGCGCGACCAGTTCAACCTCTCGCTCGACCCCGACACGGCCGAGGAATATCACGACCAGACGCTGCCGGCCGAGGGCGCGAAGACTGCCCATTTCTGTTCGATGTGCGGCCCGAAATTCTGCTCGATGAAGATCAGCCAGGAAGTCCGCGACTTCGCGTCGAAACAGAACCAGAGCGCCGAAGGCTTCATCGCCTCGGAAAAACTGGGCGCCGACACCGCAGCGGCCAGCAAGGCGGCAGCGGAAGCAGGCATGCGCGAGATGAGCGAGAAATATAAGGACATGGGCGACCGGCTGTATTTGCCGGCGGACGAGGTTGAGGAGACGGTGGAACCGGCGGAGTGAGCACGCTCACCTCTCTCGCGATCTTATTGTCTGTAAGCACGTCCACGCAACACGCGGCACCGGAAATATCCGAACCCGTAAAAGAAGGACTATCGGAATCCGCACGAAACGGAAATCTGCGTGTGCTCCAGCTTTGGTCCACTGATAGTGCGCGGTTTTTGAGAGAATGGGCGCAGCCGACGCCACCGAATCTGACGATTGACTCAAAAGTCCGGCGCAACAAACCGATCGAACAGTTTATCATCATCGGTGGCTGTCAGGCAAATGTAGCGGGCAATTGCGACCTCAGCGGAGTAACAACCATGACGGACCCCGCGGGGGAAGTTTATGGAGAAACACTGACATTTAAAGCATGGGACAATTTGCCAAAACCGTCGGGGAATGTCCTGTCCTTGTCGCCGATGGGAACGGGATTGAGGGTAGAGGACGGAGAAAAACTCGGTACCTACCGGATCCGACTGTCGATCACGGACAACGTAGCGAAAATTACGGCAACAACAGAAGTCGAGATTCTGGTGGTTGAAGCACAGGAATAATGCCGTTTCCGTGTGACCGTCTTGCAGAACTGGTTTCAGCACCCATCGTGCGTCAAACACAGGCTGCGCGAAAGGATAAGTGGATCCTGAAACAAGTTCAGGATGACGAGATGACTCGCGGTGGCTGACCATTTGACAGTATCGGACCAGTGTCAGCCACCACTTGACACCTAACTTGAAAGCCACTACCTTACACCCATGATCCGCTCGTTTCGCAGCAAGGCGCTTAAACGCATGGTGTTGCGCGGTGACGTGTCGAAGTTGAGTGTACCCAATGTGCAACGGGTGGAACGTATGCTGGAGCGTTTAAACTCTGCAGTTCTGCCCGACGACTTGAATTTGCCCGGTTATCGGTTTCACAGTCTGAAAGGGCAGGATAAGGGACGCTACGCGGTCGATGCGTCCGGCAACTGGCGGATTACATTTGGTTGGGATGGCAAAGATGCCGTCGATGTTGATCTGGAGGATTATCACTAATGGCTGAATCTATGCTCAAGAATATGCGCCCCATTCACCCCGGTGAATTGTTGCGCGAGGATATTCTGCCCGCCGTTGCGCGGCCCAAGGCGGAGATTGCACGCCTGCTCGGTATTTCCCGCCAGACGCTGTATGATATCATCAACGAGCGCCAGCCGGTTACCGCACAGATGGCACTTCGCCTCGCCAAGATGTTCGGCGGTGGGCCGGAAGTGTGGATCAACATGCAGCGCACCTACGATCTGAAAATCGCCAGACTCGAACTGGGCGACGCGCTCGACAAGATACCGGAGTTGAGGGCGGCTTGATGCGTAGTGTTTGGTGCACTTTTAATGTACTTCTATTTCCCTAATTCCGAAAGTATCCTAGGCTCAGGACCTATTAAATTGCTTGCATGATTGAGAGAAGGTTGATTCAGTAGCGGCACCGAAGGAGGTGCCGTTGTTGAGTGATCTGATCATGCTGAGCAAAGCGCAAGTATTTCAGTGACAGTGCACTTTTATCTCTCTGTCAATTCAATCGAAGACATAACTCAAACCCACCCCCAACCCCCCGGCACCAACTTTCCGACCAGCGCCCTTAGCTCTCCCGCCGTCGTATGCCCCGTGACCACCTCGTGATAGCCGATCCCAGCCTTGCGCAGCGCTTCCTTTTTCACCGCGTCGCGCGCGGCGGCGCAGTTCCCCGCATGGTGGCCCGATCCCTGATATTCCAGCGCGTGGACCACGCGGCAGCGCTCGTCCATCAGCGCGAAATCGACGCGCTTGGAATTGACGCACAAAAAGGCGTTCTTGTCGGGGCTGGCGAGAAACTCGCCGAGCGAGACCTGCGCCATCACCTGCCAGCCGGGATTGCGCGCGATCACCGCCTTGTCGAGCGCGAGATTACGGTGACAGTGCACTTAACCCGTCCCCATGTTAAAATAATCTACTTTCTTTAACACATTATGGTGATATGTTAGCATTATTGCTAATTCATAAGCGGATTGTACCCATATGCTCAACCCGACCTATCAAATCCCGGACCTGCCGCCGCCCGGTGAACTGGAAACCAAGCTCGTTCTTAAATATGCGGCCTTGGCCCATCGTTTCCTGGCGGAACTGAAGGGCCGCGCTGCCACCATCCCCAATCAGGGAATATTGATCGACACATTGTCCCTGCAGGAAGCCAAGGCAAGTTCGGAGATCGAGTCTATCGTTACCACCCAGGACGAGCTGTTCCAGGCGGCGCTGTTTCCCGAAAATCCATCGTCCGCTGCCGCCAAGGAAGTCGCGCTCTATCGCGATGCGCTTCACAGTGGTCTGAATGAACTGCACAGCAAGCAGGGCGTGATTTCGAACAATTCCATCATTGCCATGTTCCAGATACTCAAGCGCACGGACGGCGGTTTTCGCAATTCGCCGGGTACCGCGTTGAAAAATGACCAGACGGGAGAGATTGTCTATGTTCCGCCGCAGGGCGGTGACGACGTTGTAACCCATATGACCGCTCTGGAAAAATTCATCAATGCCGACGATATCGGGCATCTCGATCCGCTGGTCAGAATGGCCATCATTCACCATCAGTTCGAAAGCATCCACCCCTTTCCCGATGGCAATGGCCGCTTGGGGCGGATCATCAATGTGCTTTATCTTACCCAGCAGGGATTGCTCGACATCCCGATCCTCTATCTCAGCCGTTACATCACTCGGAACAAGGGCGACTATTACAGGCTTCTGCAATCCGTGCGCGAGACCGGAGACTGGGAACCCTGGTTCATCTACATGCTGGATGCGGTCGCCGAAACCTCGGTTCAAACCATCGAACTGATCGGCGGCATTCGTGATCTGATGGCACGCTACAAGCAGGAAATTCGATCTGACCACAGCAGGATATATTCCCAGGATCTGCTCAACAACCTGTTCCGGCATCCCTATACCCGCATTGATTATCTGGTGAACGACCTTGGCGTTTCCCGCCAGACAGCGGCAAAATATCTCGATCAATTGGCGGAAGGAGGGCTTTTGGTGAAACATCACTCGGGCCGGAATGTCTATTTCATAAACGCGCCTTTGATGGAATTGTTGAGGACAGGAGAGGCGTCAGATATTTCCAGGCAGCCGCAGATTGATTCTGTTTCATAGACGACCCCTCAAATCTCCGGGCACCAACTTCCCCACCAGCGTGCGCCCCCACCGGCGCCCCCTCTATCAGATATGCCAGTCCGCATAACCGCCCGCCACGGTCTATGCCGCTCGCGGGCGGAACCCCTGTCCGCCAGCAACCCAACCCCAAGCCGGAGCAGGACAGCATGACCGAAGCACAGCCCCAGACCCAGGAACAGCCGCGCAGCGAGCCCAAATATCGCGTCCCCTTTGTCGAGCGCACCGGAATGACATATCTCGAGGACAGCCGCGGCCATGCCAGGCTGCTGATGCCGCTGGCGGGCAATGAAAATCATGTTGGCGTGCTGTACATGGGCGCGTTCACCGTGCTGGCGGAAGCGGTCGCGGCGCTGCCCGGCATTTCGCTGCTCGATGTCGAGCGCCACTTCCCGATCCTCAAGGATATTTACGTCGATTTCCACAAGCCCGCGGCCAGCGACGTCACCGCCGAATTTAGCCTGTCCGAAGAGACGATCGACGGCCTGCTCGCCGATCTCGAGCGCAAGGGCAGCGCCACCTATATCGCCGAATTCCTGATGCACGATGCGGACGGCGCCCATGTCGCCAGCGGCCGGGTGACGGTGAAACTGCTCTCGCACGGCTGGAAGAAATAGCGCGGCCAGCGGCATTCGTGCTACAAGGGGGAACCATTTCTTTCGCAGAGGGTCTCTCCGATATGACACGCTATCTTGCCCTCGTGCCGCTCGCCTTGCTGGCCGCCTGTGACTCGCAGTCGCCGCGCGATGCCGATCCGGCGGCCGATGCTGCTTCCCCTGCCACCACGCCCGCTCCATCACAGCCAAGCGAAGCACCTACCCCCGGTCAGCCCGCCGCCGCCTGGGACCTGATCGCGAGCGGGGAGGGCGCGTCCCTGGTGTTTCCCGCGCCGGGTTCGGAGGGAACGGCCGCTACGATCCGGCTGTTCTGCCCCGCGCGTAGCAGCGAGATACTCGTCAATGTCCCCGCCTTCCGTCCGATCGGCAGCGAGGAGCGGCTGAGCTTTGGCAGCGGCAGCGCGGTCCATGCGCTGGTCGCCGACACAAAAGGCGACCGCCAGCGCGGCGGCGTCAGCGGCACCGGTACGGTGCCGGCGGGTCTCGCGGCGTTGATCGGCGGACCGGTCTCGGTCAATTATGGCGCCCAGAACAGCGGCCCGCACCCG
>NZ_JBGTDD010000088.1:0-31371 GCF_041748495.1 Parasphingorhabdus sp.
TATGCCTATTTGCGCGACCCCAATGGTGCGATCATGCTAGAGTCGATGTTCAACAATGGCTGGTTTCTGACTCCGCCTCCCCTCGTAGAAGCCACAGAAGCACCAATGGCTCCAGCAGATGACAAAGAAGGATGAATATGCCCTGGACTCGCGATGAAATGGCCGCTCGGGCGGCGCAGGAACTGCAGGATGGTTATTATGTAAACCTCGGAATCGGTATCCCCACTCTGGTGGCCAATCATATTCCGCCAGGCGTCGAGGTCACGTTGCAAAGCGAGAATGGGATGCTGGGTATCGGACCCTTTCCCTATGAAGACGAAATTGATCCCGACCTGATCAACGCCGGCAAGCAGACGATCAGCGAACTGCCGTCATCGAGCTATTTCAGTTCATCCGACAGCTTCGCGATGATCCGCGGCGGGCATATTGACCTGACCGTGCTGGGCGCGATGGAAGTCGCGGAAAATGGTGATATTGCCAACTGGATGATCCCCGGCAAGATGATCAAGGGCATGGGCGGCGCGATGGATCTGGTCGCGGGCGTGAAGAAAATCATCGTCGTGATGGATCATTGCGCGAAAGACGGTAGTCCCAAGTTCATTCCCGCTTGCACCTTGCCGCTGACCGGCACTAATGTTGTCGACATGATCATCACCGATCTGTGCGTTTTCCAGCGTCCCGATCATGACAGCCGGTTCCGCCTGATCGAACTGGCACCGGGTATCAGCGCCGAAGATATCGCGGCGAAAACCACCGCAGCTTATGAAATAGCTTTGTAAGTTACCGAATGTGATCAGATATCTGGCGTTGCTGTTCGGCCTTGCTGGCCTGGTGCTTGTCGGCTGGTATGGCAACCGAGCCCTGGTTGAGCAGCAAGCCGGCTTCCCGCTAACCGCCCTGATCGAGCCCGTGGTACAAAGCCGCGTGCCAACCGAACCCGAGGACTGGCAGGGCAAGATTGAATATCTCCGGCTTGACCGGGACTTTGCCGCGCTTGCGGCCCGTCCGGAAATGGCCGGGCTGGCGGTCGCGATTGTCGAGGACGGTGAACTCCGCTTTGTGTCGACCTATGGGGTAGCTGACAAGCAAAGCGGTGAACCGGTGACACCGCGCACGGTGTTTCGCTGGGCGTCGGTCTCCAAAGGCGTAGCGGGCTCGCTGGCGGCAAAATTGTCCGAAGAGGGCGGCCTCAATCTCAACGCACCGCTCAGCAACTGGCAGACGTCGCTCCGCCTGCCGGGTGGTGCCGAATCGCAGATTACGCTGGCGCAGCTGCTGTCCCACCAGACGGGCCTCACCAAAAACGCCTATGATATCAAGCTGGAGGACGGAGAAAATCCGGGACTGCTGAGGGCGAAGCTGGCCACCGCTCCGCTGCAGTGCGTACCCGGCACCTGTCACAGCTACCAGAATATCGCCTTTGATGCGGCGAGCGAAATATTGGCACAGGCAGCAGGCACGCTCTATGCTGATGCCGTGCAGGAGCAATTGTTCGAACCGCTGGGCATGACGAGCGCGCAATTTGACATGGCAGGCCTTACCGGCGCGCGCAGCTGGGCGCGGCCGCATCGGGGTAACCAGGTGCGGCCCCTGTCGGAATCCTACTGGCGGGTTCCCGCCGCCGCTGGCGTCAGCAGCGATATTGTCGACATGGCTCGCTGGCTGCGCGCGCAAATGGGTGAGAATGACAAGATCCTGTCGGCCCGGACGCTGTCAATGGCTCATGCGCATCGGATCAGGACCAGCCGGATTTATAGCGGCGATCTCGCCCGAGCGCTCAGCCAGCCTTCTTATGGACTCGGCTGGCGGAGTTTCAGTTACGCCGGGCGGCAATTGGTCGGGCATAGCGGTGCCGTCGACGGCTATCGTGCGACCATGATTTTTGACCCGGCAACCCGAACCGGGGTGGTGGCAATGTGGAATAGCGGCTGGGGTCGACCGTTCCGGCTGCCCTTTGCGGTGCTCGATAGCTATTACGGTCTGCCCGAGCATGACTGGCTCGATCTTGCTGACCTGCCGGTGGTGAAAATATCACCGGACCCGCCCGTCTTTCCCAACTGATCGGCCGCAGATTGTCTGTCATGCGCATAGGATTGAATGTCGAGCGCTGATTACTAGAAAACGCTTTCGTCCCATTTTCTGGCTCTAGACAGATGTTTCTTATGGATTTGCCAGCCCTTGACTGGCCGCAATGGCACGATCGGCCCAGGCCCTTCTATCAGAATCGGTGGCACCGGTGCGGGGTGGAACTTCAATGTCTATATCGACATGCGGACCGAGCAAGGCCATCAGGTCGCGGAGCGGGAAGACGCCTTCTCCGGGAATCATCCGGTGCATCGCTTCCTCAAGATAATCATTCGACCGGCGGAAGTCCGGGCCGTCGCACAGCTGCGCATAGCCGATGATCGCCGGATCCAGAGCTGCCAATTGTTCCAGCGTGCCGCCGGTGCGAAACAGATGCAGCGCGTCGATCGCGACCGTCAGATTGCTGCGGTTCATCCGGTGATGCAGCGCAACCGCGCTTGCCAGGCTGTTGCAGCCATGGGCAAAACCGGTAAACTCCAGTCCGACTTCCAGCCCGTGCTCAGATGCCATTGTGCACAGCATTGCCAATTGATCTTCTGCTCGCTCGCTACCGGTTTCATGGATATGGGTCACCAGTCGTTTGGCACCCAATTCCGCTGCGAGGGCGATGGCCGGGAGATATTCCGCTACGTCCCCTCCCTGGGTCACCGGGAAATATTCGGCGTTGATGATGCGCACATCCTGATCTCGCAGCAGCCGCTTGAACGATTGAGCGCTGGCCGGTGCAATCACCGGGAACATCCCTTGGCCATGAGCGTCGAGCGGTGTGGCCGTAAACAGACAAACTGAGTCAAGACCGGATTCGGCGGCAAAACGGACGAGGCCTTCCGGTCCGCCGTCCATCATCGTGATCTGATGCAAAGCCAGCTTGTGCATGGGTCGACAGTAGATCAGCATTAGGCCCTGACGCCATTGGTTTCAGGCTGCTGGGGCTAGTCAATCTGCTAGGCTGTATCATATGGCCGCCTCTCTATGTATCTTGGGGAAAAGCCGATCGCGGAATCGGACACAGAGGATATTTGCATGACCGAAGAAGAGATTATTTCCATTGGCGATGTGGTGCGTTTCCAGGCGCAGGAACAGCCGGATGCGGTGGTCTTCACCTTTGAAGGCGACGAGATGACCTATGCCGCGCTGGACACTGGCAGCAACCGGGCGGCGCAGGCGCTGGCGTCCAAGGGGGTCCGCAAGGGCGACCGGATCGCCTATATGGGCAAGAACAGCCATCTCTATTTTGAGATATTGGTCGGCGCAGCCAAGCTCGGCGCGGTGATGGTGCCGGTCAACTGGCGGCTGGCTCCGCCAGAGGTCGCCTATATCCTGAACGATTGTCAGGCCAAAATTCTCTTCATCGGTCCCGGTTTCGATGATCTGGCGGGCAAGATCAGAAGCAATCTGGATCATGTCGACCTGATCCTGGGCAGCGAACAGGCCGAGGGGGATTTCCCTGGCTATCCTGCGTGGCGCGACGGCTTTGACCCCGAAGATCCAATGGTGGCCTGCGCTGAAGATGATGATGCCTTGCAGCTCTACACATCGGGAACGACCGGCCACCCCAAGGGCGCGATCATGACCAATGGTTCGATTTTTTCATCGCGCAGCGCCGGGGTCAGCGAAGAGGATCTGATGGACTGGCAAAAACCGGTCCCCGGCGAGATCACCCTGCTCGCCATGCCCTGTTTCCATATCAGCGGCACCGGCACCGGCCTTGCAGTGATGTTCACCGGCGGCAGCGCCATCGTCCTGCCGGAATATGATCCGACCCAGGCGCTGGATCTGATCGCGCAATATAATATCTCGAAAATCTTCATGGTCCCGGCGGCGATCCAGATATTGCTCAACCATCCGCGAGCGAAGGATGTGGATTTTTCCAACCTCAAGTATATCACTTATGGTGCCTCGCCGATTCCGCTCGAGCTGATGAAGCAGGCGATGGACGTGCTCGGCTGCGGTTTTGTCCAGATGTACGGCATGACGGAAACCTCCGGGACGATCACCACGCTCAATCCGGAAGATCATGACGTGAACGGCAATGAGAAAATGCGCTCGGTCGGTACGGCCTTGCCCGGCGTCGAGCTGAAGATCATCGATCCCGAAAGCGGCGAAACCCTGCCACCGCGCACCATCGGCGAAATTGCCACCCGGTCGGCCAAGAATATGAAGGGCTATTGGAACCGGCCCGATGCGACAGCCGAGACGATCGACGGCGAAGGCTGGCTGCGGACCGGTGACGCCGGCTATCTCGACGAGGACGGCTATCTCTATATCCAGGACCGGCTCAAGGACATGATCATCTCCGGCGGCGAAAATGTCTATCCGGCGGAAGTCGAGAATGCCCTTTATGCCAATCCGAAGGTCGCCGATGTCGCGGTGATCGGGGTACCCGATGAAAAATGGGGCGAGGCGGTCAAGGCCTGTGTGGTGGTCAAGGCGGGCCAGCAATTGACCGAAGCGGAATTGATTGCTGATGCCCGGCAGCGAATCGCTGGTTATAAATGTCCGAAATCCATCGATTTTATCGATGCCCTGCCGCGCAACCCCTCGGGCAAGATCCTGCGCAAGGATCTGCGTGCACCTTATTGGGAAGGCAAGGACCGGGCAGTCAACTGATCGGACTGTTGACGGCGACATGGCGCAGGAAAAGGGTGATTGGACATGACGGAATTGGTGCTGCGCGAAGATCGGGATGGCTGGACGCTGCTGACGCTCAATCGGCCGGACAAGCTGAATGCTCTGACGGTGGCGATGTTCCGGGAACTACGCGATCATATTGGTGATCTGCGCAAGGACGACAGCATCGGCTGTGTGGTACTGCGCGGTGCGGGGAAATGCTTTTCGGCGGGTCATGATCTCGGGGATATTGCCGAAGGCGAGGCGGTGCCCTCGCGCGGCTGGCATTCGGAGACGTTGCGGATGCTGGAGAAGCTACCCAAGCCGGTGATCGCGGCGGTGCACGGCCATTGCTATACCGGCGCACTCGAAGTGGCGCTGGCGGCAGATTTCATCCTGGCCGCGGACAGCGCGCATTTTGGCGACACCCATGCGAAATGGGCGCTCACCCCGGTTTGGGGGATGAGCCAGCGCCTGCCGCGCCGGGTCGGCATCGCGACCGCCAAGCGGCTGATGTTTACCGCGGACATGATCAATGCCGACGAAGCGGTGCGCATCGGTCTGGCGGGATATGCCGTGCCGCTCGAGCAGTTCGATGCCGAGATTGCAGCGCTGGCCGGCAAGATTGTCGCCAATTCCGGTTTCTCGCACGCTGCGAACAAGCGCCTGCTTGAGGCCACCGATGGCGGACCGATAGACGCCGGGCTGCAATGGGAAGTGATGGAGAGTGAAGGCCATGGCCCGGATATGCAGGAGCGGATCTCGGCGTTCACCAGCAAAGGCAAATAGGCATACGCCTTTTCAGGTCAGCGTCTCCATGTCGATGACAAAGCGGTAGCGTACGTCGGACTTTTCCATCCGATCATAGGCGTTGTTGACATCCTGCATCGCGATCATTTCGATCTCGGGGAGAATGTTTTTCGCCGCACAGAAATCGAGCATTTCCTGGGTTTCGGCAATACCGCCGATGCCGGAGCCGGTGAGGATCCGGCGACCGAGCAGATGGCCGCTGTGCATTTCGGGTAGCGTTCCGATCACGCCGACCAAGACCTGCGCACAATCTATCTTGAGCAGGGGCATATAATGGGCGACGGGGTGCGGCACGGGTATGGTATTCAGGATCATGTCGAAACTGTTCGCCGCCGCCTTCATGGCGTCGCGGTCTGTGGACAGCAGGATATCCTTGGCACCCAACGCCTTGGCATCGGCCATCTTGTCCTTGGTGCGGGTGAGCACGGTGACGTCCGCGTCCATCGCTGCGGCGAGCTTGACACCCATATGGCCGAGGCCGCCGAGGCCAATGACCGCGACCTTGCTGCCGGGACCGACGTTCCACTGCTTCAGCGGGGAATAGGTTGTAATCCCGGCGCAGAGCAGGGGCGCGGCGGCACCCATGTCCATGCCGTCGGGAATGCGCAGGACGAACTGCTTGCGCACGACAATCTTGTCGGAATAGCCGCCAAGGGTGGTGCTGCCGTCGCGGCGATCCTTGCCATTATAGGTGCCGGTCATGCCGTTCAGACAATATTGTTCCAGGCCCCGCTGGCAATGATCACATTCCAGACAGGCGTCAACCATGCAGCCGACCGCGACCCGGTCGCCTTCGGTAAATCCGTTTACATCCTCGCCGACAGCCCGGACGTGACCGACGATTTCATGGCCCGGGACCACCGGATAAGTACTGCCACCCCAATCATTGCGCGCCGTGTGCAGGTCCGAATGGCAAATGCCGCAATGCGATATTTCGATCAACACGTCATCGTGCCGCAGGCCGCGCCGATTGAACGCAAAGGGCTCGAGCGGTTTATCCGGCGCGTGGGTGGCATAGCCTTTGGCGGGATATTCGTTGGTCTGCCTGTCTGACATGGTTGTGTCTTTCAAAAAAAGGGGCTCCGGCAAACATGCCGGAGCCCTGATATTAACGCAAGTACAGCGCATCTGCCCCCCGCAAATGGGGCGGGGATTGCGACTAGAACTGGACGCGCTTGGTAAAGCCGCCGTCGATCACCAGATGGGCGCCGGTGGTGTAGCTGGACGCGGGGCTTGCCAGAAAGGCGACGCCGCGAGCGACATCATCGGCGGTACCGAAATCGCCGAGGGCAAAGCCGGTCTTGGTGGCTTCATAAAATTCCGGCATGCCCTTTTCGATCTGCGACCAGTTGCCGCCGGGGAACTTGATCGGGCCCGGAGACACCATGTTGACGCGAATGCCCTTGGGGCCGAGCGATTGGCTGAGCTGGCTGCCATAGGTGATCAGCGCGGCTTTCATCGCGTTGAACGCCTGCGGTGCAACAAAGGTCTCGAACGCAGCGGTGGAGGACATGAAGATCACGCTGCCATCGTCGGATTTTTCGAGATGCGGTTCGAGCACTTCCATCGCCTTGACCGCACCGATGATGTCGGTCTGGAAGGTGACTTCCCAGTCACCGGTCGCGCCGGCACCGGACGAGCTGACATTGTGGATGAAAATATCGCAGCCACCCAGATCGCCACATGCCTTTTCCAGCCATTTTGCATAGCCATCGAGATCGGTCATATCGAGCGCATCGGCGAACACCTTGCCGCCATGGGCCTCCAGTTCGCCTTTCGCCGTGGCAACCTGTTCTGCATTGCGCGAGAAGAAGGCGACATCCGCGCCTTCGCTGGCGAAATGTTCCAGAGCGGCGCGTCCCAGTCCGCGGCTACCGCCGGTGAGAATGACTTTCTTGCCCTTGAGTCCTAAATCCATTTTCTTCTCCTTTGTGTTTCGTGAATCGGCGTTAGAATTTTGCGATCGCCGTTTCGCAGCTCCAGCCTATGCCGCGCCGGAGCAAGTCGTAAATGATCGGTTGCTGCCAACCGGACCGGTCGATTTCCGGCCACCAGTCGAGCACCGGTTCCATGTCATAATGGCCCCGGCAATGACCCATCGTCAGATACAGCACCGCGCCGTCGCCCATCTGCCTTATATAGAAGACCGGATGGCGGCTTTTCTTGATGTCGCTATGGACAAAGCCGCTGATATCATCCTCGCCATTATATTCGGTGTCGAGCAGCACATCGAGTTCAGCCCGGGTCTCGACCAGATATTGTTCATCGGTGGTTTCAAAACTGGGAATACCTTTGACCAGCGGGTGATCCGGCTGGGCATTGTCGACGGTGAAGGGAATGATCGGTGGATGCGACAGGAAGCGGGTGCCGAGCGTGTCGGCGAAGACCGGCATTTCATCCGGCGCGTCAACCAGTCCGTTTTCCAGAAACTTCAGGACCGCGTTGGTGCCATGCAGGGCAAAATAGCGGCCGCCGCCATTGACGAAATCCTGGATGGTCTTTTGGGCCGCCTCGCTGGGCTGCACGTCGCAAGTGTAGCTGACCAGGAAGTCCGCATTCCGGATCGCGTCGAGATTTTCATAATTCTCGAACACCCGCACCCTGATGCGGTCATCTTCGGCGAGCAGCTTCATCACTTCCAGACGGGCATAATCAATGTCATGATATTTGCCGGCGGCGACCAGCACGCACTGGATCGGCTTCTGATCGGGGCGTCGTTCGGGCGCTTGGCTCATCTATTCTTTTCCTATCACGGGGTTTGTTTTGCCATCCCAGTCGAGATGCATCTGCCGCATGGCCGCGAAGCCGTCGATCCCGGCCTGCGGGATCTGCAGATATTCGATAATCGTGCCGGGGCCGCCGCCATAATCGGCGTAAAAGGCACCGCCGACACCGCCGGGAAGGCTGACTTCCTGTATCACTTCGCCGCCTGCGTCTCTGGTCAGCGCGCGGGCATGATCCAGATCATCGACGATCAGGCACAGATGCTGCACGCCCTGCATGCCTTTCTCGCGCCAGTCCCTGAACATGGACGGCGCGTCATTGTTCGGGCGGATCAGCTCGACCTGGATATCGCCCCAATAGCCGATCGCCATTGAAAACTGGATATCGGACGCTTCACCGCGATATTTGACATTCTCGACTTCGACTTTCTCGGTATGGAAAAACGGACCTGCGCCCATTTTCTGCGTCCAGTAATCGAGCGCCGCGTCATAATCATCCGGCACATAGCTGATCTGCATGATCGTACCGAGCTTGGCGAGGGAGGCAGGTTTCTCGCTCATTCGCTGTCCTGCCAAACTTTGGCGGAGGGCCGTTGGCCGATCCGGTCGACAAATCGTGCCAGATTGTCAGTGCCCTCTGGCAGTGACCAGCCGACGGTATAGCCAAACTGGACGAAGCAATAAGCGATCAGATCGGCCATGGTGAACTTGTCCTGGCAGATATAGTCCTTGCCCTCCAGCTGTCCGTCGAGCCATTTCCATTTATTGTCCGACATGCGCGACAGATCGGCTGCCCCTTCGGCACCCACCACATCCATTCGCGGTTCAAACATTGGCCTGCCCCCACCACCGCGAAAACCGAGGGTCATCGGTACGGCAATTTCCAGATCAATCCGTCTGGTCCACATGCGCACTTCGGCGCGTTCCAGCGGGGTTGATCCGATCAGCGGCGGTTCGGGATGGGTTTCTTCAAGATATTCGGCGATCGCCATGATTTCGCTCAGCATGAAGTCGTCGTCCAGTTGCAATACCGGCGTTGTTCCGAGAATATTCTTGTCGGCAAATTCCGGCTGGCGATTCTCTGCTGTCAGAATGTCGATATGCACACGTTCTATATCGAGACCTTTTTCCAGTATGAACATGCGCACGAAGCGCGGGTTGGGACCAAGGCTGGAATAAAGCTTCACGTGACATATCTCCTTCGGGGCGGATTCGCGTCCCCCTCTATAGCATCTGAAGATACACAGGGAATCGTTGCGGGCTATCCTCTCAAAAACAACAGGTGAGGCTGCCAGAATCACTAGTGGCAGAGCCGCTTCATTGCGTTAGTTTGCAGGATAGAAGAATATTCAGTTTTCAGGAGAAGATAATGGTCGAGACGCTAACGGGACATAATCGGTCCAACGGCATTTCCTACACAGAATTGCTGGAAGGCGACAAAGTCGCCCCACCGGCGGTCTATCTGGAAGAATCTCCGATGGAGCCCGGAGTCACCACCGTTGAGGTCAGCCGCTACTGGACCAAGGAAGAGCATGACCGGGAAGTCGAGCGGCTGTGGAAACGCGTCTGGCAAATGGCCTGTCACAAGGACGACATCAAGGAAGTCGGCGACACCTATGTCTACGATATCGCCGAGCTGTCCTTTCTGATTGTCCGGGTTTCGGAAGACGAGATCAAGGCGTTCCCTAACAGTTGCATGCATCGTGGTCGGGCGATTTGCGACAATCATAAAAAAGGTCAGAAAGCGCTGCGCTGCCCGTTCCATGGCTGGTCCTGGGAGCTGAATGGCAAATTGAAGGAAGTGCCGTGCCAATGGGATTTCCCATCGGTAAGCGAAGAAACCCATAGTTTGCAGGAAATCAGCGTTGGCGAATGGGGTGGTTTTGTCTTCATCAATCCCGATATCAACTGTGAGCCACTGGAAGATTTTCTGGGCGATATCGATCGCCATTTCCAGGTTCCCTTCGAGCGGCGGTTCAAGGCGGCGCACATGGTTAAGCGGCTGCCCTGCAACTGGAAAATTGCCCAGGAAGCGTTCATGGAATCCTATCATGTGGTCGGTACCCATCCGGAACTGATGCCCGCCTTTGCCGATGCGAACAGCAAATATGACGTCTGGCATAACATGTCGCGCGCGATGTCGGCTCACGGTCAGCCAAGCCCGCACACGGATCTTGTCAATCCGGATCCGACAGCCTTTCCCGATGCCAAGGCGTTCCAGAGCTTCATCCATCCGATCAGCAAACACAAGTTTGAGCGACTGGAAGAGAATCGCGTCAAGGTTTCGTTGCCCAATGGCAAGAGCGGGATTTTCGATATGGACGCCAATTATATCGAAGGAGATGTAAAGTCGGCTGATCCGCATATGTGCAACTGGATCGGCGGCAAAATCGCTGCTGCTGATGAAAATATGCCGATGGTCTACACAGATGTTTCTGCCCATGCTTTGCGCAATGATGCCGCACAGGCCCGCCGCGACGAAATGCGTGCCACTTGGGGTGATATGGTTGATGACATCAGCGATGCCGATCTCGTCGATGCCATTTTCTACAGCGTATTTCCCAACATCAGTCCCTGGGCGGATTTCAACCCGATCTTCTACCGGTTCCGGCCGGATGGCGATAATCCTGAGCAATCCCTGCACGAAGTCATGTTCATGGTCGCGCTACCAGAAGGCGCAGAACGGCCCGAACCAGCGAAATGTACCTTCCTCGACTTGCACGATGACTATACGCAAGCGACGGAATTTGGCAGCTATCTGAACAAGATCTTCAATCAGGATTATCTCAATCACAAGGCGATGCAGAAAGGCGTGAAGAGCCAGCCGCAAGGTGTATCGCTATTCGCCCAATATCAAGAATCAAAGCTGCGGCATTTTCATGAAACTCTTGATCTGTGGCTGAATTCCGAGGAAGCCCCGAAAAGTCCGAAAAGAGTGGCTGCCTGACTTTGGACAATATCCCGACGGGATTTGAAAGGGCGAAATTTTCGAGTCCGTTCCTTGATATGGCCGGCCCTTATTACGAGCGCCAGGGGGATGGGTGCATCATTGTCGCAACCCGCATCAACCAGGGCCATATCAACCATATCCAGGTCGCCCACGGCGGCGTCCTGGGGACCTTGGCGGACGTGGCGCTCAGCTATCAGGTGCACCGGGCGGAGAAACCTGCGCTACCGGTGGCAACGATGAATCTCAGCACCAACTATCTGGCTGCGGCAAAGCTTGGCGACTGGGTAGAGGCGCATGCGAGCATTGACCGGATCAGCAAGCGGACCGCCTATTGCAGCGGACGGATCGTTTGTGGAGACGCAGTGCTGATGACGATGACCGCGGTTTTCGCGATATTGCGAAAATAGCGGCTGACGGGCCGATGGGAAGCGGAAGCCGGAAGCCGGAAGCGTCCGGTGACTGCAACATGATGTCGTCTGGAGGATCATTGTCGCAACCGGGCTTTCAATCCGTTGCGCCCAGATATCCCAGCTGACCGGCTTTGAAGATCGTCTGTCCGCGATTGACGCTGTTCAGCTTTTGTCCTGCCCGATTGACATGATAGCGGATGGTCGCATGGCTGAGCGACAGGATCATGCTGATCTCCTTGTCGGTCTTGCCGATCGCTGCCCAATGCAGGCACTCGGCTTCGCGTTTCGACAGGATACAATTGGCCGGCATCCGATGTTTCTCGCGCATGGCAAGGACATAGCCGGTGACGAAACGACCTGTGATAATCCCGAAAAAGTCGGAGTAGAGACGATAGGCTTCGCTGAGATCGGTTATGCCCATTTCAAGCGTCGAGAAACTGACGGCCGCAATCTGGCCAAATGGCAAATGTACGGGAATCAGAATGTGGGATTTCGATGTCGTGGACTGGGCGTAAAAATCCTTCAGATCGATCTTGTCCAGATATTCGTTCGGCCAGTGGCCATGAAATCCGTCGGCGTTGCACCAGATGGGTTCGCTCTCATAGCGACAGGCCCTGGGTAGCGGGGAGCTGAGCGCCAGGCGCGTGTCCTCCCACCAGCGTTCGCCTTCGGCAACCCATCCGAATACGTCCTTATTGATCAGGTTTCCGTCGGCATCGACGAGATGGGCCTTTGAGGAAATATCGGCTGATACGGCGATTCGGAAACCATAGGATTGAGCAATTTTGTTGACCGCTTCGGCAGCGGGACGAATTTCAGACGGATTGGTGATGGTAACACTGTCGACATTTTCCCGAAATCGCTGCCTGCCGATTTCGGGAATTTCGGCGATAAAATTTTCAGCCATCCGGCTCCACTCCTTGCGACACTTGTTATTTTTATTAGCCGTGTGTCGCGTTGTTTGGTTTTCTAGTCAACCAAACATTCCTATCGATAGTGATAGGTGGAATCAATCGGTATCGCCTTTCACTCAATTGTGCCGATCAATTCTCCAACCGGATATTCTTCGCCATCTGCCTGGACAATAATCTTCAGTTTTCCGCTTGCCGGGGATTCCACTTCCTGGGTGGATTTCTCATTCTCAAGCGCATAAATTTCCTGACCAGCGGTGACCTCTGCGCCATCTTCGACCAGCCACTCCGCGAGAATACCGGATTCCATGCTAAAGCCCAATTTGGGGATGCGTATCTCTGTTGCCATGATGCTTTCTTCTATCCCAATATCTTGTGTACTTCGCGTTCGATATCATCCTGGCTGAACATCCAGGCCTTCTCGATCGCCGGTGAAAACGGCACTGGCGCATAGCCGGAACCAACGCGCCCAACCGGCGCCCTGAGTTCTGAAAACAATTCTTCATGAATGCGCGACGAAATCTCGGCACCTGTTCCGAAGCTGCGTACCGCTTCATGCACGACAACCGCCGCCTTGGTTTTTGCGACACTTTTTAGCACGGTTTCCTCGTCAAATGGTGCGATCGTGCGCAGATCGACGATTTCGCACGAAATTCCGTCCTCCGCCAGTTTGTCCGCGGCGGCATGACATCTGCTGATCGCGCTGCCATAGCCGATCAATGTGATATCCGTGCCTTCGCGGGGGATGGATGCCTTGCCCAACGGTACGGTGTGATCGGCTGCCGGAGCCGGACCCTTGACGAAATAGCCCGGTGTGTTTTCGATGAAGATGACCGGATTGTCATCCATGATTGACGAATAAAGCAATCCATAGGCGTCCTGGGGATTGGAAGCAGCGACGACTTTCAGGCCAGGGACATGGGCAAGCCACGCCTCGAGCATGTCGCTGTGCTGACCGCCCAGGCCGGTCCCCGCGCCCGTGGTGGTGCGGATTGTCAGCGGAACGCTGGTCTGGCCGCCGGACATGAAGCGCAACTTTGCGGCATGATTGACGATCTGATCCATCGCCACGGTGATGAAATTCATCAGCATGATTTCCGCAACCGGCTTGTAGCCGACCAGAGCCGCACCGACGGCGGCGCCGACAATGGCCTGTTCGGAAATCGGGGTGGAGCGGACTCGGTCCGTACCATAAGTGCCTGACAGTCCTGCGGTCACCTTGAACACGCCGCCGCCCTGTTCATCGGCGATATCTTCGCCGAGCAGGATGACCTTGGGATCGTCCGCCATCGCCTTGTTCATGGCCATGGTGAGGGCCTGTGCGAACATGATGTCTTTGGGTTTTTCTGCTGTGTCGCTCATGCTGCAATCTCCACGTCGAGGACATCGATGCGATATTCATCGCCCGAAGGATAGTCGCTATCCAGCGCAAATTGCGCTGCTTCAGCGATGATTGCGGCATTTTTCGCTTCAATCGCGGCAACATCCGACTCGCTGATCTGCAAGTCGAGCAATTGCTGGCGCAGGATCGGCATCGGATCGTCCTTCTTGGCCTGCTCCATTTCCTCTTTCGGAATATAATGGCTGGTGTCGCCAAGCAAATGGCCGTGGAAGCGGAAAGTCATCGCCTCGATCAGCGTCGGACCATGACCCGCGCGCGCATATTCAACCGCTTCCTTGGCCGCCGCATACATGGCGCTGGCATCATTGCCATTGACCTGAACCGACCGAAGACCCAGGCCTTCGCCGCGCTGCTTGATCGACGCGGAGCCGGTGGTATCGCGCATATGGGTATGCTCACCATAAAGATTGTTCTGGCAGAGGAAAATGACGGGCAATTTCCAGATCTGTGCCATGTTGAGTCCCTCGTGGAAGGCTCCGATATTGGTTGCGCCATCACCGAAGCAGCAGACCGTGACCTTGCCATCTTTCTCGAGCTGGCTGGCCAGGCCGAGGCCGTTGGCGATCGGAATGCCCGATCCGACGATGCCGGTGGTGACCATGACGCCGGTTGCGGGGTGAGTGATATGCATCGGTCCGCCCTTGCCCTTGCAGGTCCCTGTCACCTTGCCGGCGAATTCCGCCCAGAGTTCTTTGGACGGAATGCCCTTCGCCAGCTGGTCATGCAGCCCGCGGTAGATGGTGACCAGATAGTCATCCTGATTGACCGCTGCCATCATTGCAGCAGACACGACCTCCTGGCCGCGTACCGGATAATAGACAATCTGCAACTGACCCGCTCCGATCATTTGACGGAATTTGATATCCGATTGCATGATCAGGTCAGCGCGCGTGAAAATATCGACGAGGACGTCTTTGTCCGCCATGTCTGTTGAGGCCAAGGCTTTGCTCCTTCATTTTGCGGCCCTTCGGAGGGACGCATTTGTTGAAAACTTCATAGCGCCAGCGGGCTGGCCCGCCACTATTGTTATAGGGAGTGAGCGGAGATTGTCAGCCGCCCAAATCAAGCAATTCTTGCTTCGGGGCCATGGCAAATTTGCTTTCCATCGATAAGCTATCAAAGCTGGCAGTTCGGTTCACCGATAAAATCTGTCTAACAGGCTTCCCAGTCTTCCAATGGAGAGAATATATGACCGAGAACAGGCAGTGGCTGATCAACGGGCGTCCCAAGGGGCGCGGGCTCGTCGACGATGATTTCAAGAAGGTCGTGACCGAGGTGCCGGAATGTGCCGAGGGCCATGTGCTGGTCAAGAATGAGATATTGGGTTTCGATCCGGCACAAAAGGGCTGGATGGAGAATATTGGCGGCTATGTAGCGCCTACTGAAATCGGCGAAGTGATGCGAGGTTCCGGCATTGGCACGGTGATCGAATCGCGTCACCCCGGTTTTTCTGCGGGAGACAAGGTCATGGGGATGCTGCGCTGGCAGGACTATGCGCATGTGCCCGGCGGTGATTTGAACAAAGTGCCCGATGACGACCTGCTGGCGGCCAACCTCGGTGCGTTGGGCACCACTGGCATGACGGCCTATTTCGGTCTGCTGAAACATGGTCGACCCCAGCCGGGTGATACGGTTGTCGTATCCGGTGCAGCCGGTGCTACCGGGTCCATGGTCGGGCAGATCGCCAAGATCGCGGGTTGCCGCATCATCGGCATCGCGGGCGGTGAGGAAAAATGCAAATGGCTTACGGATGATGTCGGCTATGATGTGGCTATTGACTATAAGAATGACGATGTCCGCGCGAAGCTGAAGGAACATTGCCCCCAGTCGATCAATGTCTTTTATGACAATGTCGGGGGCAAGATATTGAATGATGCACTGGCTCATCTCGCCATGCATGCCCGCGTTGCGATTTGCGGCGGCATTTCGCGCTATGAAAAAGGCGACATGCCGGCTGGCCCTGAAAATTACTTCAACCTGATCTTCAAGCGGGCGAGCATGTCGGGCTTCATCGTATCCGATTATGTCAGCGAATTTCCGGAAGCGCAGAAACGGATGCGGCAATGGATCAAAGAAGGCCGGATCACCTTCAAGGAAGACATTCAAGAAGGCTTCGACAATATACCGACAACCTTGAAGCGGTTGTTTGCGGGTCAGAATTTCGGCAAACAAATGCTCCGTCTGGATTGATGCAATCGATGTTATCGCTAACTAAATACGCAGTCCCCGCATCGTGCCGCCTGTCATATGACATTCTTGTCACGAGAGGTTGAGTCATGAGCGGTTTGAAAGAATTTCGCACCGAAGTAAGGGCATGGCTACAAGAAAATTGCCCCGAGGAAATGCGCGACGGCGATATCACTGCCGAAAATCAGTGCTGGGGCGGACGGCAATGGAAGTTCCAGTCAGAGGCCCAGAAAATATGGTTCGAACGGGCGCTGGCCAAAGGCTATACCGTCCCAAGCTGGCCAAAGGAATATGGCGGAGCGGGGCTTTCCAGCGAGAAAGCCAGAATTTTTGACGACGAGCGACAGGCGATCAATGCCCGGAAACCGCTGAGCAATTTTGGCATATCGATGCTCGGCCCCGCCTTGCTAGCTTATGGCACACACGAGCAAAAAGCACAGCATCTGACCGGGATCGCGCGCGGCGATATTCGTTGGTGCCAGGGCTATTCCGAGCCGGGCGCTGGGTCGGATCTCGCGTCGCTGAAGACCAAATGCGAGGACAAGGGTGATCACTGGCTGATCAACGGACAGAAAATCTGGACATCGAACGCCGATATTTCGGACTGGATATTCTGTCTGGTACGCACCGATTTCGATGCCCCCAAGCATCAGGGCATCACTTTCATCCTGATCGACATGGCGAGCGAAGGCATCAGTGTGAAGCCAATCGTTCTGATCTCCGGCCATTCGCCATTTTGCGAGACATTTCTGGACAATGTCGAAGTTCCGAAAAACTATGGCGAAAACAATCCTTCGGTTGTCGGCGAAGTCAATCGTGGCTGGGATGTCGCGAAAAACCTGCTGGTGCATGAGCGCGGCATGCTGGGTACGGTGTCTCCGCTGCGAGGGACCTCTGGTCCAGAAAATCTGGGAAAATTTGCCGCCGATCAAATTGGTCTGGATGCAGCAGGACGACTGGACGATCCCGCGCTTCGTCAGCGCATAGCGCAAGCAGAGCTCGACAACTGGGCCTATAATCTGACCGTCGAGCGGATGACCGACGAGGCTAGTGCCGGCAACGGCCTCGGGGCCAAATCGTCAATGCTCAAATATGCCGCCTCGGAACTCACCAAACGTGGTACCGAGTTGCGCATGGACATTGAAGGTACGACCGGGGCAACCATCGGTGCCGATGGTATTGAATATGGGAGTCTTGCCAATAACTGGCTCTATAACAGAGCTTACTCGATCCTCGGCGGCACGACTGAAGTGCAGTTCAACATCATTTCCAAGCGTGTCTTGGGATTACCGGGCCAATAGGGCGAATATAGATCATGCCGCTGATACTCAACGAAGAACAGGAAATGCTGCAGGATGCGGCAAACGGGTTCCTGTCGGAAAAAGCACCCGTCGCTGCCTTTCGAAAGGTTCGCGACGACAAGCCTGCGGACGGCTTCTGCCGGGAGCTCTGGACGGAAATGGCGCAAATGGGCTGGGCCGGGATCATCGTTGACGAAGATCATGGCGGTAGCGGTTTCGGCTATGTCGGTGCGGGCGTGCTGGCGGAGCAAATGGGACGCAACCTCACCGCCTCGCCGTTTTTTTCCACATCCGTTCTGGGTGCCACCGCCATCCAGAAATATGGAACCATGCAGCAGAAGCAGGATAATCTGGCGGCGATCAGCAGCGGCGAGATGCTGTTCGCTCTGGCTGTCGATGAAGGCCCGCGCCACAATCCCAGCCGGATAAAATTTTCGGCCGAGCGCGCAGGCAACGGTTTTGTCCTGTCCGGAACAAAAACCTTTGTTGCCGACGGTCATGTGGCGGACAAATTGATCATTGCTGCCCGCACATCGGGAGCCGAAGGTGACGCGCACGGCATCACTTTGTTCCTGGTTGACGCAAACGCACCGGAAATCGAGCGCGAGCCTACGCCGATGGTGGATAGCCGCAACGCTGCCAATATTGCCGTCGATGGACTTGAGGTGACCGGCGATGATATTTTGGGTGAACTCGACGGCGGCTTTGCGGCGCTCGAGGGTATCCTGTCCGCCGGCCGCGCGGTGCTGAGCGCGGAAATGTCAGGTTCCGCGCAACAAGTTTTCGATGTCACCACAGACTATCTCAAGGAACGCGAGCAATTTGGCCAGAAGATCGGGTCTTTTCAGGGATTGCAGCACCGGGCCGCGCATCTGGCGACCGAAATCGAGATGATGAAATCGGCTGTGCTGAAATCACTCAACGATCTCGATCAGGATTTTGAAAAGGCGGGCATCACCTGTTCGTTGGCCAAGGCCAAGACCGGTCAGGTTGCGCAGCTGGCGACCAAGGAAGCGATTCAGATGCACGGTGGCATTGGCGTCACCGACGAATATGATGTTGGCCTTTATTTCAAGCGCGTCCATGTCGCGCAACAGATGTTTGGCGACGCCGGGTTCCACAGCGATCGCTGGGCAAAAAATTCCGGTTATTGATCAGCTGCAGAGGGCACTATGCATTTCTGACCGTAATGTTGGCAGGTCCAAAATGGGCCGTCATCCTGGCAATTTTCCCGTCCGGATTAAATTCGAAGATATCGATCACATCGACGATTGTGACCTGGCTGGCCGCGCCGTTAATTTCTGCGCGAAAGGGGAAAGCGGCGGCCTTCGCCGAAATGCGGACGGGGCCAGTGAGTTCGGCTTTCGCGCCACCGGAAAAAGCATTGGTGTAAAATTGCAATATCGCATCGCCGCGCTTGGGTTCTGTGCCGACCGGATCCTCGACCAAGGCATCTTCGGCATAGAGCGCCATTACCGCTGGCATGTCGCCGGCGTTGATCGCGGCCAGATAGCGGTCCACGATCTGCTGCATATGTTCCGGTGTGAGCATCAAACATCCTTTTGCTGGAAAATATGCGGAAACTAGATTGCCGGGGCGCAAGTGACTTCTGCTGAATTTGATAGGGAGATGAAAATGTCGGGTCAATTAAAGGGCAAGGTAGCGATTGTGACGGGAGGTGCATCGGGCATTGGTGCGGCGACCGTAAAACGATTTGCAGAGGAAGGTGCCAAGGTGCTTTCCACCGATGTTCAGGAGACGCTGGGGCAGTCTGCTGCCACCGAAGCCGGGGCAATCTTCCATGTGCAGGATGTGTCTGATCCCGAAGGGTGGGATAAGGTGATGACCAAAGTGCAAAGCGAGTTTGGGCGCCTCGATATATTGGTCAATAATGCCGGTATAGTGATCGGCAAGAATATCGAGGATGTGGACCTCGAAAGCTGGCATCATCTGCTCGGAATCAATCTGACCGGTGTGATGCTGGGGTGCCAGAAAGCGATCGCGATGATGAAGAAAAATCCCGGAGGTTCATCCGGTTCGATCATCAATATCGCTTCGACCAGCGCTTATGCGGCGCTTCCGGGAGACGTGACCTATACGGCTTCGAAAAGCGCGGTGCGCATGCTGTCCAGGTCGGTTGCGGTCCATTGTGCCCAAAACGGATTGAATATCCGCTGCAACAACCTCGTTCCCGGCGCCACCCATACCGCCATCATCGACACGGCCGCCAAGACGGTTCCTGGCATGGTCGAAATGGCCGCCAGCATGTCACCGATGAACCGGATCGGGCAGGGTAGCGATCTTGCTGCCGCCGCCGTTTTTCTCGCTGGCGATGATAGCGCTTTCGTCACCGGCAGCGATTTGCTGGTCGATGGCGGCATGCTGGCGGTGCATCCGGGCTACTGAAGTCTGTCAATCCTAGCCGTTTTGGCAGTTAATAGCGGTCTGCATTCGCTCTTATAGGACTCGCAGAAAAAGGGAGAGATCTTTGTGACTGCACAGCCGATCGCCGAAAATTTGTTTACCGAGGACATGCGCGCTCTGGTCGGTGCGCGGAACCGGGAGACCGGGCATATATTCTTTCCGCTGCCGTTGACTCCGGATGACAATATCGAACCGATCCGCCTGGCTTCGCGTGGGACGGTCTGGACTTATACGATCCAGCGCTTTCCGCCCAAGGCACCTTATGCCGGACCAACCGATCCGGAAAAATTCAAACCCTATGCAGTGGCTTATGTCAGCCTGCCGAGCCAGACGATGGTGGAGTCGCGATTGACCGGGGTCGAACTGGAAGACGTCAAAATCGGTATGGAAGTCGAATTGACCGCGATTCCACTGGATCCGGATGCACCGCCGGAAGAGCAAAAGCTCATTCACGCCTTCAAGCCTGTTCAGGGAGAATAATCATGTCAGACGTTTGTATCGTAGGAGCAGGGATTCATCCTTTCGGCCGCACCGAAGGGCGCGATGGCATGGACCAGGGCATATTTGCCGTGAAACAGGCGCTGGCCGACAGCGGGATCGAATGGAAGGACGTGCAATTTGCCTTCGGCGGCTCCGCGGCTTCGGGCAATGCCGACAATATGGTGTCTCAGCTTGGGCTGACCGGGATTCAGTTCATCAATGTTTCGAATGGCTGTGCGACCGGTGGATCGGCACTTAACGCCGCCGTCAGCGCGATCAAATCGGGCGAATATGAAATGGGAATGGCGGTCGGTTTCGACAAGCATCCACGCGGTGCCTTCAACGCCGATCCTTCGTCCTATGGCCTGCCCAACTGGTATGGTGAAGCCGGCTATATGCTGACCGTGCAATTTTTCGGTGCGAAGATCATGCGCTATCTGCACGAATATGATATCAGCCGGGAGACGCTCGGCCGGGTTGCCGAAAAGGCTTTCCGCAACGGGGTCAAAACGGATCATGCATGGCGGCGCAGCGAGGTCGATCTCGAAACGATCATGAACGCGCCGATGATCTGTGACCCGCTGACCAAATATATGTTCTGTTCTCCGGCTGAAGGCGCGGTGGCTCTGATCCTCGCGAGCGAGAAAAAGGCCAAGGAACTGGGTGTGCCGATCATCCGGCTGAAGTCCTCGGTGATGCGTACGCGGCCGCCGGGATCGTTCGAGGTATTTGCTGCCTCAATCGATAACGAGCGCGGCGGGACCGCAACCGAAATTGCTTCCAAGGCTGCTTTCGAGCAGGCCGGGATGGGACCGGCAGATATTGACATCGCACAGCTGCAGGACACGGAATCCGGTGCGGAAATCATGCACATGGCGGAAAATGGCTTTTGCAAGCCCGGCGATCAGGAGCAGTGGCTGCTGGAAGGCCGTAGCGAAATCAACGGTCAATTGCCAATCAACACCGATGGTGGTTGCCTTGCTTGCGGCGAGCCGATCGGGGCGTCCGGCTTGCGGCAGGTCTACGAGAATGTCGTGCAGCTGCGGGGAACGGCGGGCGCGAGGCAGGTGCCTGGTGATCCGAAGACCGCCTATACCCAAGTATATGGCGCACCGGGCGTATCTGCCGTAACGATTCTCCAGCGATAGGAGATTCGATGACCAAGAAAATCAGCGCCGAAGCGCATGACATTGCCGAGCGGGTAGAAAAATTTGTCCGTGACAAAATTTTTGCCTATGAAAAGGACGAGCGGTGCGAGGATCATGGTCCGACCGACGAGCTGGTGCAGGAAATGCGCGTGCTGGCAAAGGAAGCGGGCATCCTGACGCCCCATATCCGCGAGGACGGCAGCCATCTCACCCATCTGGAAACGGCGCTGGTGCTGCGCAAGTCCGGTCTTTCGCCGCTCGGGCCGCTGGCGGTGAACACATTTGCTCCTGATGAGGGCAATATGTATCTGCTCGGCAAATGTGCGTCGCCGGAACAGAAGGAGCGCTTCCTCGAACCTCTCGTTTCCGGCAGGGAGCGCTCGGCGTTTTTCATGACCGAACCGGCCAGTGAAAATGGCGCGGGCTCCGACCCGATGATGATGCAGACGACGGCCCGGCCGGACGGCAATCATTGGGTGATCAATGGCCGCAAGACTTTCATCACCGGCGCAAAGGGCGCTGCGGTCGGCATCGTGATGGCCAAGTCGGACGAAGGTGCAACCATGTTTCTGGTCGACCTTCCGGATCCTGCGATCAAGATTGAACGCGTACTGGATACCATCGACAGTTCGATGCCTGGCAGCCATTCGGTGGTGAACATCGACAATCTCCGGGTGCCGGCCGACCAGATGCTGGGAGAAAGCGGCGAAGGCTTCAAATATGCGCAAGTGCGCCTGTCGCCGGCCCGTCTCACTCACTGTATGCGCTGGCTCGGTAGCTGTGACCGGGCACAGGAAATCGCCATAGACTATGCCTGCAAGCGCCAGGCCTTTGGCAAGCCGCTGATCGATCATGAAGGCGTCGGTTTCATGCTGGCGCAGAACCAGATCGACCTCAAGCAGGCGGAACTGATGATCGACTGGTGCGCATCGGTACTCGACACCGGCGCTCTGGGAACCACCGAAAGCTCGATGGCCAAGGTCGCCGTGTCGGAAGCCTTGTTCCGCATCGCCGACAATTGCGTCCAGGTGATGGGTGGGACCGGGCTTAGCCGCGATACCGTTGTTGAACAGGTGTTCCGCGAAGTCCGGGCTTTCCGGGTCTATGACGGTCCGACCGAAGTGCACAAATGGTCGCTTGCCAAGAAAATCAAGAAATCCCACCAAATCGCGAATGAAGGATTGTAGATGATCAAGAACCGCAAGTTCACCCTCGTCAGTCGCCCGATCGGCGAACCAAAGGAAAGCGATTTTGCGCTGGTCGAGGAGGAATTGCCGGAACTCGGTGATGGTGCGTTTCTGGTACGCAATCACTTTATCTCGCTGGATCCGGCCCAGCGCGGCTGGATGAGCGACGCGGAAAGCTACATGCCGCCGATCGCTCTCGGCGCAGCGGTTACCGCCAGCAGCGTCGGCAGAGTAGCCGAATCAAAAAATCCCGATTTTCCGGTCGGGCAATGGGTTGTCGGCCTCGGCGCAATGGAAGAATATTCCGTCGTACAAGCGGGCGGGTTCACCTCGCCGGTGGATGTGTCGCTGGTTCCATCTCCGACCAATTTTCTCTCGGTCCTCGGCGCGGTTGGCATGACAGCCTATTTCGGGATGATGGACGATGCCAAGCCCAAGCAAGGTGAAACGCTGCTGGTGACGGGTGCGGCCGGCGCGGTCGGGTCGCTGGTCGGCCAGATCGGCAAGATCAAGGGTTGCCGCGTTGTCGGAATTGCTGGCGGTGCCGACAAATGCGCACGGCTGGTCGATGATTATGGTTTTGATGCAGCGATTGATTATCGCGGAAAGAGCCAGGCGGATCTCGAAAAGGAAATTGCCGCAGCAGCGCCGGATGGCGTCGACATCATCTGGGAAAATGTCGGCGGCGAGATTCTCGACGCCGGGATCACCGCGATCAATGAACATGGCCGGGTCGTGCTGTGTGGACTGATCAGCGAATATAACAGCCCGGAACCGGTCGGTATTCGCAATCTCTGGTATCTGATCTCACGGCAGGCGACGATCAAGGGCTTTCTCGTCCGCGACTATCCGCCGCGTTTTGCCGAGGGCATTGCCGAAATGGGGCAGTGGCTTGCCGAAGGCAAGATCAGGCATGACGAGGATATCGATCGGGGCATCGAAAACAGCTATGCTGCCTTCATGAAGCTTTTCTCCGGGGCCAATCAGGGTAAGATGATTCTGGATGTTTCACCCGCTGATTGAATAGAGGAGTTGCCAGTATGTCTGAAAACAAACGGATCGTTCTCGATTTTATCGATGCCTGGAACCGGCTCGATTATGACGCCATCTATGCGGCAATGACCGACGACATATATTATCACAATATTCCGATGGAGCCGTGCGATGGCATCGATGCAGTTCATGCATTTTTCGACAACCCCGCTTTTGGCTTTGACGGTGCGCAGTGGGACGTTCATCATATTGCCGCAACCGGAGAGGTCGTTCTGACAGAACGAACGGACAAGTTCCGGATCGGCGACAAATGGATCGCCATCCGGGTCATGGGCACATTTGAAATGCGCGACGGAAAGATTGCGAAGTGGCGGGACTATTTCGACCTGGCGGAATTCCAGAGCCAGATGGTAGCGGCCATGGGCGGCGCTTCCTGAACCTAGGCCGGTTTGTAAAGCGCACCATTGTCGACCGGATATTCGCCCGCAGTCATGAAGCGCGATTCATCGCTCGCCAGATAGACGCACAAGGCGGCTACATCTTTTGGATGGCCCAGGCCTCCCAGTGGTATCATGCCGGTTTCCGGCGTTGCCGCCCCCCCTGCACCAACCGATTCCTGACGCACCATCGGCGTGTCTATACCTGCGGGATGGAGGCTGTTGCAGCGGATCGGATAATCTTGTTCCTTGCAATGCAACGCCACCGACTTGGTCATGGACCGCACACCGCCTTTGGCAGCACTATAGGCGACGAACGGGGCATAGCCCTGCAAGGCCGCCATGGAACTCAGATTGATGATCGAGCTGGGCTGGTTATTGGCTTTCATCGCTTTGACCGCAGCCCGACATCCCAGAAATACGCCTTCCAGCATCACCGCATTCTGTTTGCGGAATTGTTCCAGCGAGCAATCTTCGATGGTCGCGGGAATGACCAGGCCGGCATTGTTGACAAGGATATGGGGAGTGCCAAAGGCGTCAATGGTGGCCTGCACAATCTCGTCCCAACGTTGTTCGTCGGCGACATCCTGCTGCAGGGCAGTGGCATTCGCTCGGATCGCATCCGCGGCTCTTTTAGCGCTGCCCAAATCAATGTCGGTCAGCAGCACCCGAGCGCCTTCTGCAGCGAAACGCTCGCCAATGGCTTTGCCCAGCCCGGAACCGGCTCCGGTCACGATGGCTATTTTCCCAGTAAGACGGCTCATTGTTTTTCTCCCTGAACGGTGATTGCAGCGCGTTAGGCAGGGTGGCTGTGTTTCGCACAATCCCTATTTTGGTTAGCGACGCTGCCGATTATTGGTCGAGAGCGAACAAATGTTGCGTGAAGAACACAGTTTTTCATATTTGCTATCAAATTGGCTAGCAGAGCCAATAGAAACTCAGGCTTAACAAGACAACATAGCAAAGGCGGAAGAAACCGCCGGAATTTTAAGACTCAGGATCCGGCCAGAGTGACCGGACCAGTTTGGGAGAGAGCAATGACCAGATATTCTTCACGCCACAAATCCGTCCTCACCAGCAGGACGATCAAATCGCTTTTATTGGGCTCTGTCGCCGGCTTGGCTTTCGCCTCTCCCGCGCTAGCGCAAGATGCGGATCGAATTGACGAAGCCAATGTCATCACGGTCACCGCCCGCAAGCAGACCGAAACATTGCAGGAAGTGCCCGTGACGGTCACCGCTATCGGCAAGGATGCGCTTGACAATTATAACGTCAACGAGATTTCTGACGTCACAAGCCGCGTTCCCTCGTTGAACGTGCAGGTCGGCGGCTCCGGTTCCGGCGGCCAGATTTCGCTTCGCGGTGTCGGTTCGTCGAATATTTCGGCTTCCTTCGACTCCGCAGTGGCGTTTGATTTCGACGGTGTGCAGGTCAGCACCATGCGGATTGTGCAGGCCGGCTTTTTTGACGTCGAACAGATCGATGTGCTGAAGGGTCCGCAATCTCTCTTCTTCGGCAAAAGTGCGTCAGCCGGCGTTTTCTCGATCCGCTCTGCCAACCCGACGCAAGCTTGGGAAGTCGGTGGAAAGGCATCTTATGAATTCGAGGAAAAGGGCTATACGGTTGGCGGCTATATTTCGGGTCCTTTGAGTGATACGTTGGGCATTCGCCTGGCAGGTCAGTTCACCGATATCGACAACTATGTCAAAGTTGCCGATGGTACCCCGGCAGTCAATCGCAATCGCGGCCTCAAGGATTTTATCGGACGGGCGACCCTGCAGTGGGATCCTTCGGATAATTTCAGGGCTAATCTCAAATTAAACTATGTCAAAAATGAAAATGACGGCGCGCTTGCATTTTCCGATGTGCACTGCGGTGCCAACGGACGCGCGGATGAAGTGTGGCTCTTGCAAGGCGCGGTCGTCATTCCCTCCAATGCCGATTGTAATATCAGTGATGATCGATACCCGCTCGTTGATCCGTCTCCGGCTTTGGCAACCGGTATTCCGCAAGGCAGCGCGGCTGGTCAGAATTTCAATGGCGTGCCGTTCGGCGAAACCGATATATTCTTTGGCCGATTGAAGTGGGATCTCGATTTGTCGGATACGCTGACACTTTCATCCGTATCGGGTTATCTCAATTTGGACGCGGTGGACTTTGACAGTTACAGCTCGGTTGGCGTCGGCCCCGCATTTTCACCTTTCGGGCCTCTATCTGCCATAGCGCCAGCGCTCGCAGCCGTGAACTTCCCCGGATCTGCCCAGGGAGCTGGCTCCAGTGACCCACGCAACCAGACGGAGCAATTCACTCAGGAACTGCGCCTGGCCAGCGATTTTGACGGAATGTTCAACTTCATGGTTGGTGCGTTTTACGAAGCGCGCGAAATCGATTTCAATACATCACAGCAGGGCGTCAATATTTCACTGATCGCTCCGGACCCAGTGACCGGCAATACCTACGACTGGTATAAAAAGCACAATACAAAAACCGAAGCCTTGTCGTTCTTTGGTAGTGTCTCGCTTGATCTCACCGATCAACTGGAAGTCTCCGGTGGGCTCCGCTGGACGGATGAAACCAAGGTCAACGCCATCGACATCCCTTATGTTCACACTTTTCTTTCCTCCGGCCCTGCTTTCGTCAGCAGCGGTTTCTTCTCGGGGCCGATCAGATTTTCTGACTCCAATTTTTCCCCCGAAGTCTCCGTCAGCTATCAGGCGACCCCCGATGTCAATGTCTATGCAGCGTTCAAAACCGGTTTTAAATCCGGTGGTATTGACAATAGCGCGTTGCCGTCAAACAGCCTGACCGGATTTGCAAGCTCTGATCCAGCTGTGCGTCAAGCCACCGCGGATTCTCTGATTTACCAATCCGAAACTGGCAAAGGTGGCGAGCTTGGCGTGAAAAGTCAGTTTGCGGATCGTAGCGTCACATTCAATATTTCTGCATTCTACTATATTTTCGATGATTTGCAGGTACAGAATTTCAACGCGACGACCGTGCAGTTTCAGACTTTCAATGCCAGCCAGTTGACGACCAAGGGCCTCGACATCGATTTTGCCTGGCGAACACCGTTAGATGGTTTATCATTTTCGGGTGCGGCGGCATATACCGATGCCAAATTTACCAAAACCTTCATATCTACTTCCGGGCAGGACCTAGATGGCCGACGAGCCGCCCGCGCGCCTAAATTTGCTGGCAACATCGCTTTTGACTGGTTGATTCCGATGGGAGATGCGTTCCAATTCGGACTCAATGGGAACCTGCAATATAGTGGGTCCTATTTCACTGCGCAGACCGGGCTGAATGATTATCGCCAACCCAGTTTTGTAACGGTCGATGGAGCTATATCGGTTGGTGATCCGGACAGAAAATGGAAACTCTCCTTGATTGGCGTAAATCTGACGGACAAAGTCATTACCAATACCAGTGGTGGTCGTCCGTTCCTCGCCCCCCCGAACGCCTTTGGCATTCCAACTGGCGATGACCTCGTAGTTACACAGAATCGTGGTCGCCAGGTCTTTGTGGAAGCTGCCTTCAAGTTCTGAACAATCTTTCGTTGATCGAAATGGGCCGGGGTAGCGTAAGCTACTTCCGGCCCTACCTTTTTTGCTGAGGCGCCAGTTCCCAAAATAGCGAAAGTGACAGTAGCAGGCCCAAACCGACCTGCTAGGCGCTGCACCATAATGGCGGCAAACAAACGTCATTCATTTTAGATATGCCTCAGGTTCAAAGCTGAGGTATTTTTTTTTGGAGAAAATGATGACTACCCAATCGACTCGTCTCAACATTAAAGTCCCACGCAATTCGGTTCGGGCACTGCTCATGGGTACCGCGGCCAGCTTGGCTGCTGCCGGTATCGCGACCCCAGCCCATGCGCAGGATGCTGTTGAGGAATATGATAGTAACGTCATCACCGTGATCGCTCGCAAGCAGACAGAAACATTGCAGGAAGTTCCCGTAACGGTCACCGCGATCGGCCGCGATACGCTGGAGAATTTTCAGGTCAATGAAATCGCTGACGTGGTCAGCCGCGTGCCAGCGCTGAATGTTCAGGTTGGCGGCTCAGGATCGGGTGGTCAGATCAGCCTTCGCGGCGTTGGCTCGTCCAATATCTCTGCTTCCTTCGACTCCGCTGTCGCGTTTGATTTTGACGGCGTCCAGGTCAGCACCATGCGGATTGTCCAGGCCGGCTTTTTCGACGTGGAGCAGATTGACGTTCTGAAGGGGCCACAATCTCTGTTCTTCGGCAAAAGTGCTTCTGCCGGAGTTTTCTCCATTCGTTCTGCCAACCCGACACGGGATTGGGAAATGGGTGGGAAAGCCGCCTACGAGTTTGAGGAAAAAGGCTATACCGTTGGCGGTCATATCTCTGGTCCGCTCACCGATACGCTCGGTATTCGCGTCGCCGCACAATATCAGGATATCGAAGATTATGTGAAGCTTGCGCCGGGCACACCGGCGTTCAATCCTGACGGGACTGTCCGGGATTCGCGCGGTATCAGCAATTTCATCAGCCGGGTTACTCTCCAGTGGGATCCGCTCGACAACTTCAACGCCAATTTGAAGTTGAACTATATCAAGAATAAAAGCGACGGCGCGGTTGGGCATACAGATATCAATTGCGGTGCCAATGGCGTCGCCGATCCGGTCTATTTGCTGGGTGGTGCTGTTGTCATTCCGTCCAATGCGGACTGCAATGATCGCGACGGTCTTTATCACACTTCGGATGCAGCCGCCGCATTGGCTGCCAACGTTCCGACGGGATCCGGTGGTGATCCCCGCTTTGAAAATGGGATTCCCTACGGCGAAACGGAGATCTTCTTTGGCCGTTTGAAATGGGACCTGGATCTATCCGACACGCTGACCTTGTCATCGGTTTCGGGTTATCTCAGCCTCGATGCGATCGATACGGATTGTTATGCCTATGTGGGTCAGTTTGCCAACGGTGCCCCAGGCAACGCGGGCTGTAGCGATCCGGTAAACAAGACCGAACAATTCACTCAGGAATTGCGCGTTTCCAGCGATTTTGACGGTATGTTCAATTTCATGGTCGGAGCATTTTACGAAACTCGCGATATCGATTTCAACACCTCGCAGCAGGGCGTGAATATCTCATTTCTTGCCGCTGATCCGGTCACCGGCTTTACTTATGACTGGTATAAAAAGCAGAATACAAAGACCGAAGCGCTTTCGTTTTTTGCTAGTACGACCCTTGATCTGACAGACCAGCTGCAGATTTCCGGTGGTGTGCGCTGGACGGATGAAAAGAAGGTATCGAGAATTTCCGTTCCTTATGTTCATAGCTTCCTGTCCGCGACACCGGCATTTATCGACAGCGGTTTCTTCTCGGGACCGATTACGTTCAGGGACTCTAATTTCTCGCCGGAAGCGTCAATCAAATATCAGGCAACGCCGGATATCAACATTTATGCCGCCTTCAAAACCGGTTTCAAATCGGGGGGCGTTGACAATAGTGCGCTGCCATCGAACAGCTTGCTGGGTTTCAATGATCCGGATCCAGCCGTACGCGCAGCCGTCTCCGATTCTCTGAAATTCAAGTCTGAGACGGGCCTCGGCGGTGAAGTGGGCGTAAAGGCGCAATTCGCAGACCGTACAATTACTTTGAACACATCGGTCTTCTATTATGTCTTTGACGATCTTCAGGTGCAGACCTTCGATGCGGCAGCAGTTCAGTTTCTGACGTTCAACGCCAGCCAGCTGACCAGCCAGGGTGTTGATGTCGAATGGGGATGGCGCACACCGGTCGAGGGGCTGAATTTTTCCGGTTCGCTGGCCTATACCGATGCTGAATTTACGGCGCCATTCGTTACAACTTCGGGTCAGGACCTCAATGGCCGGTCTGCTGCTCGTGCTCCGAAATTTGCCGGTAACGCTGCCTTCGACTGGACAATGCCGATGGGAGACGCGATCGAATTGGGACTGAATGGTAACGTGCAATATAGCGGATCCTATTTCACCAACGAAGATTCGCTGAATGATTTCAGGCAGAACAGCTATTTCTCTTTCGACGGCTCCGTCTCGGTCGGTGACCCGGATGGCAAGTGGAAATTGTCGCTGGTTGGCGTCAACCTGACCGACAAAATCTGGGTCAACACCAGCAGCGGTCGTCCGTTTCTGGAGCCAGGCGTTGGTGACGATCTGGTCGTCACCCAAAATCGTGGTCGTCAGGTCTTTGTGGAAGCTGCCTTCAAATTTTGATCTCCTCCCGTTGATCAAGTCGGGCCGGGATAGCGCAAGCTATTCCCGGCCCTTTTTTTGGAAATTTCATGGCTGACGGGATACCCATAATGAGAGTAGCGGGCCGCATGCGTCTGGCTAATATGCCTCGATAAATCACAATCAGGCAGAGGAACAAATATATGGGACGTCTCGAAGGTAAAAGAGCGGTAATTCTCGGAGCCGCCGGTCAAGGCAATATGGGGCAGGTGATTGCCCAGCGCTTTCGCGATGAAGGCGCCGATGTCCTCGTCGCCGGACGGAAGGAGGCGGAGCTGAAACGCTTTGCGGGCGAGCTTGGCGGCCAATATGCAATTTGCGACCTGACTCAGGAAGCCGATATCAAGGCGCTCGCTGAATCGGCGAGAAGTCAGATGGGTGGCGTCGATATCGCGATCAATGCGACAGGTGTCGGCTTTCTGAAACCCTTTCTGGAGAATACCAGAGAAGAACTGGAAATGATGTCGGCGCTGCAACTGGTTGGGCCGTTTCAATTTTATCAGGAAATGATCAAGGCGATGGATGATGGCGGATCAATCATTCAGATCAGTTCGGCTACCGCAACGATCATGCTCAATGATCATGCCGCCTATATGGGTACGAAGGCCGCCACCGATCATATCATTCGCTGCGTCGCTCATGAATTTGGTGAAAAGGGCATCCGCGCCAACAGCATTTCTCCGGGTCTGACGCGGACGCCAATGACCGCAGGTGTTGATCAGGTGCCGGGACTGGTTGAGTCCTTCGAAGCGCGCTATCCGCTCGGCCGGATCGGAACCAGCGAAGATATCGCCGCTGCTGCAGTGTTCCTTGCCAGCGACGAATGCTTCATGACCGGCGAGAATCTGCAGGTCAATGGCGGCCTTTGCCTGCGCGGCAATCCGACGCGCAAGGACCAGCAGCTGATGATGGCGTCGCTCTCCTCAGCGTCCTGACTTTAGTGTCTCACCTTTGGAGTAAACCCACCAGCTTGTAGCTGGTATAAGGCTTCAGCCGTTTTGGTTTGCTAAGCACTATCCTCCAGAAAATGACCGGCTCGCAGGCGAAGTCATTTTCTGGAGGATAGTGCTTATGCC
>NZ_JBGTDD010000089.1:0-3542 GCF_041748495.1 Parasphingorhabdus sp.
CCAACCGGGACGCTACGGCCAAGTAAGCTACCTAGTTCGCATTTCTCACTATGCTAGTTGGATCGACGACGTCATTGCGGCTCGCTAGTTCTGCGATGTTCATCAAAACCGGCTATCTCGGTCGATCCGGTGAGCGCTCCGGATGCAGAAGATGTTAACAGTGACTGAACTATAGCGCCCGCGGTACTGGTCGCAAGTTGCAAAAAGGGTGTGTCCATCCAGATGGTGCTGAGGAGGCGGCGGCTAAGATACTCATAGATCAGAATTAGATAAATTAGCGGCACCATGGAGCGATAGCGAATCAGTGCCATCATGCTGATCGCGACTAGGATAAAGTGCATATTGCCTCAATGGTGGCGTCGTGCAGAGACAATTTGGTTCTCATTGGCGCCTTCAAAGAAAAAACCCTATGCAGCGCTTTGCGAAAGGCTATCATAATATGATGTAAATGCCTCGCCAATCACCCGATGTTACAATCACACAAAAAAGCCCCACTGGTTTCCCAATGGGGCTTATTTTTGTAATTATATTTCAATTTAGAATTTGAAACGAACAGACCCACCATAAGTGCGCGGCTGGTTGGGATAGCCTGACACGGTACCGGCCTGGGCCACGCCATCGAACACCTGGGTGATGAAGCGTTCATCAAATAGGTTGCGGGCGAAAGCACTGACCTCGACGCCATTTTCCAAAGCCAAAGTCAGCGACGTATTCACCAGATTGACTTCGCGCCGGAACAGCGTTTCCGCAGCTGGGCCGAAAGTGGGCAGTCCGTTGGTTATGTTCACATTGCTTTCATGGCTGTAATCCACGCGGCCGATCAGCATATTGCCACTCGCGCCAAGCTCGTGGGTATAGGTCGCAGACGTGGCAATTGAATAAGCGGGTGTGCCTGCCGGCCGTTCACCGGTCAAATCGCCGACCGCCGAATTCGGGAAATCATCGAATGTCGCGTCAAGATAGGTCAGAGCAAAAGTGAAAAGCCAGGGATCAGCCGGCCTGATGGTCGCGTCAAATTCGAAACCACGGGTTGACTGCTGGCCTGCATTGGCAAGAGCAAAGCCGGTGCCGGTGAAAATGTTGGACTGGAAACCTTTGAGGGTCTGGTCAAACACGGCCAGGTTGAACCCGAATCCATCAAACTGGCCTTTGATACCCACTTCATAGACTTCGGCGTCCTCCGGCCCGGCAAAACGGGTGCCACTATTCAGATTTGGCGTGGCGATGCCAGCATCCCGAATCGGTGAAGATGGAGCCAAAATCGCACTTAGCAACGGTCCCGGTGTGTAATCAGTCGCGAGCGGATCACTATCGCGGGAAAGATTGACGGAAGAAGCCTTGAAGCCGGTCGCATAGGTGAAATAGGCGTTGAAGTTCCGGCTTAACTCGTAGGAAGCGCGAAGCGTGTATGAGAAATCATCATCCCGCGTCCGGCCATCTTCGACAGCATTTGGAACATTCAGAAACGGTGGCTGGAACTGGAAGGGAGCCAGGCCAAGCAGCTGATTGACGGCAGGATCTTGCGCCGCCCCGGCGATCGCCGCGAACTGCTGAGGATTATTAGCAGCAAATTGCCCAATGACAGCAGGATCAGAAGAGCCAATGGCACCAGCGATAAACGCATCAACTAGGTTGACCTGACCAAGTTCGTCAAACGCTGTCATGGAAGCGGTGAAGTCTTTCTTGTCCTTGGTATAGTTGAATCCGCCGGTCAGCGTCAGTCCGTCCACCACTTCGAAATCGACGGTGCCGAAGACCGAATAGGCTTCGTTGTTCAGGGTGAACCGTTCATCGGTCAGCAAACCAGGGCTGAAAATGCTGTTCTGCGGGAATCCCAGGGCCGCTTCGACACCATTGAATACTTGCGGGTTGCCGGCCAGCAGCGAGAAGAATGGACGTGCTTGCGTTCCGGTAAACAGCTGGCTGCTCTGATCGACATCTTCCTTGAAATAATATCCGCCAAGCAGGAAATTCAGCGGCCCGTCAAAATCCGAGGCAATACGGAATTCCTGACTGAACGTATCAATTGCCTGATCTGTCTGGTCGTTTACGATATCGAGACTGGAAAAATCGACATCGCCAGTGTTGAAAGACCGAAGTTCACGATAGGCGGTGATCGACGTCAGCGAAAGGGCGCCCACCTGGTAGTCGACCTGAACCGACGCGCCATAGCTGTCGATCTTGTTGCTTGGAGCAATGTTCAAAAAGCTGGTGTCGTTGAAGAGATTTTCCGGATCAACCGCACCGCCCAGTGCAAATATCGCAGGTACGCTTGGGCCAGCGACAATATTGCCGGCAAAGCAGCATTCCTCGTCGATCCGGCTGTAATCACCGATGGCGCGAATTTTGAGATCGGAAGTGGGTTCGAACAGGAACTGCCCACGAACACTCCAGCGATCACGGTTATTGATGTCGATCCCCAGATTGGGAACATCCACATAGCCGTCACGCTTGTTATAGTTTCCGTCGAGGGACACGGCGATGGTTTCGGACAGCGGTCCCGTAACATCGGCCTTCAAGATCATCTGGTTGAAATTGCCGTAGGTTGCTTCGACCGAGCCGCCGAAATCAAACTGCGGCTCCCGCGTCACCACCGAAATTACACCGGCAGAGGCATTTTTGCCGAACAGGGTCGATTGCGGCCCGCGCAGAACCTCGATCCGCGACACGTTGGACAGATCGCCAATCTGGCCTGCGGAACGCGACCGGTATACACCGTCGATAAATACGCCAACCGAAGGCTCGATACCCGCATTATTGGCTCCATTGCCAAACCCGCGAATGATGAAGGTCGTGTTTGCCGAGCTTTGCAGCTGGCTTGAACGGAGCGAGGGAGCAACGGTGGTCAGATCGGAAATATCCCGAATCTTTGCCCGGTCGAGGGTTTCGCCGCTGGTAACCGAGACGGATATCGGTGTTTCCTGAAGTGTTGTCTCCCGCTTCGAAGCGGTGACGACGATTACATTTTCGTCAAAAATCTCTTCGCCTTGCGCGTCCTGCGCATATGCAGGCGCAGCGGCCATCAATCCGCCCACGGCGGTGGCGGATAAAAATTTTGCTATTTTCACTTCATTCTCCTGCGTCCCGGTTGTCGGGCTTGCTTAACGTTGATCCCTCTTCGGACGCGCCGATTGCGGGCAGAAACCGCTCATGTCCAACAAAACCCTCGGAAAAGTGCATTAAGAGAAAAATTTTCTGACCGGTCGGGGAAATCGTTGCAACTAAGTCACAAATTCTCAAGTTTTCGGAAAATGGTGCCCCTGGCCAGACTCGAACTGGCACTCCGTTAAGAACTCGATTTTGAGTGGGACGAGACAACCGTAACATTTTGATAACAAGTTATAATTTTTTCGTCAAGCCAAATTTGTGTAAGGTTTTGTGTAAGTGTGTAAGACATGTGTAAGAGTCTGACTCATAATTATTCCATTTAATATCATGATCTTGCGATACGTCTGACGAGCAGCTGGACGGATGCCATGAAGATCCATGCAGTTGCGGAAGCGATGGTATTCTCAAAGTCTTTGGCGAGGCGGCGGTTTCGG
>NZ_JBGTDD010000090.1:0-18790 GCF_041748495.1 Parasphingorhabdus sp.
GGCATAAGCACTATCCTCCAGAAAATGACTTCGCCTGCGAGCCGGTCATTTTCTGGAGGATAGTGCTTAGCAAACCAAAACGGCTGAAGCCTTATACCAGCTACAAGCTGGTGGGTTTACTCCAAAGGTGAGACACTAAAACGCTCTCTTATGTGAAGGATTCAGAAAATTGCGGCAGCGCTGCCGCAATTTTCCCTTTGCAAAGCTCGGCTCGCCGCATAGAGTCTTTTGCATTATGATGGAAAAGCTGCATGCCGCAAAAAATTGATCTCGAAGCGCTATGCGCGGAAAAAGGGCTTCGCATTACCGACCAGCGCCGGGTGATCGCTCGCGTGATTTCTGATGCGGAAGACCATCCCGATGTGGAAACCCTGCATGAGCGGTCTTCTGCGGTTGATCCGCGCATATCAATAGCAACCGTCTACCGCACGGTCCGGCTGTTTGAAGAAGCCGGGATATTGGATCGCCACGATTTCGGAGATGGCCGCGCGCGTTATGAAGCCGTTCCCGAAGCGCATCATGATCATCTGATCGATGTCGAGACCGGTCGGGTGATTGAATTTGTCGATCCTGAACTGGAAGCCCTGCAGAAGCAGATTGCTGAAAAGCTTGGCTACCGCCTGGTTGACCATCGCATGGAGCTTTATGGCGTATCTCTCGCCAGAAAAAGCTGACGGGCCTAACCCAGACCCGGATGCACGGCCCTGTGACACCCAGCCAATGGCATATCGCCTGTGGGACGGAGCAAGACCAATGGGCTATCTGAGATTCGGGCTACGCATGGCCCTTCTTTTCGCGGCGCTGTTTGTCTGCGTGCCACTTTACTATATCTGGCGACTGCTGCGATTGTCCAATCCCTGGCCGCGCACATTTTTGAAAATCGCAGCCTTCGCTTGCGGCGCGCGCGTCAATATTGTCGGCACTCCGATCAAACGGGATGTCTTCTTCATTTCCAATCATATTACCTGGGTGGATATCGCGATCCTCGGGGGACATAGCGGCACCGCTTTTGTATCGAAGGAAGAAATCGGCAACTGGCCAGTCATCGGGTGGCTTTGCCGGCTCAACGACACGGTCTTTGTCTCGCGGTCAGACCGGATGGGAATAGCACAGCAGATCAACCAGCTGCGGGATGCGCTGGAAGAAACCTGGGCGATCACCATTTTTCCGGAAGGCACCACAACCGATGGCTCGACCTTGCTGCCGTTCAAGGCGCCTTTGCTAAAAGTTCTGGAACCCCCACCTCCGGGTATATTGGTACAACCGGTCTTTCTGAACTATGGTGAAAATGCGACCGAAATTGGCTGGACCGGCGAAGAAAGCGCACCTTCAAATGCCTGGAGACTGCTGACCCGACGCAGCAGTTTCATTGTCGAGGTTCATTTTCTCGAGCCATTCGATCCGGATCATTATTCTGGCAGAAAAAATATTGCGGCGGAGGCCCGGCGCAGGATTGCAGAACCGCTTTCAGCTTCCCTGGGGGGCAAACCCATTGTATAGACGCGATCTATGACTCAAGCCGATCTGAAAAAATTTTACATCAAATCCTTTGGTTGCCAAATGAATGTCTATGACGGCGAGCGCATGTCCGAACTGCTCGTCGATCAAGGCATGAGCGCCGCCGAAAATGGCGAAGAAGCCGATCTGGTGGTCCTGAATACCTGCCACATTCGGGAAAAGGCGGTCGACAAGGTCTATTCGGATATCGGTCGACTGCGCCGAAAGGACGGATCCAGCCCAATGATCGCTGTCGCCGGTTGCGTGGCCCAGGCCGAAGGGAAGGAAATTTCCCGCCGGGCGCCCAGCGTGGACATCGTTGTCGGGCCGCAGGCCTATCACCGCCTTCCTGAACTCATGGCGGCGGCGAAGTCGGGCAAAAAGGCGATCGATACGGACATGCCCGCGATTTCGAAATTCGATGTCCTGCCATCCCGCGGTCCGCAAGCACGGCCTACCGCGTTTCTGACGGTACAGGAAGGTTGCGACAAATTTTGCACCTATTGCGTTGTACCCTATACGCGCGGCGCAGAAATATCGCGACCTTGGGCTGATCTGATCGAAGAAGCCAAGGCATTGGTGGGCGGCGGAGCCCGAGAACTCACGTTGCTCGGCCAGAATGTCAACGCTTGGAGCGGCGAGGATGACAAGGGGCAGAGTCAGGGGCTCGACGGCCTGATCCGCGCACTCGACAAAATCCCGGATCTGCAGCGCATTCGCTATATGACGAGCCACCCCAATGACATGACCGAGGGACTGATCGCCGCGCATGGCGAAGTAGCCAAGCTCATGCCCTTTCTCCATTTACCAGTGCAATCCGGAAGCGACCGCGTTTTGAAGGCAATGAATCGATCGCATAGCGCGCGCAGCTATCTCGACATACTCGAGAGAATGCGCGACGTGCGCCCGGATATCGCGCTTTCCGGAGACTTCATCGTGGGCTTCCCGGGTGAAAGCGACCAGGATTTCGAGGAAACGCTGCAGATCGTCCGCGATGCCAAATATTCCCAGGCCTTTTCTTTCAAATATTCACCCCGTCCCGGCACGCCGGCGGCGGTGATGGATCAACAAATCGCGCCGGAAGTCATGGATGAACGGCTGCAACGATTGCAGGCATTGCTGAACGAGCAGCAATATGCATTCAATCTGGCGACCGTGGGCCGCCACACCGACATCTTGCTGGAACGCCATGGTAAGCTGGCTGGCCAACTGATCGGCAAGACGCCCTGGCTGCAATCCGTGCATATCATTTCGCCCGATCTCAGAATTGGCGACCTGGTCGAGATCGAAGTCACCCAGGCCGGCCCCAACAGTCTCACTGGCCAGATCAAAGAAAGACTTGCTGCCTGATGGCCCAAAAAACAAAAGGCGTAACAGCCGGAAAGCTCATCAAACTGGATCTGGAATTTGATGATCCGCAGATTTTGGGCGATCTATTCGGCGAATATGATCGGAATATTGTCGCAATCGAGAATCGGCTTGGTGTCTATATCGCCGCGCGCGGTACCAAATTGAAAATCGAAGGCGAGGAAGAGGCTGTCACCCGGGCTCGCGACGTCCTGACCGGCATCTACAACCGTCTCGAGCAAGGTCAGGAAGTTGACAATGGCGCGGTCGAAGCGATCATCGCCATGGCTGCCGACCCCCGCGTTGCCAAGGTGGCACGACAATCGGTCAGCGGGGATGACGGCAACAAGAATAACGTGGCCGACGCGCCAAAGGTGATGATCCGGACGCGCAAGAAGACGATTTTCCCTCGCTCCGTTCGGCAGGCACATTATATGGAAGCCCTCGCGCGCGACGATATTATTTTTGCACTCGGTCCAGCAGGAACCGGGAAGACCTATCTGGCGGTGGCGCAAGCCGTATCTCAGCTGGTCAGCGGATCGGTCGACCGACTGATCCTGTCACGGCCCGCTGTCGAAGCAGGTGAAAAAATTGGCTTTCTTCCGGGTGATCTCAAGGAAAAGGTCGATCCCTTTCTCCGGCCTCTTTATGATGCGCTCTACGATACGCTGCCTGCCGAGCAGGTAGAACGGCGGATCGAGAGCGGCGAGATTGAAATCGCGCCGATCGCCTTCATGCGCGGAAGAACCCTGTCGGACGCATTTGTCATTCTCGACGAAGCGCAAAATACCACAGCCGCACAGATGAAGATGTTTCTGACCCGCTTTGGCATGAACAGCCGCATGGTGATTTGCGGAGATCCCAAACAGGTGGATCTTCCAAAGGAAGCCGTGTCCGGGCTCGCCGACGCAGTCGTGAAGCTGAAAGACATCGAGCGAGTCAGCATGATCGAATTCGGTGCCAGCGATGTCGTTCGCCATCCATTGGTCGGCAAAATCGTCGAAGCCTATGAAGGCAAAGATGCTCCAGACTGAACTGAGCGCGTCTCCCGAGTGGGAAAAGGAAGAGGATTGGACGGACTTGGTCGCGCAGGCGGCAAAGGCGGCAATCAGCGCTTCCGTCCATGCTGATCTTCTGACCCGGAACTTTTCAATAGAAGTCAGCGTGAAGCTGTCCGACGATCGCGAAGTGCACGCGCTCAACAAGGCCTATCGCAGCAAGGACAAACCGACCAACGTTCTCTCTTTTCCGCAGATCCAGCCAGATTTGCTGGAATCCCTGGCAAATACCGACGATGGCGAGGCATTGCTGGGCGATATTATCCTGGCCTATGAAACATGTCGCGACGAAGCTTCCGCGAAAGGCATTGCGTTTTCCCATCATATTTCACATTTGATTGTGCACGGCTCGCTGCATTTGCTAGGGTATGATCACGAAAACGAGGTTGATGCCGGGTTGATGGAAAGTTGCGAAATCAATGCATTGGCGACACTCGGAATTGCCAATCCTTATGCAGAACAGGCGCAAAGCAGGTAATAAAGAAACAGAATGAGCGACGTTGACAATGACAGTGGCACGGCTTCGACTCGTAGCAACGGCCAATCCAAGGAAGATGACGAGCCCGGGCGAATTTGGCAGAGCCTGAAGGCTCTGCTGTTCGGCAACAATGATGACAATAGTCTGCGGGCGCAGATCGAAGAAGTCATCGATGACCATGAAAGCGATGCCGAGTCCGATCCGAATAATCGGACCGATGTGTCGTCGCTCGAACTCGAAATGTTACGCAACATGCTCCATTTCAGCGAACATCGCGTCGATGATATCGCGGTACCGCGAGCCGATATCATCGCTATCGAGGAAAGTTCTCCGTTTAGTGACTTTGTCGATATTTTCTCCGAGCATGGTCATAGCAGGATACCCGTTTACCGCGAGAATCTCGACAACATCATCGGGATGATCCACATCAAGGATATTTTCGCGATTGTCGCCAAGGGTGGCCCGTTCCCGAACGACATCACGCCGTTCCTGCGCCAGCCCCGCTTCGTTCCGGAGTCGATGGGAGTGCTCGATCTACTGGCTGAAATGCGCGCAACCCGGACCCATCTGGCGATCATTTTCGACGAATATAATGGCACGGAAGGTCTGGTAACCATCGAGGATATTGTCGAGGAAATTACCGGCGAGATTGAAGACGAGCATGACGACGAGCCAGTACCAATGCTGGTCAGGCTGGATGACGGCATTTGGGACGTCGATGCGCGCGCCGAGCTGGACGATGTCGGCGACGCAATTGACCGGGCGCTCGAGGAAATTTCCGAAGATGTCGACACGATCGGCGGCCTTTCCTTCGTTCTGGCAGGGCATATCCCATCGGTCGGTGAAAGACTGGAACATCCGAGCGGCTGGATATTGGAAATTACCGAAGCCGATGATCGCCGCGTCACCCGCTTGCGACTGCACCCGCCTCTCCACGAGCATTCCGGATGAGATTATCCGGCATCCGCCAATTGCGCGGCCCGCTTCCGCCAGCTTTCGGCTAGTACCGGATTTTTCGCAAGCGCCTTGAGTTCGGCGCTGTTTCCTTTGCGCTGGCCGCCGACGATCAATCCGAACAGACGGTCCAGCGGCCAAGCAGGCCAGGGTTGGTCCTGTTGGATGATTTCATCACCCGCTGCGATCCGGCCTTCCTCCAATATGCGAAAATAGCTGCCGGCCCTGCCGGTCTGAACCACAGTTTTAAGGACATCCGGCCTGCCAAAGCGATGGTTGAGTTTCCAGCATGGCTGGCGGGCATGGCTGCATTCGATCAGGGCCTTTCCGATACGGAAAATATCGCCAAGGCAAAGCTCGGTCTCGGTCATGCCCTGACAGCTGAAATTCTCGCCAAAGGCTCCGGGCTGGTTCAACGCCCCAACATCCGGATATTTTTGCTGCCAGAAGGCATAATGTTCGATCGGATAGAGATGCACAGCCTTGTCGCGCCCGCCATGATGGAGCGGATCAGCGACCTGATTACCCGCCAAGCCCGCAAACCCGAGCATCAAGGGGGTATCAACAGATTTTTTGACGATAGCGCTCAATTCTCCGTCATCGCCAAATGGTTTGGGTGTGCCGATGAGCAAATAGTCCAGCCGGGTTCTGATCATGCCTCACCAATATCCAATCAAGTTCATATTAGCAATTTCACCCTGACTATGCTTCAAGGCGCTATGAAAATCAGTGACCTTCGCATTGCTCTGTACAGCGGCAATTATAATTTCGTACGCGACGGCGCCAACCAGGCCCTCAACCGGCTTGTTGACTATCTGCTGCGACAGGGCGCTGCCGTTCGGGTCTATTCGCCAACCACGGATACCCCGGCATTTGAACCCACCGGAGATCTGGTCAGCGTTTCATCCGTCGCTTTCCCCGGACGCGGTGAATATCGCTTTCCAACCCGGATTTCCAGCGATGTGAAAAAGGACCTGCAACGGTTCAACCCCAATATCATGCAGATATCCAGCCCTGACCGGGTCGGACACAAGATGGTATCCTGGGCGCGGCGCCAGAATATTCCGGTGCTCGCTTCCGTGCATACCCGTTTTGAAACCTATCCCCGCTATTATAATCTGGCCTTTCTGGAACCGATTATCGAAGCGATATTGCGGCGACTCTATCGCCGCTGCGACGCTCTGGTGGCTCCGTCGGAATCCATGGCCCAATTGCTCCGCGACCAGCGGATGAATTATGATGTTGGCATCTGGTCGCGCGGTGTGGATCGGGACATATTCAATTCCGATCGCCACGATCCGGAATGGCGTCGATCACTCGGCATCGACGGCGATCAACCCGTGATCGGATTTCTCGGACGACTGGTGATGGAAAAGGGTCTCGATGTCTTTTCCGATACCATCGACGAACTGCATCGTCGCAAGGTGGCCCACAAGGTGCTGGTTATCGGAGAAGGACCGGCCAAACAATGGTTCGTAGACAGAAATCCGGCAGCGATTTTCGTTGGGTTCCAGGAAGGGAGCGAACTGGGCCGGGCGGTTGCCAGCATGGATATGCTGTTCAATCCCTCGATTACCGAAACTTTCGGCAATGTGACGCTCGAAGCCATGGCCTGCGGCTTGCCGGTCGTGGCAGCCAAAGCCACGGGTAGCCAGAGTCTGGTCAAGAATAACGAATCCGGCAAATTGGTCAGACCCGGCGCAATCCGCGAATTTGCCGACGCGCTGCAAGCCTATTGCGAGCATGATGATCTGCGCAAGGCCCATGGCGCAGCCGGAGAGCGCCGCGCGGAAGAGTTTAGCTGGGATCAGATCAACAACGCCGTTGCCTTAACCTATATGCGGCTGGTCCGCCAGCGCCAGGCCGGCCATGGGCCAATCAAGCAAGCGGCCGTTCGCTAGCCATGCAAGGCCTGTTCGACAAAGAAGATGGTCAGCTGAGCGAGGAGGAGATTAGACCCGTATCGCCGCTGGCCGACCGGTTGCGGCCACGCCAGCTTGCTGACATTGTTGGTCAGGATCATCTCGTCGGTACCGAGGGCACGATTGGCCGGATGGTCGCCGCCGGAAGACTGTCATCGATCATCCTCTGGGGGCCGCCGGGCACCGGAAAAACCAGTCTGGCCCGCCTGCTTGCTGATCAGACCGAATTGCATTTCAAGGCGATTTCGGCGGTCTTTTCGGGTGTTGCCGACCTAAAGAAGGTGTTTGCAGAAGCCGAGATGCGGTTGCAATCCGGTAAGGCCACCCTGTTGTTTGTCGACGAGATCCATCGGTTCAATCGGTCGCAGCAGGACAGTTTCCTGCCCTATGTCGAACGCGGCACGGTGATTCTGGTCGGGGCGACGACGGAAAACCCCTCATTCGAACTCAATGCCGCCTTGCTCAGCCGGGCGCAGGTGCTCATCCTCAACAGGCTGGATGCTTCTGCTCTGGCGCAACTGCTGGAACGAGCCGAAAAACTCGAGGAAAAAATCCTTCCGCTGACTGACAGTGCCAGAGAGGCGCTGATCGCCAGTGCGGACGGGGATGGCCGCTTTCTGCTCAACCAAGCGGAAACTCTATTCTCGCTCGAGATCGACAGGCCGCTCGATCCGCCCGAACTAGCCAAGACCCTGCACCGCCGGATGCCAGTCTATGATAAGGACCGCGAGGGTCATTATAATCTGATCTCGGCGCTGCACAAAGCATTGCGGGGATCCGATCCGCAGGCATCGCTCTATTATCTTGCCCGCATGCTGGTAGCGGGCGAAGAGCCGCTATACTTGCTGCGCCGCATCGTTCGTTTCGCCAGCGAAGACATTGGACTGGCGGATCCACAGGCCCTGGTGCAGGCGCTGGCCGCAAAAGATGCTTATGATTTTCTGGGCAGTCCCGAAGGTGAACTGGCGATCGTCCAGGCCTGCCTCTATTGCGCCACCGCCCCCAAATCCAATGCCGCCTATAAAGCACAGAAAATGGCATGGAAGTCTGCCAGACAGACCGGCTCGCTGATGCCGCCACAGAATATCCTGAACGCCCCCACCAAGCTGATGAAAGACATTGGCTATGGTCAGGGCTATAGTTATGATCACGAAAACGATGATGGCTTTTCCGGGGACAATTACTGGCCGGAGGGCATGGAGCTGGAACATTATTATCAACCGGTCGATCGGGGCTTTGAACATAAGATCCGGGAACGGCTTGCCTATTGGGAGAAATTGCGTGCTGAAAAAGCTCCTTAGCCTCGGTTTGATCGGCACGCTGTCTGCCAGCCCTTCGTTCGCCCAATCCGACGACGCCCAGCGCTATGACCGCGCCCTGGCGGCAGGCTACAAGGCCCAGTTCATCTGTTCCGGATTGTGGAATGGCGGCAAGTCGCTGGCCGATATCGACGCGGACGAACTGACGGGCATCTATCCACGCATTGCAGACATCACTCCCACATTGCCGGCTGAGGTGGATCAGTCGCAGCGCCAGGTTCGGGTTTCCTTTGGCGATGATGCCCCGCCTCGTCTTGCAGTCTGGAACAGCGAGTCCGGTTGCACCGCCATGCCGATCGGGTTTTTCGGAGCAGAATCCGATCTGCCGGACGATGCCCAGATAGAGCCACGCCAGTTTCTCGATGACCAGCGCTGGCCCATGGGCGATCTCGCAGCAGAAACGCAGCCCGCAGACCGTTCTAGGGCTCTCGGCGCGCTGGCAGAACGCGCATTGGATCCGGCATCCTTTGGCGGCCAGAGCAGTGCGGTCCTGGTCATCAGAAATGGTCATATCGATGCCGAAAAATACAAGCAGGGCCATGACCTTCATACCGCTCAGCGCACCTGGTCGGTTGCCAAATCCATGGCAAGCACGTTGATCGGACATTCGGTCCAGCAAAAGATGGTTGATCTTCATGCTCCGGTGCAAATCCCGGAATGGCAGAAAACCGGAGACCCGAGAGCAGCGCTGACCATCGATCATCTGCTCCGGATGAGCAGCGGTCTGGTCAGTGACACGGCCGGCAATCGAACCGATCCGCTGTACATGGGCGGTGCCAGTGTCAGCGAACGGGCAACCAGCTGGCCGCTGCTGTACAAACCGGGCGCGCGCTATCGCTATGCCAATAATGACACGTTACTCGCCATTCACGCAGCGCGAGCGCAGCATCTCGATCGGAAGTTCAAACTCGGCAATTACATTCCGGCAGCCCATGATTTCAATCCCTACGGCTTCTTCCAGAAACTGGGCATGTCGCGTACCTATGTGGAGACCGACTGGCAGGGCAATCCTATACTCTCCAGCCAGGTCTGGACCACGGCCCGCGATCTGGGGCGGCTCGGCCTGCTCTACCTGAACAACGGAACCTGGAACGGGGAACGGCTGCTCCCGGAAAACTGGCGCGACTATGTCACCGCCCCATCCGGACCGCAGCCAGCGGGGAAATTTGGTTTTGGCGCTTCCTTCTGGCTGATGAACAAATCGGACGGCATTCCACGGGATGCATTTGCCGGCTTTGGCAATCGCGGACAATATCTGGTGATCATTCCCTCGCTTGATCTGGTTATTGTTCGTCGCGGCTATGACAGCGCGGATGATCGCTTCGATATCGAAGCCTTCACCAGAGAGGTTGTGGCAGCAATAGCATCATGACAACGAGTTTTCGCGCGGCCCTCTGTACCAGTCTGACCGGCCCGGCCTCGATCCGGATCGTCGAGCAGCAGGCCCAGGCGTTGCAGCCCGGTCAGTTGCGCATCCAGCTCCATGCCGCGGGTCTCAATTTCCCGGATCTGCTGATGACCCAGGGCAAATATCAGTTTCGCCCCGATCCGCCCTTCGTACCTGGACTCGAGGCGGCCGGAGAAGTGATCGAGGTCGCTCCCGATGTGCACGACTTCAAGCCCGGCGATCGCGTCATGGCCGGTGGCAAGGGCGGCGCACTGGCAGAACAATGGGTGGTCGGCGAAGCGGCCGTTTCCCTGCTGCCCCCGGCCCTGTCTTTCACTGAAGGCGCTTGCTGGCAGACAGCGGCGGCCACCGCATGGCACGCGCTGGTCGAGCGCGGCCATCTGCAAGCGGGGGAGGACATTCTGGTTCTCGGCGCCAGCGGCGGCGTCGGCATGGCGGCGATCAAAATGGCAAAGCACATCGGCGCAACGGTCATCGGTACCGGTTCCAACGAGGAAAAGCGGGAAGCCATTGATCGCGCCGGCGCGGATCATCTGCTGGATCCGGCAGACCCGGATCTGGCTGCCAAGGTCAAGGAGATGACAGGAGGCAAAGGCGTCGATGTCATTTTTGATCCGGTCGGCGGGGACCTGGCGCTGACGGCGACGCGCGCCATTGCCTGGAATGGGCGATATCTCATCGTCGGCTTTGCCAGCGGCGTCATTCCTTCCTTTCCGGCCAATCATGCGCTGATCAAAACCTACAGTCTGATCGGTGTTCGCGCCGGCGAAAGCCCGCGTCGGGATCCCGAGCTGGCCACACGGCAAAGCGCAGCGTTACGGGAACTGGCCGCGCAAGGTGCCATGCGACCGCATATTTCTCACCGCTTTCCCTTTACCGATACGGCCCAGGCTCTGGCGATATTGGAAAGCCGGGAAGCTATAGGCCGGGTGGTCGTTGAAATGATCGCAAGCTGATGTTTTTTTGCGGTTTTTATATGGAGACCTTTCAGAGAAAATATTGATTCCTGTCAATCTGCAGCAGATCATGCTAATGTATCTCTACACGAGAACAAACCAGACAGGGGAAGCGAAATGGATGGAATGCGGATAGGCAATTATGCTCTCGATACGGAGCTGATGATGGCATGGGGGGAGAAACTGGGCCTGGCTATGGTGATCCTCATCGGCACCTGGGTTCTGGCCCTTGCCGCTAAATGGACCTTCGCCAAGCTGGTCGATAATGTGAAATTTCTGCAACGCGACACGTCGACGGGCACGTCGGTGGGCGAATCGCTCGGCAAGATTGTTTCCTTGCTGATCTGGCTGTTCGGTCTTCTGGTGATTTTGCGCGTGCTCGGTCTCGGCGGCGTCGATGCCCCCATCCAGACCCTGCTCAACAATATCATGGGCTTCGTTCCCAATCTTCTGGGTGCGGCAATCATATTCTTCATCGGTATCGTCGTGGCACGAATTGTCAGGGATCTGGTCATCACATTTCTGCAGACGGTCGATTTTGACAAATGGGCCAATCGCGGCGGTATCGATACGGTCACCGGTAACTCGGCAATCAGCAAGACCATCGGAACGATCGTTTACGTCCTGATCATCATACCGGTCGCCATACTCGCGCTCGAAGCGTTGAATCTGCAATCGGTATCAGGGCCTGCCAGTGATATGTTGCGGTTGATCCTTGCGGCCATTCCGAACATCATCGGTGCGGCTATCATCCTTGGCATTGGTTATCTGATCAGCAAGTTCGTGGTTCAGATCATCACGGAAATCCTGCCCGGACTTGGCGTTGATCAATCCATGGCGGCGCTTGATATTCTGCCAGCAAAAACCACGCTGACGACAGTCGTTGCCAGAATTGCGCAGGTCGCCATCATGCTGTTTTTTGCCATCGCAGCCATGCGTTTGCTCGGCTTCGCCGAACTGACATCGATACTGGATCAGATCCTCGAACTGGGCGGTCGCGTCATCTTTGGCGCAATCGTGATCGCTGTCGGCTTCCTGGTTGCCAATCTGCTCTCGCGGATCATTGGCGGAGCGGCTGAAGGCGGCATGGCATCCACCATCGTGCGCTATGCCACGATCATCCTGTTCACCTTCATGGGCCTGCAGTTCATGGGTGTAGGCGAAGAGATCGTGCAGACTGCCTTTACCGCGCTGGTCATTGGCGGTGCAGCCGCTGCCGCTTTGGCCTTTGGCTGGGGCGGGCGGCACGTCGCTGGCAAGGTTCTGGAGGATATCTACGCCAATCCGCCGCAACCGAAAGCGCCTGCGGCTCGCAAGCCAGCTGCAAAGCCGGCTGGGCCGAAACCCGCGGCACGGACGCCCGTTGCCAAAAAATAGCCGTTGCTACGCCAATATAGAAAGGGGCGGGTCCGATGGTCCTGCCCCTTTTCTTTTGTCACCCGGTTGCGCTAGAGACTGGCCGTGCGCCAATTTTCCCATTTTGCCTGTGTCGACTGGTCCGGAGCCAGATCGGAACGTCCCGACGGAATTGCAGTGGCAAGGATCGGCCCGGACGGCCCCCCTTCCCTGTTGACCCGGGAGCCGCGCTGGTCGCGTACCGATATCCTTGTCTGGCTTTTAGAGCTGGCACAGAGGGATCAGGACATTCTTGTCGGCTTTGACCTGTCAATGGCCTTCCCATTTCTGGACCAGAGCGCCTATTTTCCGGAATGGCAGCACAGCCCGGATGACGCAACAGCGCTCTGGAAACTGGTCGATACCCTGTGCAGCGACGATCCCCATCTCAGCGCTGCCAGCTTTCTTCAGCACCCGCAGGCAAGCCGCCATTTTCGCCACGGCCGCGATCATGTTGGCGATCTGTTCGGCCAGGGGGTTGGCCGCTTGCGCGAGGTGGAACGCTACCAACGTGCCACCAAACAGGCCAATAGCGCCAGTTGCTTCAATCTGGTCGGTGCGGCACAGGTCGGCAAATCCAGTCTCACGGGGATGCGGATGCTGCACCAGTTGCGCGGTGCCATTCCGGTCTGGCCCTTTGACCCTGTTCCCGATCGCGGGCCAGTCCTGGTCGAGATTTATACGACCGTTGCGGCCTTGGCGGCCGGACTGCCCAGGGGACGCAGCAAAGTCCGCGATCGTATCGGTCTGGAGGATGCCCTGAACCGGTTGGACACCGCCCTGCCCGCCCGACTGCAGCGTTATGACGACCACAGCACCGACGCCTTGATCACCGCCGCATGGATGAAGCAGATTGCCGGTAACCAGGCGCTCTGGAACCCGCCCGCAATGACAGAAGATATCGCGCAAAAAGAGGGCTGGACCTTTGGCGTGGTTTGACGCTAATAGCGCGCAGCAAATCCAGTGCACGCCGAATTAGCTCAGCTGGTAGAGCAACCGCCTTGTAAGCGGTAGGTCATCCGTTCGAGTCGGATATTCGGCACCATTTTTCAGATACACGCAGTCATCCGGTGGGCTAAATGGGCTGGATGCATTCCGACTGCGGATGACGGCGCGCCTCACGCAGACCCCTGCCCCCGGTTGCACCCTCTGCCGACATCAAGATCAAAGATATCGTTCATTCACAAAAAACCCTGCCGGTTTCCCGGCAGGGTTTTCATTTCGATTGGGCGATTGGCCTAGAATTTAAAGCCAGCGCCGATACCATAGCGCCGGGGTTCCAGCGTGAAGACATTGGTGTAGAGGCCAGAAGACTGATCCGTTACATACAGTCCGGTTTCGGCATTGCTGTCGAAGATATTCTGGATGAAGCCACGAATATACCAGCGATCCTCGGTGCCGTTCAACTGGACCTGAGCGTTTGCCTGCGCATAGCCCTCGATCCGGTTGACATTGCCGTTGAAGATGCTGCCAAAACTTTCACCCGTATAAGCCAGATCCACGCGTGGAACCAGGCTCATGCCATTGTCAAAGTTCATCGTATATTGCACGCCAGCAGAGAATTTATACTTAGGTGCCTGTGGCAGATCATTCCCGCGAATATTCTTGGGAATACCGGCAGCGAAATAGTCAATCCCGCCGAATGCTGCGGGGTCGATTCCGGCACCGGCGAAAGCGCCTGCAGCGGCCGCTTGCAACACACCACAAATACCGAACGCACCGGTAGAAGCAATATTGCCGTCAGACGGAAAGGCGGTGGTGGGCTGCAGGTTCGCACCGGCCGCTACACCTGGCACCAGACCGGCATTGATCACCGAGGTGATCGTGTTGACGAACTGGTTTACTCCTGCCGCACTGCCGGACGAGGAGGCCACCGCGCAATTGGACGCATTGGTGATATCCTTGATGATAACCGCATCGGAACGGCCGCCGCCAAAGTCGCGCGGGTCGCTGTTGAATGTATCACCTTTCACTTTGGTCTTCAGATAGCTGAAGCCCATGTTGATCGTCCAGTCCGGGTCGGGGCGAACAACAGCTTCCACTTCCGCACCATAGATATCAGCGTCGATATTCTCGTTCACCGCAGTCCGTGCGACAATCTTGCTGAGCTGCAAATTCTTATACTTGTAGTAAAACGCGGTCAGGTTGAGTTGCAACGCACCATTGCCAAAAGTGTTTTTCGATCCAATTTCAAACGAATCGACCTGTTCGGGTAGGAATGACTCCGGCACCTCGAAAATGGGTTGCAGTGGCGGGTTGATACCACCCGATTTATAGCCACGAGCATAAGAGGCATAGATCAGATTGTCGTCGGTGATCTTGTAATCCAGAACCGCACGGCCCGTGATTTCATTGAATTTCACTTGGCGATTCTGAAAAATCTGGTTGCCTGGAGTGCCGGGATCGGCATCGAAAGAGCCAACGAATGGTGACTCAAACGCATTGGTGGTCTGGCCATAAGGAACAAGGAAGCTCGCCAGAGTGGAACGCGCCTGAACATCCTTCTTGTCATTATTGTAGCGCAGACCGCCGGTCAGTTTCAGCTTGTCACTGATGTCAAAATAGACCTCACCGAACAGACCATAAGATTTGACCTTCAGTTCATCCGTGTTGTTGCGGAAATAAGGGGTGCCAAGAAATGATGGCGGCAGGCCAAGGCCAAGTGTTGTGAAACTTCCAAGCAAACCAGTAACATAGTCAATCGCAAAGGCATTCACATAATAGCTGTTTTCGGTGAGATGATAGTCGGCGTAAATACCACCTACCAGGAAGTTGAACGGACCATCCAGATCGCTAGAGATGATCGCTTCTGCCGACCAGCTGCTATTCTCCTGATTGGACCGGTCATATTGAAGCGGCGTCATGTCACATATTCTGTTGCCGCCAAATGATCCGAGGCCGATCGTGTCGGTATCCGACGTACATAATACGCCATTGGGACCATCCGGGATGATCGCCGCCGCGATTGGAGCAAAATAGGATGCAGGAAGACCGGGAATAAGTCCGGCTGCGGCTGCAGCAAGCGTGTTCAGCGCCGGCGCATAGCCGTCCCTGCGACCGATGTTGTTATTATAGTCCTGCCGGGAATTCAGCTTTACCTTCTGATAGGTACCGGACAACTGGGCGCTTATCGGACCGAAATCATGCTCGATCTTGCCCTGGAAGGTCAATTCGCTGGTGAAATATTCCGGAGTGAATGCAGTGTTCACCGTCCGCGAATCTGCAGGGACGTTAATGCCAGCATATTGATCCGGACCATAAAGGCTGCCTAGCGCAAATGCCGTGGGTATGCCCCGTATCGCGAGGAATTCCCGTGACGACAAGGCCGCGGTGAAAGTCGAGTTGGCATTGAATGATTCCGCGTCGCGGGAGTTGTTGAGACAACCCAGGATACCTGTCGGGTCGCGCTGGCAATATTGCTTCTGGATCCGCATGCGGTTGTCGTCTTCGCGGAAATAGGAAGCGAACAGGTCAATCGTGGTGTCGGGGCTCGGCTCGAAGCGAAGAGAACCACGGACCGAATAGAGTTCGCGATCGTCGAGATCGGGACCGCCATTGAGATTGGTGGTATAGCCATCCCGCTTCACATAGATGCCGGCACCGCGGAAGGACAAGGTGTCGCCGATCGGGATATTGACCATGCCCTTCACTTTGATCGCGTTATAGTTGCCATATTCGACGTCGCCCGATGCCTGGAACTCGCCCATTCTCGGTTTGGCGGTTACGACATTGACCACACCCGCAGTCGCGTTGCGTCCGAACAATGTACCCTGCGGACCGCGCAGCACTTCAACCCGCTCAAGATCAAAAAATTCTGTTTCGAACAGGCGGGTTGAAAACAGTGGCTGGTCGTTCAAGTGGATCGCGGTTGCCTGGTCGCACGACACGCCAACACAAAGGTCGCCGATGCCCCGGATCGTGAAGCTGGAGCTGGTGAAGTTGGTTTTTGTAAAAGTGATGTTTGGCAGCGTCAGCTGGAGATCGGAACTATTCTCGATCTGCTGCGCTTCCAGCGCTGCTTGCGAAAATGCTGAAACCGCGATCGGAACATCCTGAGCGCTTTGCGCCTGGCGTTGTGCAGTAACAATAATGACATTGTCATCAAAGACACCATCGTCTCGATCCTGCGCCAAGGCGGGTACGGACATTGCAGATATAGCTGTAGCGGCTAACAGTAGCGATTTACGCATTTCTCTCTCCCAAATCCCAATTTTCATCGGAGAGTGAAACTTTTGTCCATCCCCCCAATGAATCGATATTCAACTAATCGCGCGATTAAGTCCAGAATGAATTGCGGATATTGCATGGTTAATATCAGTTTTTGCATTCAAGCAGGCAAAAGTGGTACTGTTATGACACAAAAAAGCCCCACTGGTTTCCCAATGGGGCTAATTTTTGTAATTATATTTCAAATTAGAATTTGAAACGGACAGACCCGCCATAAGTGCGCGGCTGGTTGGGATAGCCCGACACGGTACCGGCCTGGGCGACGCCATCAAAAACCTGAGTGATGAAGCGTTCATCAAACAGGTTGCGGGCGAATGCACTGACCTCGACGCCATTTTCCAACGCCAAAGTCAGGGACGTATTCACCAGGTTGACTTCACGCCGGAACAGCGTTTCCGCTGCAGGACCAAAAGTGGGTAGTCCGTTGGTGATGTTCACGTTGCTTTCGTGGCTATAATCCACGCGGCCGATCAGCATGTTGCCACTCGCGGCAAACTCGTGGGTATAGGTCGCGGACGTGGCGATTGAATAAGCGGGCGTGCCTGCCGGCCGTTCACCAGTCAAATCGCCCACCGCCGAATTCGGGAAATCATCGAATGTCGCGTCAAGATAGGTCAGGGCAAATGTGAAGAGCCAGGGATCAGCCGGCCTGATGGTCGCGTCAAATTCGAAACCACGGGTTGACTGCTGGCCTGCATTGGCAAGAGCAAAGCCAGTGCCGGTGAAAATGTTGGACTGGAAACCTTTGAGGGTCTGGTCAAACACGGCCAGGTTGAACCCGAATCCATCAAACTGGCCTTTGATACCCACTTCATAGACTTCGGCGTCCTCTGGCCCGGCGAAGCGTGTGCCGCTATTCAGATTTGGCGTGGCGATGCCAGCATCCCGAATCGGTGAAGATGGAGCCAAAATCGCACTGAGCAATGGTCCCGGGGTAAAATCAGTCGGCAGCGGGTCGCTATCGCGGGAAAGGTTGACCGAGGACGCCTTGAAACCGGTGGCATAGGTGAAATAGGCGTTGAAGTTCCGGCTTATTTCGTAGGAAGCGCGAAGCGTGTATGAGAAATCGTTATCCCGCGTCCGGCCATCTTCGACAGCATTTGGAACATTCAGAAACGGTGGCTGGAACTGGAAGGGAGCCAGACCGAGCAGCTGATTGACGGCAGGATTTTGAGCCGCTGCGGCGATTGCCGCGAACTGCTGGGGATTATTGGCAGCAAATTGTCCAATGACCGCCGGATCGGAAGAGCCAATGGCGCCGGCGATAAAGGCATCAACCAGATTGACCTGACCAAGTTCGTCAAACGCTGTCACGGAAGCGGTGAAGTCCTTCTTGTCCTTGGTATAATTGAATCCGCCGGTCAGCGTCAGTCCGTCCACCACTTCGAAATCGACGGTACCGAAGACCGAATAAGCTTCGTTGCTCAGGGTGAACCGTTCATCGGTCAGTAAACCGGGGCTGAAAATGCTGTTCTGCGGGAATCCCAGGGCCGCTTCAACACCATTGAATACTTGCGGGTTGCCGGCCAGCAGCGAGAAAAATGGACGTGCTTGCGTTCCGGTAAACAGCTGGCTGCTCTGATCGACATCTTCCTTGAAATAATATCCGCCAACCAGGAAGTTCAGCGGCCCGTCAAAATCCGAGGCAATCCGGAATTCCTGACTGAACGTATCAATTGCCTGATCCGTCTGGTCGGTTACGATATCGAGGCTGGAAAAATCGACATCGCCGGTGTTGAAAGATCGAAGCTCACGATAGGCGGTGATCGACGTCAGCGAAAGCGCGCCTACCTGATAGTCGACCTGAACCGACGCGCCATAGCTGTCGATCTTGTTGTTTGGAGCAATGTTCAAAAAGCTTGTGTCGTTGAAGAGATTTTCTGGATCGACCGCACCGCCCAGTGCAAATATCGCAGGTACGCTTGGACCAGCGACAATATTGCCGGCAAAGCAGCATTCTTCGTCGATCCGGCTGTAATCACCGATGGCGCGAATTTTCAGATCGGAAGTGGGTTCGAACAGAAACTGCCCGCGAACACTCCAGCGATCACGGTTATTTATGTCGATCCCCAGATTGGGAACATCCACATAGCCGTCACGCTTGTTATAGTTTCCGTCGAGGGACACGGCGATGGTCTCGGACAGCGGTCCCGTAACATCGGCCTTCAAGATCATCTGGTTGAAATTGCCGTAGGTTGCCTCGACCGAGCCGCCGAAATCAAATTGCGG
>NZ_JBGTDD010000091.1:0-21032 GCF_041748495.1 Parasphingorhabdus sp.
AAGCGTCTCTTCGCGGGTTTCTCCGGTTTTCCGGTTGAAGCGCCAGCGGTGCAGTTCGGGCTTGAAGCTGTGCAGGTCGAGGCTGGCGCCCATGCTCTCATAGCCGGATGGAAAGTCGGTCAGCGGCGGCGGCACCGGGTCGTTCTGGAAATAACCGTCGAGGATGATTTCGTCGCCTTGCTCATAAGCATTGGCCCAGTGGAGAACATAGGTCGGCGCGGCTTCGAACCACTGGATATCTTCTGGCTCTCCCAGGCGCGGCAGGATGCCGAAACGGGTCGGCATATCGGGGTGCCAGCCCGGAATCCTGAGCTTGCGCTCGAACAGTTCCTCTTTCCAGAACAGCGGACAATCGTTGAAAATCGCGAAATTCTCGGTGAAGGCCATATCATGCGGCAAGCGCGGGCCGGGCAGGTCGATCGGGACCAGATGCTTGAGCTGATTGTCGGGACCGACAACACCATATTGGAAAAAGGGTTTTTCGATCGCATAGTTGAAGAAGAGCAATTCTCCGGTCGCCTCGTCGACCTTGCAATGAGCGGATATGCCGTGCGGCGGAACCCAGTCGGCGGGCCCGAGCGTCGCCAAATTCTCCGGATCGAGCCGATAGCCTTCGCCGCACAGATAGAAGGTCGACAGGATCGCGCCGGCGTGCACCACGACATTGGTCGAGCTGCTGTCCTTGACGCTGCCGTGCGCGGTCATCCCCGGTCTCAGCGAATCATGCGGATTGCCCATCAGTCCGGCCCACAGTGGCCCGCCATCCTGTTGCTCGGCTTCAAAACCTTCGGTGCGGACAAAGCGGTTGCGATAGGTGGCCTTGCCATTTTGCAGACGGATCGTGTGGATCATCCCGTCGCCGTCAAAGGGATGATAGCGACCAAGGCTGCCGTGCACCGGATTTTCGGTGTTGCGGACATATAGGCCATCGATGTCGGCGGGGATTTCGCCGATCACCTCAAGCTCGTCGGTGTCCAGTTCTTCGAAAACCGGCGTCCATGCGCCATTGCGATAGGGATGGTTATTCGGCTCCAGCGTTGCCTTCACCTGATCCACCCGGGTTGCCATCAGTCGCGGAGCAATTCGTTGATACCGGTCTTCGACCGGGTCTGGGCGTCGACGGTCTTGACGATCACGGCGCAATAGAGGCTGGGCCCGGGCATCCCGTCGATATTGACTTTCGGCGGCATGGTGCCGGGTACGACGACGGAATAAGGCGGCACTTCGCCGATCCAGATCTTGCCGGTGACGCGGTCGACAATCTTCGTAGAGGCACCGAGATAGACACCCATGGAAAGCACCGCGCCTTCGCCAACACGGACGCCTTCGGCGACTTCGGCGCGGGCACCGATAAACGCGCCGTCCTCGATGATCACCGGGCCAGCCTGCAACGGCTCGAGCACGCCGCCGATGCCGGCACCGCCCGAGATATGGACATTCTTGCCGATTTGCGCACAGCTGCCGACCGTCGCCCAGCCGTCGACCATCGTGCCTTCATCGACGAAAGCGCCGATGTTGACAAAACTCGGCATCAGCACAACGCCGCGGCCGATGAACGCGCCCTGCCGGACGATCGATCCTGGAACAGAGCGGAATCCGGCTTCGCGGAAGCGGTTTTCGCCCCAGCCGGCAAATTTGCTGGGCACCTTGTCCCAGTGATTGGCACCGCCAGGCCCTTCGATCAGATGGTTGTCGTTGATACGGAAGGAAAGCAGCACGGCTTTCTTGAGCCACTGGTTGACGACCCACTCACCATCCTTTTTCTCCGCGACCCGCGCGGTGCCGTTGTCGAGCATCGCCAGCGCCTGATTGACCGCATCGCGTTCTGGCCCCTGTGTCGTGAGGCTCAGGGATTCGCGCTTGTCCCAGGCGGTGTCGATTATGGTCTGCAATGCTGCGGTCATGTCGGTTGTTCTTCCTTGGCGCTGTGGAGGCCGGTGACCCAGCTTTCCAGATCGGTGATTTCGTGATCAATATAGCCGGGATCATGTTCCCGGCCAGCCCATTCTGCACCAGTATTGATCCAGACGGTGGTCATGCCCAAAATTTTGGCTGGTTGCAAATTGCGCGCCATGTCCTCGACAAAGAGCGCGCGGGTTGGGTCGATACCGGTCGCGGCAATCATGCTGTGATAGGCGGCTGTTTGCGGCTTGGGAACGAGGTCCGCATCCAGAATATCGTGCATCTGGTGAAACAGGCCGCCCAGCCCGCGTTTTTCGAGCACCCGCTCGGCATAGGGCCGGTCGGCGTTGGTGAAGACCAGCTTCTCGCCCGGCAGCGCTTCGATCGCTGCCCGAACCTGCGGCGCAGCGGTCAGCCGGTCCATGTCGATATCATGGACAAAATCGAGGAAATCGGCGGGGTCGGTGCCATGGTGCTGCATCAGCCCTGCGAGCGTGGTGCCATGATCATGGAAAAAGCGCTTCTGGATCGTTCGCGCTTCGACCAGATCGCAGTCCAGAGCGCGGGCGATATATTCTCCCATTTTCATATCGATCAGTGCGAACAGATCGCACTCGGCCGGATAGAGCACGTTATCGAGATCGAATATCCAGTGATCGATATGGGAAAGTTCCGGTGGCATGGTGCAATCGCCTAAAGACCGTTTCCGGCAATCGCAAGCAGCAACATGATTGAGCTACAGAACGGCCATTGCCCCTTGGCGTTACTGCTCAAAATTGGGTAGATCGTTATCCGTTCTTTGCAGGGCTATTTTTTCGCGATCGCGCTCGATAGACTTTGCGAGACCCAGAAGTCCTTCCCGCTGTTTATGAATATGCGATTGACATTCTTGTCTATCTTGAAATTCGGACGCGTCGCTTTTGTCCCACTCAACGACCCGGTGAATCGTCTCCACCCATTTGCTCGGATATCCGCCGACATATTCGTTGATTGACAGGCCCACTTGTTGGTTCATCGCGCCAAAGAGTGCGCTTTCGCCGCCCGGATCACTACCAAAACAACTCAACCTTGCACGCCATCGCAGTTGGCCAGCATAGAACCAAAACACCGCAGCATCTTTTTGCTCAGCCTGAAATAGCCGGGCGGCCAGCATATAATAGTCTACAGGGTGACGGTTTGAGATGTCCGACTTCAGTTCTTCAAGCGGCATATTGGTGGCGTCGACTATGCCCAGACATTTTGCGACTGCTGCATCGTCATTCTTATGTTTCTTACTACAGGCTTTTTGCGCTGCCATAAGCTCCGGGTCTTTTTCCAGACACGCAATAATTGACTCAGCGATATCCGCTTCCGCGCGATTTTCTCCAACCTGTGCTTTGCAGGCATTCATTTTTTGCTGATACAGGCCCGGGTTCAATACGTTGATTTTTTGGTGGTCCAAAGTTTGTACAGCGACGAACAATACTAACGTCGCGATCACGCCCGAGCCCCTGCATCCTCGACGCTGGCGCTATTGTGGCGCAACGCCTTGAGCACGGTTTCGACAATGCCGTCCGCATCCAGTCCGGCTTCCTTATATTGCAGTTCGGGCTTGTCCTGATCTTGGAACTTGTCGGGAAGGCGCATCGTGCGGATCTTCAGGCCCGCGTCGGTCAGGCCGTTGTCAGATGCGTAAGTCAGCACATGCGCGCCGAGGCCGCCGACTGCGGCTTCCTCGATGGTGACGGCCACTTCATGCGTGGTCAGCAATTTGCGGATCATCTCTTCGTCGAGCGGTTTGGCGAAGCGCAGATCGGCAACCGTCGTGCTGAGACCTCTGGCCTCGAGCCGTTCTGCCGCCTTTTTGGCTTCTTCCAGTCGTGCCCCAAGCGACAGGATCGCTACCTTGGTGCCCTGCTTGACGATCCGGCCCTTGCCGATTTCCAGCCGCTCGAGCTGTTCCGGAATCGGCACGCCGGTGCCATTACCGCGCGGATAGCGGAAGGCAATCGGGCCATTGTCGTGCAACGCCGCAGTATAGGTCATATGCGCCAGCTCCGCCTCGTCCGCCGCGGCCATCACCACCATATTGGGCAGGGTCGCGAGATAGGTGACATCGAATGATCCGGCATGGGTGCTGCCGTCCGCGCCTACCAGTCCGGCTCGATCGATAGCGAAACGGACCGGCAGATTCTGGATCGCGACATCATGCACGACCTGATCATAGGCGCGTTGCAGGAAGGTCGAATAGATGGCGCAGAACGGCCGCATGCCCTGTGCGGCCAGACCGGCGGCAAAGGTGACGCCATGCTGTTCGGCGATGCCGACGTCAAAGGCCTTGTCGGGATGCGCCTTGGCAAATTTGTCGACGCCGGTGCCGCCTGGCATGGCCGCAGTGATGGCACAGATACGGGGATCGCTGTCGGCCAGCCTGGCCAGCGTTTCGCCGAAGACATTCTGATAGGCCGGTGGTCCGCCGCCGGGTCCCTTGTCCTGTTTGCCGGAGATGACGTCGAATCTGGCGACGCCATGATATTTGTCGTCGGCTTCCTCGGCAAATTTATAGCCCTTGCCCTTTTCGGTGACGACATGGATCAGGCATGGGCCTTCTGCCGCGTCGCGGACATTTTCCAGCACGGGAATGAGATGTTCGAGATTGTGGCCATCGATCGGGCCGACATAATAGAAGCCGAGTTCCTCGAACAACGTCCCGCCCATGGTCATGCCGCGCGCATATTCGTCGGTCTTGCGCGCTGCATCATAGAGCGCCTTGGGCAGCTTGCTGGCAATCCGGCGGGCAAGCTGGCGCACGCCAAGAAATTCGCGCGAGGATACGATCCGGGCGAGATAGGCAGAAAGCCCGCCGACCGGGGGTGCAATCGACATGTCATTGTCATTGAGAATGACGACCAGCCGGTTTCCCGCGGCCTCGGCATTGTTCATCGCTTCATAGGCCATTCCGGCGCTCATCGCGCCATCGCCGATGACGGCAATCCCGCGACCGGGCTTGTTGTTCAGCTTGTTGGCGATCGCAAAACCGAGCGCCGCGCTGATCGAGGTCGAGCTATGCGCGGCGCCAAAGGGATCATATTCGCTTTCCGACCGCTTGGTGAAACCGGACAGGCCGCCGCCCTGTCGCAGGGTCCGGATCCGGTCCCTGCGCCCGGTAATGATCTTGTGCGGATAGCATTGATGGCCGACATCCCAGATCAGCCGGTCTTCGGGTGTGTTGAAAACATAATGGATGGCCGTTGTCAGTTCGACAACACCGAGGCCGGCACCGAGATGGCCTCCGGTTGTGGACACGGTGTCGATCACTTCTGCGCGCAGTTCGTCGGCAAACTGGCGGAGTTGCGCAGGTTTCAACTTGCGCAAATCGGCTGGAAAGGAGACGTTATCCAGCAATGGTGTATTGGAACCCGGCATATTCACTCCCTGTTTGACCCCAGCTTTAGCGCCATCGCATGGCTCTGTCGAACTTTCAGCAGGTTGACCGTTAACATTAGCTGACAAGCGGAATGGATCAATTGCATTTCTGGCAAATGCCACGCACCTCTATCACCGGACGGATGGATTCAAATCCCTGACTTTTCGCGACTTTACGCACTTGCTGCGACAGGGCGTCGTCGTCGATATGAGTCGCTTCGCCGCAATTGTCACAGACCAGAAAAATGCAGTCATGTTCGCAGCCAGGGTGGCTGTTGGCGAGATAGGCATTGGCGCTTTCGACCCGCATGGCGAGATTGTTCGCGACGAACAGGTCGAGGATCCGGTAAACGCTGTTCGGCGCAACGCGTTTACCGCGCGCTGTGGAAGCCAGTTCTGCTATGTCATAGGCCGAGGCCGGACGAGAGAAACCGGCGAGGGCGTCGAAGATCGCCGCTCTGGTATCGGTCCATTTTTCGCCGGATCTTTCCAGATTGGCGCGCGCTGCATTGGCTAAAGAATCGCCGTGATGCTCAAGATGATCATGTTTTCCCATGGGGATAATTTAGGGAAGTTTCACCACAAGGGCAATGGGGCGCAATCAATGGGTGGCGCGGTAGTTCAGATCATGGGCCAGGGCGAGCAATCCGACGCCCAGCATGGTATAAAATATTTCCAGGCCGCCATGGCCGATATCATGGCCTAGCGAGATCGCTCCCATCATCATGCCCAGGCCCAGACTGCCAATCGCCACCGGCATGATATAGCCATGATCGAGGACTCCGCGTCCCAGGGTGAACATACCGAGTGCAATGGCTATGCCGAGACCAATTTCATGGACGAGCGGATCGAGCAGCAGGCCGCCAGCCGACGACAGGATTGCGACAAAGGCGATGGTCGAGACGCAATGCACGAGACACAGGCCCGATATCAGCACGGCCATCCGGTCCCAATGCCCGTCCCTGACCAGCAGGCCATTTTTGTCCCAGAATTTTGCTGTCGTGAACACGACTCACTGCCTCACTTGTTGTTGCGTGATCGGGATATAGGAAAAAGCGTGTTAAGATACAACATATCATTCTGGGAATTTCCACTCGTTGAACATGTTTCTGGTTGTCAGGCCATGGATTTGACCCCAAATAGCGGTCGATGACCGTTACAAGCATCTTGAGCCATCCGGCGGGTCTGCGAAAGCTGCGCCCGATAGCGATATCGAACTGGCTTTATAGCGTTGCATTTCTGGTGTTCATCATGGTCGTCGTGGGCGGCATCACCCGGCTGACCGAATCGGGCCTGTCGATCACCGAATGGAAGCCGGTCACCGGCGCGCTCCCGCCGTTGAGCGAAGCGGACTGGCTAGCAGAATTCGAGAAATATAAGCAGATTCCGGAATATCTGGAAATCAGCGGCCCGGCCGGGATGACGCTGGCGGACTTCAAGTTCATCTATTTCTGGGAATGGGTTCACCGCCTGCTCGGACGGGTGATTGGCCTCGCCTTTGCGCTGCCACTGCTGTGGTTTGCGGTCAAGCGGGCGATCCCGTCCGGCTATGGCTGGCGGCTGGTTGCGCTGCTCGCGCTGGGCGGCTTGCAGGGAACGATCGGCTGGTGGATGGTGAGTTCCGGACTCAGCGAACGGACAGATGTCAGCCATTTCCGGCTGGCCGTGCATCTGTTGACGGCGCTGTTCATCCTCGGCGGACTGGTCTGGACCGCGCTCGACCTGCGCCAGCTGGCGCGCGGCATCGACAGGCCGGCGCGGATGAGTGGAGTGGGCGCAGCCGTGTTGGCGGTATTGTTCATCCAGTTGCTATTTGGCGCCTATACCGCTGGCCTGAACGCCGGATATGTCTCCAACACATGGCCGTTGATGAACGAATATTTTATCCCCGGCGGAATCAGCTGGACCGAAGGAGTCTGGAATGCGCTCAACAACGACCCTTATCTGATCCACTTCATCCACCGCTGGTGGGCCTGGGTCGCGGTAGGGTTTCTGGTCATCCTGGCGCGCAAGGTGCGGCCAATTGATCGTCGCTGCTCGGTCGCAATCCATATCGCGTTCGGAATTCAGATATTGCTGGGCATTGCTACGGTCATGACCGGGATCGACATCAATCTGGCGGTTCTTCATCAGGCTGTCGGCGCGCTGGTTGTTGCCTCGACCGCATGGGGCGTTCACTTGCTGGGTCGAGCCAGAAGCTAATCACGGTATCATATTACCCGTTTTGAAAGCCCCACTTTTGCTTGACTTGCCGCTGAAACAGCGCCAATAGCGCCCCAGTTTGCCGGACACCTGCGAATCAGGATCGTTCGGCATTTGTTATTTTTGAATTCCATTCTCCAAGAAGGAGCCACCCCATGAAGGGTATCACCAAACAGACCCAGTCGGCCAAGCCAGCTGAAGTCGAAAAGAAATGGCATATCGTTGATGCCGAAGATCTGGTCGTCGGCCGGGCAGCCTCGATCATCGCCAATATCCTGCGTGGCAAGCACAAGCCTAGCTACACCCCGCACGTCGATTGCGGCGATCATGTCATCGTGATCAATGCCGAAAAGGTAAAGTTCACCGGCAACAAGACCAAGCAGAAAACCTATTACAAGCACTCCGGCCATCCCGGTGGCATCAGCGGCACAACCGCCGAGAAGGTGCTCGAAGGCCGCTTCCCCGAGCGGGTGATGGAAAAAGCCGTCGAGCGAATGATCCCCAAGGGTCCGCTGGGCTTTGCGCAGATGCGGGCGCTGCATGTTTTCGCTGGTACCGAGCATCCTTATGCTGGCCAGAACCCGGTGGCGCTCGACGTCGCTTCGATGAACCGTAAGAACAAGGTGGGCGCATAATGTCTGACGTAAAAACCGATCTCGCTGATCTGAAAGATATCGCTGGCCCGGCTGTGGTCGACGCGCCAGCAGCCGCTGGTGATGAAGCGGCTCCTGCTGCCGCTGAACCAGCTGTATCCACCATGCCCTTGCGCGAGCAGGAACTGGATAAATTTGGCCGGGCTTATGCGACCGGCCGCCGGAAAGACGCCGTCGCCCGTGTCTGGCTGAAGCCTGGCAATGGCAAGATCACGGTCAATGGCCGCGATCAGGAAACCTATTTTGCTCGCCCGACCCTGCGTCTGGTGCTCAATCAGGTTTTTGCGATTACCGAACGCGAAGGCCAGTATGACGTGGATGTCACGGTCAAGGGTGGCGGACTGTCGGGACAGGCCGGCGCAGTCAAGCACGGCATTTCGCAGGCGCTGACCAAATATGAGCCGACATTGCGTGCCGCGGTCAAGGCAGCAGGCTTCCTGACCCGCGACAGCCGCAAGGTCGAGCGGAAGAAATATGGCAAGGCGAAAGCACGCAAGAGCTTCCAGTTCTCCAAGCGTTAAGCGAGGCCACATCGAATATCGAAAAAGGCGGCCTGCGGGCCGCCTTTTTTATAGCAGAAAGCTTTAGGACCTGCGTGAATGTGACAAAGGCCTTTGCGGTTTTCTGATCGCGGCGCGGCTCGATATGAACAGGATGATGGTTGTCAATATTGCGGAAATTAACATCACCCATGCCGCGCCGATTGTTCCGTAGGCTGGCAAAAAGACGGCCAAAAGCGCTCCCAGTGTGACCAGCCCCGCAACCCGGGCGACAAGTGCATTGCGGGCCTGCCCGGCCGCCTGGAGAAGAGGTTCGAGCCCGAGCCCGGCCAGGCTGATGATCGTCGCAGCACCCAGCAGCAGCAGGATCGGATAGGCCGCGAGATATTCCGGGCCGGAAATGAGGGCGATGATATTCTCACCCAGCAGCAACAGGCCGATAAAGATGACGGCTCCGCTGACCGCGGATACGCGCAGCGAACGCCAGAACAAGATCCGGGATTCACGCGATCGACCGATGGCGAACAAGCGCGAGAGTTCGGCAAATAGCGGCCGGGCAAAAACTTCTGCCAGCCGGTTTAGGCTATTGGCAATCTGGTCAGCCAGTCGGAACAGACCGGCGGCAGCTGGACCGACGAAAAAACCGACGATCACAACCACCAATCGTTCGCGGATGACGCTGATCAGATAGGCGAGATTAGTGTATAGGAGAAAGGCCAGAAACTGCTTTCGGCTGGGCGGCGTGACCGCAATAGCTGCCTCATTGCCAGGTGGATGGACTGAGTCATGGCGCCGCCACACCATCAGCCACATCACCAGAAAGCTGATAAATTCGGAAAGTCCCCAGACAATCAGAAACCCCGTCATCGATGGCAGGGTAACAACCAGAATCAATGCACCAGCGAAGCGCACGATCGGAATGATCGCATCGCCAACGGCATTGCCACCAAAACGATCCTGGGCCCGCAATATGCCGGTTGGTGTGGAGCGGACCGACAGGAAAACGATCACGCCATAGCCCATGATCGCTTGCTGCACCGGAGCATTCCAGCCAAATTGCGCTGCGCCATAAGGCAGCATCAGCCACAAGGCAGCGCAGGCCACTAGTCCACCAATCAATTCGATCCAGAAATTTTGCACCGATAATTTTCGGAATGCTCGATGCTGGCCGGCCAGAAGATAGGGCACGCCAAATTGCACCACGGCCTGCCAAGTCTGGAGTTTCAGGATTGCCGCCATGACCTGAATCGCACCGACTATGACCATGAATTCACCGAAGCCAGCGACACCCAAGGACCGGGTCAATATCGCGAGATAGAATATGCTCAGGACCGCGCCCACGCCCTTGGCAGAAAACAGCCAGCTGCTGTTGCGAAATACGCGGATCAGGGAATCCTCGCTGCTGGACCATTTCGAGAGCATATTTCGCGACACAGATTTCAACTTTTCCAACAGGGGGCCGACGATTGAGCCTCTTTATCGCATAACCCAGCTTTTTCTACCTCTCTATTACTCGGCTCCACTTGAATAATCCGATCGACCCGCCATAATCATTGGATGAGTGGAAAATTTGATGTCATTTTGCTTGCTGCCCAGCGCACAGGTATAGTCAATCCACTCGGCCAGGCCCATGGCGTGAGCCACAAATGCCTGATTCCGATTGCCGGCAAGATGCTGATCGCCCGGACGCTGGAATCGGTGACATCGCATCCCGGCTGTCGAGCAGTACATGTGCTGATCGAGCCCGATGGCGAAGCCGCAGTCCGGCCGGTTGCCGAGGCTTTTGCGCGCGAAGGAGTACCGATCCACATCATTTCATCAGACAGCAATATCGCGGGCAGTGTCCTGAGCGGCTGCGACAACGGCCACCCGCCTTTTGTCATTACGACGGCGGATAATGTGCTGATCAAGCATGACAGTATCGACCGCGTTGTAAAGGCCATGGCCTCCGGTGCGGGTGCGGTGGCCGCGCTCGCGAACAAGGATGACATCCGCAGAGTGCATCCGGTTGCCCAGCGGTTCTTCTATGAGTTTCGCGATCACGGATACGCCAATTGCAATCTTTACGGCATCGCGGACCAGCATGCGCTTGAAGCCGTGGAAATATTCAGGGAAGGTGGCCAGTTCATGAACCACCCCCGGCGTCTCGTGAATGCCTTTGGCCTGTTCAATATCCTGATGATGCGCTTTGGCTGGATCAGCATCGACAATGCGTTCCAGAGAATGTCAAAACGCTTTGGCATTGATATGCGCCGGGTACCGCTAAGCGACGGTACACAAGCGATAGATGTGGACAATGAGCGCACCTACCGGATCGTTGAAGCCATTTTGGAAAACCGGGTTCACGAACTGAAAATCTGATTGTTTAAGAGAGGTTCTTGGGACTATAGGGCCCGCGTGCAACTAGGAGAAATTGCGTGAATTCGATCTCCCCCGATATCCGGCCGCTCGTCATACCCGATGAGGCAAAGGAGCGACTGAAATTCCTGTTTTTGGCGAAGCATGCGCTGTGGGGCGGCGGCATGCATCCCGAAGACGGTAATCATGCCATCTATCATCATGAAGTAAGAACCAGTCTCGAAAGCCTTGGCATCAATCTGACAGTTGCCGATAGATATGATGTTCTGTTCAAAAACCCTGAGGTGGATTTTGTTTTTCCGCTGCTCAATCGTGGCGGCTTTGTGAACAGCGAAATGTTGATTCCCCTTTTGTGCAACATGCACCGGATCGCCTATGTCGGGGCCATGCCGTTCATTCGCGGATTGGGAGACGACAAGTCGGTATCGAAGCTGGTCGCCACCCATGCCGGTGTACCGACCGCGCCATGGTTTTGTTTTCGCAAGGGCGCGCCAGTAAACGAGTCCGACTGCCCGAAAGCCGAGCGATGGGTCATCAAGCCCAATGCCAGTTCGGCGAGCTGGGCAATTTCCGATGCTTTTGACTGGCCCGGCGTCGCCAATGCTATTGCCGGGATCCATGCCCAGGGACATGACGCCATAGTCGAGCCCTATCTCGACGGCTATGATGTGCAGGCGGCTTTTATCAGTTCCGATGGTCCAAAAGCCTTGCCGATGCTGATCTACGAGCGGGAAGATACACAGAAGCTCTGGACCTATTATGAGAAGCGCGATCTGGTACCCAATACCGAGAAAGCAACGCTGAAACGCTTTGACGATCCGGAATTTGCTCCCAAGATCCAGGCAATGGCAGAGAAAATTGCCCGCGAATTCGAACCCTTTGACTATGGCCGGATAGAATTCCGACTGGACAAGGCGACCGGTGAGATCAATTTTATCGAGATTAATCTGAACTGCAATCTTTGGTCCGAAAAGGTGGTTGCCAAATCGGCCGCGGCGGTAGGCTTCAGCCATGCGCAATTGCTGGAAACCATCCTTGCCGAAGGATTGAAGCGCAACGGACTGATTGCCTGAAGATCAGGAAAATGAAATATTGTGGTGGATTGCCGAGCCTTGGCTGCTAGCAGGTTGGCATGAATCAGGATAACCGCACCGCCGAGATTGCCAATTTCGTTACCCATCTGGAATGTTCCAAGACGGGCGGCCATTTGCCTGCTGCTACGATACAGAATCTGTCGCCTGCGGGCGCACCGATTTTGGTGCGCTACGATCTGGCTGCGGTGGCCGAAACGCTGAGCAAGGAAAAGCTGGCCGCCCGACCCACCGACCTATGGCGGTATCGGGAGCTTTTGCCGGTTGTCCACCCTGCCAATATTGTCTCGCTCGGCGAGGATATGACACCACTGATCCCGCTCGACAATTCCCTGGGCTCCCATGTCATCGTCAAGGACGAGGGCCGATTGCCGACGGGGTCGTTCAAGGCGCGCGGGCTGGTCATGGCGGTGTCGATGGCAAAGGAACTGGGGTTGACCCGGTTGGCAATGCCGACCAACGGCAATGCCGGTGCCGCCATGGCCGCTTATGCCCGGCGCGCAGGAATGGAAGCCTTTGTTTTCTGTCCGGATGATACACCGGAAGTGAATGTGCGGGAAATAGCCCTGCAAGGCGGCAAGGTCTGGCGCGTGAATGGCCTGATCAACGACTGTGGCAAGATCGTTGCCGATGGCGAGGCCGAAATGGGCTGGTTCAATCTCTCGACGCTGAAAGAGCCCTACCGGATCGAAGGCAAGAAAACGATGGGCTTGGAACTGGCCGAGCAACTGGGATGGGAAATGCCGGATGTGATTTTCTATCCCACGGGCGGTGGCACCGGTCTCATCGGCATGTGGAAGGCGTTTGACGAACTGGAGGCGATCGGTTTCATCGGATCCGAGCGCCCGCGGATGGTCGCAGTGCAGGCCACCGGTTGTGCACCGATTGTGGATGCCTGGGAAAAGGGACTCGATCATGCGCCCTTGTGGGAAAATGCCCATACGGTCGCGGCAGGTATCCGTGTGCCGGTGGCCATTGGCGATTTTCTGATTTTGCAGGCCGTGCGCGATTCCGGCGGCTTTGCGATCGCGGTCGAGGATGAGGCGATTATCGCGGCGCAACAACGGATTGGCCAGGAAGACGGACTGTTGCTCTGCCCGGAAGGCGCGGCGACCGCCGCTGCCTATTTGCAGGCGCTGGAGGACGGTCTGATCAGCAGGACCGACCGGGCGGTGCTGTTCAACTGTGGCAACGGGCTCAAATATCCGATGCCCGCAGCTGACGCCGCGATTGATCGCCATCAGCCGATCGACTGGAGCGCCATTGCCACCGCCTGAGCGGCTGGCTAAGGCTCGGTCGATGAAATGGCTTCTCCTGATTGCAGTCTTGCTAGTCGGCCTCGGCGGATGCGCTTGGTGGTTCTTCTCGCAGCCCGGCCCCAAGCAACTGGATATGGTCAATAATGTCATCCCGGGTGACAGCAATGCCCAGCTGATGGTGCAGGACCAGATTTATGACGCGGAACTGGGGCTGGGCCTGAATATCTGGGCTCCGCTGAGCGCTGGCGCCAAACCGCTTCCCGTCATCGTGTTCATCTACGGCGGCGGGTGGCGTGACGGGGCCAAGGATCATTATGCGTTCACCGGCCGCGCGCTGGCCAATCGTGGCTATATGGTCGTGTTGCCAGACTATCGGCTATTTCCCAAAACCCGGTTTCCCGGTTTTCTGGAAGACAGCGCCAAGGCGCTGGCCTGGGTGCACGACAATATTGGACAGCATGGCGGCGATACTGGCCGGATATTTCTCTCCGGCCAATCGGCCGGAGCGTATAATGCGATGATGCTGGCACTTGATTCGCAATGGCTGGGCCGGGAAGGCAAGTCGCCGGATCTGATCCGCGGGGTCGCTGCGCTCGCCGGCCCCTATGATTTCTATCCATTTGATTCCGAATCGACCAAACAGAGCTTTGGTGACTATCCCGCGCCGAAAATGACCCAGCCAGTCAATTTTGTCCGGCCTGATGCGCCGCCGCTTTGGCTTTCGAGCGGCACCGATGACACCCAGGTCAAGCCGCGCAACAGCAAGGTTTTGCGTGACAAGATCGTCGAAGCGGGCGGCGAAGCCGAATATGTCGAATATCCGGGTGTCAATCATCTCGAGATCATCATGGCCGTGGCCAAGCCGTTCCGGTACAAGGCCCCTGTGCTCGATGACATGGTTTCCTTTTTCGAGCGCCACAAGTGATTGCAGGATTTGAACGTGGCACCGTCGCTTTTTGCAGTGCAAAACGGTTGAGATACCGGCATTTCTTGGTTATGCCTTCCGCATAACAAGGGAATCCGATAGACATGGCCACTTTCACGCTGCCGAAGAATAGCAAGATCCGCAAAACGGGTGAGTTGCATCAAGCGCTGACCAGCGGCAAAAAACGGCCGTTCAAAGTCTACCGCTATGATCCCGACAAGGGCGAAAATCCACGCTACGACACGTTCGAAATAGATACCGATGACTGCGGTCCGATGGTGCTCGACGCCTTGATCAAGATGAAGTCGGAGCAGGACGCCACGCTGACCTTTCGCCGCTCCTGCCGCGAGGGCATTTGCGGATCCTGTGCGATGAATATCAATGGCAAAAACGGTCTGGCCTGCACCACCGCGATCGAGGATTGCGGCAACAAGGTGACGATTACCCCGCTGCCGCATATGGAAGTCATCAAGGATCTGGTCCCCGACTTTACCCATTTTTATGCCCAATATGCCTCGATCCAGCCCTGGCTGAAAACAGTCACGCCGACGCCATCGGGCAAGGAACGGCTGCAGTCACCGGAAGACCGCAACAAGCTGGACGGGCTTTACGAGTGCATCTTGTGCGCCTGCTGCCAGACCAGCTGCCCGAGCTATTGGTGGAACAGTGACAAGTTTCTCGGTCCGGCGATCCTGTTGCAGGCCTATCGCTGGCTGGCTGACAGCCGCGACGAGATGACCGGCGAACGGCTTGATGAACTGGAGGATCCGTTTCGGCTCTATCGCTGCCACACGATCATGAACTGTTCGAACGCCTGTCCCAAGGGCTTGTCGCCGGCCAAGGCAATCGCTGAGATCAAGAAGATGACCGCATCCCGCGAAATCTGACCGCCGGAAAAGAGTGATGTCCGACTCCGCGCGTAATTTTGTCATGAGCGATCCCGACCCGGACTATCCCGCTTGGTACAGCTGGGTGTTGACCGATCCCGATTGTTACAACAGCTTTCTTGGCCGGATGATTGTCCGGCGCGGTGGCGACGGGCTGGGCGATGATATCGCCCGGGTGCGCATGTTCCCCGAACGCAAACACCGCAATCTCGGCGATGTTGTCCACGGCGGCACGATGATGGGTTTCATCGACTGTTCGCTGTTTGCCGCGATGCGGGTGCTCGAGCTGGGGCCGTCCGGTTTTGCCGTCACGATGGAATTGCAGACCCATTTTATCGGTGGCGCCCGACTGGGCGAGCCGCTCGAGGCGCAGATCGAGATTGCCCGCGAAACCGGGCGTTTCCTGTTCATGCGCGGACTGGTGGTGCAGGGCGATGCCGGCCAGGATAATATGGCCTCGTTCACCGCGATCGTGAAAAAGGCCCCGAATCAGAAAACCGATCTGCAATGAGCTCATTCTATCAGCGCTATCAGGCGTTGATTGCGCAGGGGGAACTCCGGCCCGATGCTGACCAGCAGGCCTGCGCCGAGCGTCTGGCGCGGCTGCAGGAAGAGCTGGAAACGGTACCGCCGCGCGGCAGCCTCCTGTGGCGGACATTCGGCAAGAAGCCGCAGCCTCCCAAGGGTGTCTATATGTGGGGAGGAGTCGGGCGCGGCAAGTCGATGCTGATGGACCTGTTCTACGAAAATCTCGCCATCAAGCGGAAGAAACGGGCCCATTTCCACGAATTCATGCTGGATGTGCACGCTCGTATCCGGGACGAGCGCAAGAAGGAGCTCGGTGATCCGATCCTGCCGGTTGCCGCCGCCCTGGCCAGCGAAGCGCGTTTTCTGGCCTTTGACGAAATGGTGGTGAACAACAGCGCCGATGCGATGATCATGTCGCGGCTGTTCACGGCCCTGGTCGAGGCGGGGGTGACGATCGTCACTACCTCCAACCGGCCGCCTGCCGATCTCTACAAGGACGGGCTCAACCGCGAGCATTTCCTGCCGTTCATCGAGCTGCTGAAAACAAGGCTTGAAGTGGTTTCGCTCAACGGGCCAACCGATTATCGGCGCGAGCGTCTCGGCGATGTCGATCTGTGGCATGTACCCAACGGGGAGGCTGCAACGCAGGCAATGCGGGACGCCTTTTTCCGGCTGACCGATTATTCGCCCGACGATGCCGACAATGTCCCGAGCGAGGAACTGGCCGTGCCGGGCGGGCGGACATTGCACGTGCCGAAGTCGCTGAAAGGGGTGGCGGTCTTTTCCTTCAAGCGGCTTTGTGCCGAGGCGCGGGGCGCGCAGGATTATCTCACCATCGCCCGGCACTTCCACACGGTCATTGTGGTTGGCATTCCCCAACTATCACGGGACAATCGCAATGAAGCGGCGCGCTTTGTCACCCTGATCGACGCGCTGTACGAATATAAGGTGAAGCTGCTGGCCAGCGCGGAAGCCGAACCGGATATGCTCTATCCCGAAGGCGACGGATCCTTCGAGTTCGAGCGCACCGCGTCCCGGCTGATCGAGATGCAGTCGGAGGCATATCTGGCGCTGGGCCATGGCGAAGATAGCAAGATGCGTTGAATTCGGGCAGGAGACATCGCAGCAGCCATGTTAGAGCAAGCTCAAACTATCCAGATCCAGCGCCATTCGGGCAGGGCGCTCGGCCATGGCTGCAAACATCCGGTCGCCGCGTTCGGTCTGCTCGACGTGCAGCGAGGCGTTGATCGCCATGAGGAAGCCGGAAAAGGCATGGCGGCGATATTCCTGCCAGAAAGCGGTAAAGTCCGGTGCTGAGGATCGTGCAGCCAGATATTCGGTGACCAGCCGCTCTTCCTGCCGCCGTCGCTCGGCGGGATCGGCAAAGCTGGTGCCGATCATATAGGCGACATCATTCGCCGGATTGCCGAGCGAACAGGTCTGCCAGTCGACCAGCGCCGCCACCCGGCCGTCGGCATGGAACAAGATATTGTCGAGCCGCATGTCGCCGTGGGTGATGGTCAGTTCGAGCGGTTCGTGCGCGACATAGCGGGAGATCCGGTCGATCAGTTCCTGCCCGAGATCCAATATGTCCGATGACAGCAAGTTGCTGAATCTTTCTCGAAAAAGTGAATAGCCTTTGGGCAGGCTGCCCACCATGAAGGCACTGTTGCCCGCGGCGTGGTGCAGCCAGTCCAGGGATTCGTACCCCTTGTCCGGCCGGACATTGTGCAGCGCGGCAGCCGCCGCCAGCGTGGTTTCCACCTGCAGCAGCGATGCACCCGCCAGCTGATCGCCCTGGCTGGCGGGAGCCATATCTTCCAGCATGAGCACGAATGACTGCTCGTCGTCGCTGATGGCGGCATGATAGGAGCGGGGGCAACATACGCCGGATCCGGCGGCGACGTCGCGGTACCAGCCGACCTCCATGTCGTAGAGATGAAAGATCGCCGCCGCACCCCGGCTGACCGGATCGGCGCTGGGGCATTTGGCGATGAAGGTAGCGGGTGCTTCGCCATCGGCCCAGTCGCAGGTGAAGCGATAGCTGTCGCAGACCTGGCCGGTGCCAACCGGTTGGTGGTGGAGGGACCGGAGCGATCCGGCGGCGGCGCCAAAAACCCCTTCGACAAAGGCATTTTCGAACTCCTCCGGGCGGAGGGGCAAGGCACCGCTCATGATGCCGGATCCATAAGCCCGGTCAGACCGCTGGTGGCGTGCGCGCCGATGAACAATTGTTCGACCACGCCGATGCCGTGATGCTCGGTGCCGTCTACGGTCAGCACGGCATCGCTGAGCGCCTGAATATGGATGGTGGTCATGTCGATAGCCGGTGCGGGATCGAGTGAGAGGCTGTCATAGCCGATCTCCAGATCGCCATGATCCATGCCATGGCCCCAGTCCGGGTGGAGATAGCCGAGGCCAGACATATAGAAAGTCCGCGTCTTATCGCCGGTGCGCGGCGTGATGCTGAGCTGGCCGCCTTCGGTGTCGACCTTCACCTTTCTGATGCGGCGGGAGCCGCTGTGATAGCCGAGGTCGATCGCCTGTGGTTCGAACTCCGCAGCGCCACCCTGGATCGCGTCGACCACTCCGCGCCGGTTCCAAGGCACGCCGTCGCCGTCGTCATTGCTGTGGAAGAAACAGGCGTGATCATCGAAATTGAGCGGGGTCCAGAGCCACCAGAATTGCGGGAAAGCGCCAGCGGGCGGGGGCTGCGATTCGGCGGCGCCGACCGGCCTTATCCCCCAGCTTCGGTCCCGGGTGCCGCGACATTGGCTGATTTCGATGTCCTGACCATCGACCGTGATCGTGCCCGACCAGTCGCCATTCTGGGTCATTCTGGTATAGTCCATCATCAGCCGTGGGCCGTCGCGGCGGATGAAGCGGGGCTCCTCGATCGGGTGATGGCGGGCGGTGAAAACAATGTCCGCGGTGACCGGGCTGTCGTTGCCGGCGACCGTCAGACGGAGCTGCCGGAGCGGCTCGACAATGATGACGGTGATCGGGCCGACGGTCAGGTCGAGCCGCTCGCTGCCCATGCGTTTGGAGGCGCGCAGATTATGCTGCTTGCCGTCGATCGAGACACAGAAGGCGGCGTCCATGATGTCGAGCTGGGGGTAGATGCCCAGCGCTGCGGCGAAGAAGATGCTGCCGTCTGCGGCATAGCCGTTGAAGAAATAGCGGTCGTAGAAATTGCGGTTGCCGCCGGACAGCGCCATCGGTTCCGGCGTCTGGTGCAGCGGGTAATCGTCGCCTTTTGTCAGCATGTTGGCATCCTCTTTTTGCGGGCACCATGGCGGCGGAGCGGGGCTTTGGAAAGCAAAAAACTGGAAGGAATGGAAGCATGTTCCGGCATTGCCGTCATCCTGAACCGGTTTCCCGATCTCCGGCGGCTTTCCCGTCACGCGGTCCCCAAACAAGTTGAGCATGACGAAAGTGATAGCAGATTATTGCTATTGCGAACCAGTTGCAAAGATAGCGGGCAAAATGATGCGATCTGCGGTTGAAATTGTCAGGAATGGGGCCTAATCCGGCCCATAATATCCTTTTTCGACTCTATTTCAGGAGAATTTTCCAGATGGCCCGTAACAAGATTGCGCTGATCGGCGCAGGCATGATCGGCGGCACGCTCGCCCATCTCGCCGCTTCCAAGGAAATGGGCGATATCGTCCTGTTCGACATTGCCGAGGGCATGCCGGCCGGCAAGGCGCTGGATCTGAGCCAGGCCGCTCCGGTCGACGGGTTCGATTCCAAGCTCAAGGGCACCAGCGATTATGCCGACATTGCCGGCGCCGATGTGATCATCGTGACCGCAGGCGTACCGCGCAAGCCCGGCATGAGCCGTGACGATCTGCTCGGCATCAACCTGAAGGTGATGAAGGCGGTTGGCGAGGGCATCAAGAGCCACGCGCCGGACGCCTTCGTTATCTGCATCACCAACCCGCTCGACGCGATGGTCTGGGCGTTGCGCGAATTTTCCGGATTGCCGCATCAGAAAGTGGTCGGCATGGCCGGCGTTCTCGACAGCGCGCGCTTCCGTCATTTCCTCGCCGAGGAATTCAACGTGTCGGTCGAAGATGTCACCGCCTTCGTGCTCGGCGGCCACGGCGATACGATGGTTCCGGTTCCGGCTTACTCGACCGTAGCCGGTATCCCGATCCCCGATCTGATCAAGATGGGCTGGACCACGCAGGAAAATATCGACGCGATCGTCCAGCGCACCCGCTCCGGCGGCGGCGAGATTGTCCAGCTTCTGGGCAATGGCTCGGCTTATTACGCGCCGGCGACCAGCGCGATCATGATGGCGGAAAGCTATCTCAAGGACAAACGCCGTGTGCTACCAGCCGCCGCGCATCTGACCGGCCAATATGGCGTCGACGATCTTTATGTCGGCGTGCCGTGCATCATCGGCAAGGACGGCGTCGAGAAGATCATCGAGATCGAGCTGAGCGAAGAAGCGCAGGGCAATTTTGATGTGTCGGTGGATGCGGTGAAGGAATTGCTGGACGCTTGTAAGGCACTGGATAGCTCACTGGCGTGAAATTATTAGTGCTTCCTTTCTTTTTTGCTGCTGGCGCTTGTGCCGGAAGCGGGCCAAGTTCGTGGTCAGAAGCTGAGGAGGAGGCGGTCAACACCTGCCTCGGTGTCGCATTAGAGAAGTTTCCCTATGTTCATCCCGATTCCCTGCAAGACGGGCCAAAAATGGCCGACATTGATCAGTCAGTCTTCAGAAGATTCGAGAACGGAAGGTTTGAATTCCAGTATCCCACTTTGGAAGCTGACTATGAATTCGCATATATCTGCGAAGGAAACATCGTTGACCGGCGCGTCACCAAAATCATATCCGGCAAACTTGGCCAGAATAACGCCGTTAGTGCCAATAGGAGTTTTTAAATGAGCATTTTAATCGACAAGAACACCAAAGTCATCACCCAGGGCATGACCGGCAATACCGGCACGTTCCACACGGAGCAGGCTTTGGCTTATGGCACGCAGATGGTTGCGGGCGTTACGCCGGGCAAGGGTGGCACGACCCATATCGGGCTGCCGAACTACAACACCGTGGCGGAAGCCAAGGACGCCACTGGCGCGACGGCTTCGGTCGTGTATGTTCCGCCGCCATTTGCCGCGGATTCGATCCTCGAGGCGATCGATGCGGAGATCGAACTGATCGTCGCGATTACCGAAGGCGTTCCGGTGCTCGACATGGTTCGCGTCAAGCGGGCGCTGCAGGGCAGCAAGTCGCGGCTGATCGGCCCCAATTGCCCCGGCGTGCTGACTCCCGGCGAATGCAAGATCGGCATCATGCCCGGCAGCATCTTC
>NZ_JBGTDD010000092.1:0-89684 GCF_041748495.1 Parasphingorhabdus sp.
GATGGTCACGGGGCTGAGCTTCACCTTCCTCTATATCGGCTGGTTCAAGCTCTGGTCGCCGGAGAGCAATGTCGCGGCCAACTGGCTGTTCGGTATTTCACCCGAGGGCATTGGCGTGATCGGAATGCTGCTGAATTTCGCTGTGGCGATTGTGGTGGCGCGGTTTACGAGTGCGCCGCCGAGGGAGATTGCGTGGCTGGTAGACAAGATACGGGTGCCGCGGGGTTAGCACGGTTTTCGTCGGGCCGCTTTCCGCCCAGGCATTGGCAATAGCGGGCTTTGCATGGCGCCATTTGTCCGCTAGCCAGCGACGGATACTTGTAAACGGAGCCAGCCATGCAGTTTGATGAAGTTGTCCTCGGCCGTCGCAGCATACGCGGATACAAGCCGAAGCCTGTTCCAAGAGAGCTTATCGAGGAGATCCTGGAGCTGGCGATGCGTGCGCCGTCTTCGATGAATACGCAGCCGTGGAGCTTCTATGTCATCACCGGTGAGCCGCTGGAAAAAATCCGGGCAGGCAACACCGAGCGGATGCTGGCCGGGGTGCCGCAATCGCGCGAATTCCGGACGGGCCCGGCCTTTGCAGGGCCGCATCGCGAGCGGCAGATTGGTGTGGCCAAGCAGCTGTTTTCCGCGATGGGGATCGAACGCGATGACAAGGATGCGCGGCAGGACTGGGTGATGCGGGGCTTTCGCCAGTTTGATGCGCCGGTTTGCGTGATCATCACCTATGACCGCGCGGTCGATGGCAGCGACGATACGCCGTTCGACTGCGGCGCCGTGGCGACGGCGCTGGTCAACGCGGCCTGGTCGCGGGGGCTGGGCACGGTGATCAACAGTCAGGGCATCATGCAGTCACCGGTGGTCCGGGAACATGCCGGGATTGCCGATGACCAGGTGATCATGAAGAGCATCGCGCTCGGCTGGCCGGACGAGAGATTTCCCGCCAATGCGGTGGTGTCGACGCGCAAGGCGGTGGATGAGGCCGCGGTGTTTGTCGGTTTTGACAGGTAGGTGAGGCCCTGCCCCTGCGAAGGCAGGGGCCCATCTCCCGGGCGCGCCAAGCGGAGCCGGCGGGAGTTGGATACCTGCCTTCGCAGGTAAATGACTTTACCGGTTCAACCGGCCCTCGACCAGCGAATCAACCACGCCCGGATCGGCCAGCGTCGAGGTGTCGCCGAGCGCGCCATGGTCATTCTCGGCAATCTTGCGCAATATGCGCCGCATGATCTTGCCGCTGCGGGTTTTCGGCAGGGCGGGGGTCAGGTGGAGATGGTCGGGCGTGGCGATGGGGCCGATTTCCTTGCGAACGTGAAGCCGGAGTTCGGCGATCAGATCGTCGCTATGCTCCTCGCCCGCATTCAGTGTGACATAGCAATAGATGCCCTGGCCCTTGATATCATGCGGATAGCCGACCACTGCCGCTTCGGCGACCTTGGGGTGGGAGACCAGCGCGCTTTCGACTTCTGCCGTGCCCATTCGGTGGCCGGAGACATTGATCACATCATCGACCCGGCCGGTGATCCAGTAATAATCATCGGCGTCGCGCTTGCAGCCGTCGCCGGTGAAATATTTGCCCTTGTAGGTGCTGAAATAGGTCTGGATGAAGCGTTCATGGTCGCCGTATACGCTGCGCGCCTGTCCCGGCCAGCTGGCGGTGAGGCACAGATTGCCGTCGGTTGCGCCTTCCAGAATTTTGCCGTCGCCGTCGACCAGCTGCGGCTGGACGCCGAAGAATGGCTTGCCGGCGCTGCCCGGTTTCATGCCATGGGCGCCGGGCAGGGTGGTGATCATCACGCCGCCGGTCTCGGTCTGCCACCAGGTGTCGATGATCGGTGACCTGCCTTCGCCGACCACGTCATAATACCAGCGCCAGGCTTCCGGATTGATCGGTTCGCCGACCGTGCCGAGCAGACGGATCGAGCTGCGGTCGTGCGCCTTCACCGGACCGTCGCCCTCGCGCATCAGGGCGCGGATCGCGGTCGGGGCGGTGTAGAAGATATTGACCTTGTGCTTTTCCACCACTTCCCAGAAGCGGCCGAAATCGGGATGATTGGGGATGCCCTCGAACATGATCTCGGTGGCGCCGTTGATCAGCGGCCCGTAGACGATATAGCTGTGCCCGGTGACCCAGCCGATATCGGCCGAGCACCAGAAGACTTCGTCCGGCTGGTAATCGAAGGCATAGTGAAAGGTGGTGGCCACCCAGACCGCATAGCCGCCGGTGGTGTGGAGCACGCCCTTGGGCTTGCCGGTCGAGCCTGACGTATAGAGGATGAACAGCGGGTCTTCGGCATTCATCGGCTCGCACGGGCAATCTGCGGGAACGTCTGTGTTGATCTCGTGATACCAGTGATCGCGCCCTTCGCTCATGCCGATATCACTGTCCGTATGGTTGATGACCAGAACGGCATCGACCGAAACCTTTTCCAGTGCGGCATCGACATTGGTCTTGAGCGGCACCGGCTTGCCGCCCCGTTTGCCCGCATCCGCGCAGATCACGAACTTGCTGTCGCAATCCTCGATCCGGCCAGCCAGCGCATCGGGGGAGAAGCCGCCGAAGACTACGCTGTGAATTGCGCCGATCCGGGCACAGGCGAGCATGGCAAAGGCGCCTTCCGGAATCATCGGCATGTAGATGGTGACCCGGTCGCCTTTCCTGACCCCCAGTTTTTTCAGGCAATTGGCCATTTTGATCACTTCTGCCTGCAGCTCGGCATAGCTGATCGTGCGGCCGGCCGAGCCCGGATCGTCGGGTTCGAAAATCAGCGCGGTGACATCGCCCTTGCCGGCAGCGACATGGCGGTCGACCGCATTGTGGCAGATGTTCAAGACACCATCCTCATACCATTTGATCGAAACCGGGTCATAGGACCAGTTGGCGATGGTCTGCGGGGCCTTGTCCCAGTCCAGCCGTTCGGCCTGGCGCGACCAGAAGCTGTCGGGATCATCGATGCTTTCCCGGTACAGCCGGTCATAGTCCGCAGCGCTGCAATGGGTGGCAGCATCGCTGCGCGGCGATGCGATCATCTCAACCAGACTGTTTTTTTCCGGAGCCTCTGTCATTCGCTGCCTCTCTTATTTTCCTGTGCAACCGGGGTATCTGTTGCCCGGTGCCTGTCGTTCATATCTCCGTCGGACTTTGCTCATGTCCTGCGGGTGAAATCAAGACCGTCGACAAAATCCCTGACCCATTCTTCATCCGGGAAGCCATTGTCGATCCACGCCTGTTCGACCGTGGCCAGAGTCCGAGCGACAATCGGGCCGGGCTTCAGGCCCCGCTCTATCAAATCGCCACCAGTCAGCGGAAAAATCGGGGGTTGCCAGCTCTCCAGTTGGCTGAGCATATTGGGCAGCGCATCATCACCGGCAAAAAGCAGGGCAACATCGCGCGCGGCCTCCACACTGGTGCGATAGGCAAGCGCGCGAATATTGTCCGCGTCCGGAGACGGTCCGGTGACGAGATTCGCTTCGCCTTCGGGCCGCGCCGGAAAGCGGTCGACAATTGCCTTTTGCAATTTCTTCGAAAGCTTCAGGCCTTTGGCGATAGTGCTTTGCCTGTCTCGGTCCTTGGGAAGGAGAGCCACCAGTCGGCGAATGGCAGCGGGCATGATGGCATAGGTCTGTTCGCGGCTGACCAGTCGGTCCAATATCGCGCCAGCCTGCTGGTCGGTCCCGGCGATGATATGCCCGAAAATTTTTCCTTCCAGCATCTTGCCCACAGCAAGGCGCGGATCGTCGGTGGCGAGCAGCTTGAGCAGTTCATCCGCAACCCGTTCACGCGACAGGTTTTCGAGCAGCGGGGCAGCGTCGACGCAGGCCTTGAAGGCCTCGGATTCGAGCTCGTGCAGACCAAAGCGAGCGAGAAAGCGGAAATAGCGCATGATTCGCAGATGATCCTCGGCAATCCTTGCCGCTGCCGAACCGATGAAACGAATTTGCCCACGTTCGAGATCTTGCAGGCCGCCGAAATAATCGAAAATCTCCAGCGTTTCAGGATCGGCGAAAAGCGCGTTGATCGTGAAGTCGCGCCGCGCCGCATCTTCCTGCCAGTCGTCGCTGAACGCCACTGTCGCCCGGCGCCCGTCGGTGGAGACATCGCGGCGCAGCGTGGTGATCTCGACTGGCCCGTCGGGCAGCACGGCGGTCACCGTGCCATGGTCGATGCCGGTGGGAATGGCCTTGATCGACGCGGCTTTGAGCCGGTCCATGACGTCCTCCGGCAGCAGCGGGGTGGCAATGTCCACATCCTTGACCTCGACTCCCAGCAAGCTGTCACGAACGGCTCCCCCGACAAAACGTGCCTTGCCGTCCAGGGCGGCAATCAAAGCCGCAAGCCCGCGTCTCTCTGTCCATTCAGCCGGTGGCAGTTTCATGGTTCCCAGCCCAGTCTTTTTCCGAGATTGTTCAATATTCCCGCGGTGATTCCCCAGATGCGATAGTCCTGCCAGTAGATTTCATAATATTGCCGCTTGCGCCCGTTCCAGGTCGCTTCATGGGTCGCACGGTTTTTCGGATCGAGCAGAAAATCGAGTGGTGCTTCGAACCAGCTTTCGACCTCGTCGGGGTCGGCGACAAATGGCAGATCCGGCGGAATGACGCTCAGCACCGGCTGGATATTATAGCCGCTGCCTGACTGGAAGCTGTCCGTCAGGCCAATGATATCGACATGGCTGCGGTGCAAAGCGACTTCTTCATGCGCCTCGCGCAGCGCTGCATCAACCGGGTCCCGGTCACCGGGATCGATCTTGCCGCCAGGGAAGGCCACTTGCCCCGGATGGTTGCGCATATGCTTTGGCCGCTGGACGAAAATCACGCCGGGATCGGGGCGATCGGTCACCGCAATCAGCACCGCGGCATCGCGCAAGATCTTGAGATCATCGATATGATCGCGTTCATTATACAGCAAATGGACCAGGTCATTGGCCTGTCCGCTCACCAGTGCCTTTTCGAGCCGGTCGCGCAGGCTCATGGACCGGGCGCCATCGGGAAGAAAATACCGGCAGACCAGATGCCGACGGGGTCGGCATCTTCCTCCAGCGCCAGTTCCGCAAGCTGATAATAGACCGGACGGGACAGTAGCGCTTCCAGACCCCTGCGCACCTGCAGATAGGGCTGCGGCTTGACTGCGCCAAAACGCAGCGGATGTTTGGCGCCGGCGACCACCAGATGGTCGGTGTTGAGCCGGAAAGCGAGTGTCCGGTCCGAGCCGCTGCCTTCACTTTCCAGTTCGACCGCGATGAACGGCGCATCTTCGACGACAATGCCCAGCTTCTGATAGGGGGTGACCAGCGCATAGCTGTCATCCGGTTCGCGTCGTAGGATGCTGGAAAAAGCGCGGACCATGGCCGGACGCTTGATCGGATCGCCCTGATGATACCATGTCCCGTCCGCTGCAATCCGCATTTCGCTGTCACCCGTCTCTTGCGGATCCCATTGATCGACTGGCGGCAGCTTTTGCGCCTCGGCCAGTTCGGCGATCTCCGCGATGGAGAGCGAGGCGAGTTCGGGTGGTGGTGTGTAGGGCATGCAACCGGACTATTGCCCGGCGCCATTTCTGTAAAGCTATAGACTCGCTATTTTGTCCAGGGGCCGAGCATACCGGCTTTTGGCAAGGGGTGAGCCGGGTTGCTGCGGACCAGCAGCCGCGACGGTTCCCATGGCCCGGGCAGCGTCCAGCCTGCAGTGCCTTGTGCCGTAAAGCCGAAGAAGCGCTCATAATATTCCGGGTCGCCGATCATCACCAGCGGCAGCGGATCATTGGGCTGCACTTCCTTCAGCAAGGCCGCCATCATCGCCCGGCCGATGCCCTCGCGCTGAAAATCCGGATAAACCGCCACTGGCCCGACCATGATCATCGGGTGCATCTTGCCTTCATCATCGGTCAGGGCGATCGGCCAGCATTGAATCGACCCGAGCAGTTCGTGCTTTTCCTGATCAACAGCGGCCAACGACAAGCCTTCGAGCATGTTCATGCCTTCGCGCACTTTATACGCGGTACGATCATGCCGATCGTGACCAAAGGCCGCATCAAGCAAGGCTTCGACGAGTTGCGGATCAATTTCCGCCAGAGGAATGATACTGGACAAGGCGTTGGTCTCATATTTCAGGAAAAGCGCGCGCTACTCTGCTTTGCAGCAAAAGTCGAGCCGCATAGGTAGCATTTGCATGATGATGAAGCGCCAGCTAAAAGATTGCTCTATCAAGGGGAGTTTGCAAGCGTGACGGACCAAAATCAGGCACATGAACCAGGCACCGGCGGAACGCCAACCCCTTCTGGGACGAAAAAAATGATCAGACCCAGATCGCTGCGCCATGATCCCAAGGGATGGCTCATCGCGCTGTTTGGCGTTGGGGCACCCCTGGTATTCGTCATTGCTGCAGCGGGTAGCGGTATCGGCCTGTGGGGCTGGCAAGCAGGCCTGGCAGCGCTGCCCTGGACCGTGCTTGTGGCCGTGATAACCCTTGTTCTGGCAATTGTTTTTATCGCGTTGAACCGGCGCAAGGGTCAGAAAACCCATTGGCCAATGTTGGGGCTGGGCCTGCTCGCAACGCTCGGCTTCCTGGCCTTTCTGGTGCCCTATGGCACGGCCATGGTAACTCTCCCTGCGATTCATGATATTACCACCGATCTTGCTGATCCGCCCCAGTTCGCCACGTTGACTCTGCGAGCGGACAATTGGGACAATATTCCGGGTGCAGATGATCGCGGCATGCGCGGCATGAATCCCCGTCAGCGCTGGGCGACGGTGCATCAGGGCGCCTATCCGGATATTCGCTCGGTCCGTATTGATCAACCGGTGGCTGTGGTAATCGAGAAAGCCGAGCGGCTTGCAGAAGATCGAGGCTGGGATATTGTCAGCGTCGATCCGTCAGCAGGCAGCCTTGAAGCGACTTCCACATCGTCACTATTCCGGTTCAAGGATGATATTGTGATTCGGGCCCGTGCGGCAGAGAATGGCGCGGCGAGCGTCATCGACGTGCGTTCGGTCAGCCGGGTGGGTGTGCATGATCTGGGCGCCAACGCCAAGCGCGTGCGCCGTTTTCTGAGTGACCTGTCCGGAACGACGACCACCGCCTCACAATGAGTTCCCGCTGAAAAAGACCTATGACGCAGGCGTCAGCTTGAGCATCCGGCCGCCTTCGCCATCTTCCAGAACATAGATGGCTCCATCCGGCCCCTGTTCCACTTCACGGATACGATTACCCATCAGGAAACGATCGGCTTCCTTGGCCGTGCCGCCATCAAAGCTGACACGGATCAGTGCCTGACTGGCGAGGCCGCCAATGAAGGCGCTGCCCTGCCAGGCCGGAAACATTTCGCCGGAATAAATGATCAGCCCGCTCGGTGCAATCGTCGGCACCCAGGCCACTTTCGGCGCTTCGAATTCCGGCCGGGTGTCGTGATTCGGAATTTTCTTGCCGTCATAATGATCGCCTTCCGAGACGATCGGATAACCGTAATTGGCGCCACGCTGAACGAGATTGAGTTCGTCACCGTCTTTCGGCCCCATTTCCTGGTTCCATAAACGGCCCTCGCTGTCGAATGCCACGCCCAATATATTGCGGTGGCCCAACGACCAGATTTCTGGCAGCGCGCCTTCCTTGTCGACAAAAGGATTGTCCTTTGGGACGCTACCGTCCGGATAGAGTCTCACAATCTTGCCGAGATTGGATGCCATATCCTGGGCAGGGTCAAATTTCTGCCGCTCGCCGGAGCCGATGAAGAGATATTGCCCATCGGGTGAAAAAACGATGCGATGGGAATAATGTCCTTTGCCGCTCACTTTCGGTTTTTGGGTCCAGATGGTTTCCAGATTTTTAAGCGCCGGTTTCTGCCCCTGCAGCTGTAGCTTGGCCCGGCCAACAACGGCGCCCCGTGTATCCTTGTCTCCGGACTCCACCCAGCTCAGATAGACCATATTGCTGGTTGCAAAGTCGGGTGCGAGGACGATGTCGCCGAAGCCGCCCTGACCGCCATAGTCAACATCGGGTACACCGCTAATCTCGGTTTTCTGGCCCTTGGCGTCAACCAGTTGCAGCTTCCCAGCCTTTTCACTGACCAGCATCCGGCCATCAGGCAGGAATGTCATGGCCCATGGTTCGTCAAAACTGGCGATTGCGGTGATATCGAACGGCTTGCGATCAATGGGTGAAATATCGTTCGCCGCCTGCATTTCTTCGGACGCATTGCCCGTTGCCTGTGCACCACCGCCGTTGCTGCAAGCTACCATCAGGATCGCGATCGAGAGTGAAACGCCAAAATTTTTCATAAGATTCCCGTGTTTTATCATCAAGTTGATTCCACCCACCTCTACCGAACTATATAGGTGAGTTGACGCAGTTTTCCTAGGTCTATCGGTATAATTTTGCTTGGAACCGCCCTGTTCACCGCTTGCTTACCATTATTGGCTAAAGCAGGCGCATGTTTGGACGAAAACCCGGTATCGATGACCCGCGCCCGCAGTCGGCGGTTTCGCATGGCGTAGGCGTGTCGGGTCTGATCGGACTGGCATGCTGGATATTGATCGCCCGGCAATATGATATGGATGGCCCCTATTCGGCGCTTGCGGCCTGTGTTGCCTGTGCGGTGCCCATGGTCATCTGGTCGCTTTTGATGGACAAGGTCCATTTGCGGCCATCGACCGGGATCGACTGGTCGAATCCGAAAGCGTTCAAGGACATATTTGACGTCAGTCTGGTCAAGCTTACGGGCCTGTGGGCGACATGGGGCATTATCGCGACAATCTATTGCGTCGGGCGCTGGTACTGGACGGGCCAATATCAATTTTCGATGCAGATGATGGAATCAGCCGCACCCTGGTTGTTCGTCCTGTCCATCCCCTATGTCCTGTTCATGGATCGTTTCGCCGTCGAACCACGCGACGGGGCCTGGCATTTCGGTCAATTTCTCACCGGGAGAAAGGGTGAATTTGATCGCGAACAGATTTATCACCATTTGCGGGCCTGGGCAGTGAAGGGCTTTTTCCTCGCCTTCATGATCTCGATCGTGCCGGGCGGATTCGGCGACCTGGTGAGACTTGATCTGGCGGAAATTGCCGGCAATCCCGTGGAGATCGCCCATTGGCTGATCATCGCGATGTTCGTCGTCGATGTCCAGTTTGCGACGGTTGGCTATCTGCTGACCATGAAACCGCTCGACGCGCATATCCGCACCGCCAATCCCTATCTGGCGGGCTGGGTGGCCGCTCTGATATGCTATCCTCCGTTTCTCCTGATGGGTGACAATGGTCCGCTCGACTATCATGTCAACACCGCCGACTGGGCCTATTGGTTTGACGGGCAGTCAACGCTCCTGTGGCTGTGGGGCGGAATATTGGTTTTCCTGACCGCGGTCTATGCATGGGCGACGGTTGCTTTCGGCCTTCGCTTTTCCAATCTTACCCATCGGGGAATCCTGACCCATGGCCCCTATAGCTGGACCAAGCATCCCGCCTATGTCGCGAAAAATGCCTATTGGTGGCTGGCCGGCATGCCGTTTCTGGTGACCTCGGGCAGTCTTACCGACTTCGTCCGCAACACCGTGCTGATCGCCGTGGTGAGCGGCGTCTACTATTGGCGCGCGAAGACCGAGGAAAAGCATCTGCTGAATGACCCGGCCTACAAGGAATATGCCGAATGGATGGATCGCAACGCGCCGATTCCCCGGCTATTGAACGGGATCAAGAGGCGGATCGGCTGGTGGACCCCGGAACAGGGCCGCGCACCTGACGTCCAGCCTGCTGAATAAAATTGCCGCCTTCCACGGGTGCAGCTAATCTTGGCTGATGACAGTGGTCGGAATCGACGGAAAGCATCGCTGCTTTGGCGGGCAGGCGGGCAAGGAATTTTACGGCGTCTATCATGACCGGGAATGGGGCGCTGCGGTCCATGATGACCGGTTGCTGTTCGAGAATCTGATCCTGGAAGGTGCGCAGGCCGGCCTGAGCTGGGAAACCGTGCTGCGCAAACGCGAAGGTTATCGCAAGGCGTTTCACGGATTTGACATCCGCCGCTGCGCCGTCATGGGGGATGCAGAGCTCGAATCCCTGCGCGAGGAGCCCGCAATCATCCGCAATCGGTTGAAGATTCACTCGGTCCGGAAAAACGCGCTCGCTTTTCTGGAAGTGCAACAGGAACATGGCAGCTTTGATGCCTGGCTATGGGGACATCTGGATGGCCCGCCGCCAATCAACCGGCCCCTGCATTTTTCCGATATGCCCAGCATATCGCCGGTCAGTGACCTGATCTCGAAAAAGCTGAAAAAGCGCGGAATGAGCTTTGTCGGCAGCACTATCGTCTATGCCTATATGCAGGCCATCGGGATGACCGACGACCATCTTGCCGGATGCTGGAAGGCCTGAACAAAATGAACGGTCTCCAGAGGATGCAGGAAACCAAGCTAGCAGGCCGGTCCATAAACAGCTATTGTCGTCGCAAGTTCGGAATAGTCGGCGGGGCACAGGCCGCACGGGCGGGCGCATGGCTGTTCAGACTGGACCGATTCACAAGACGGAAAAAGAGCAGCGCATGATATTGGAACTGAAGAAATATATCTCGCGCCTGCCCGAGAAAATCTGGTTTCGGGCGATGCTTTTCAGCGTCGGCGCAATCGTTGCGGCGGTGGCAGCTGAGTGGATCGGCCCGCTGATACCCTATGAATCGGACCTCGAGATTGCCAGTGGCTCGGTCGGCGAGATATTGACGATATTGGCATCCAGCATGTTGGCGGTCATCGCATTTTCGGTTTCCATCATGGTGTCCGCTTATGGCTCGGCCACCAGCACCGCTACCCCGAGAACCATTGCTCTCATGCTGGCCGACGATCGGTCTCAGAACGCGCTGTCGACCTTTCTTGGCACATTTCTGTTCAGCATTGTCGGCATTATCGGATTATCTGCGGGCTTTTATGATGATCGTGGCCGCATCATCCTGTTCTTCGCCACCATTGCTGTCATCGTGCTCATCAGCGGCACGCTGATCAACTGGATTCATCAATTGTCCACTTTCGGACGAATGAATGATCTGATTGATCGGGTAGAACGGGCCGCGTCCGAAGCGCTTCGCTGGCATGGCCAGCACCCTTATTTAAACGCACAGCCGCCCGTCGAGATACCGCAGGATGCACTTCCGGTCAGCTGCGATACTGCAGGTGGTATGATCACGTCGATCGACATGGGATTGCTGGAAGAAACAGCCGAGAAACTCGGTGCCACGGTCTATCTCAAAATCCATCCGGGGAAGCTGGTCTATCCGACGAGGCCCTTGCTGTACCTCTCTGGCGTCGAGGCGATCGAGCTTGATCCGCAGCCATTTCGCGATGCCATACTGATTGAGCATAATCGGAACTTTGATCAGGATCCACGATTCGGTCTGGTAGTGCTTTCCGAAATAGCGTCCCGGGCCTTGTCACCCGCGGTCAATGACCCCGGCACGGCTATTTCGGTATTGAACAGCGGCCTCCGCTGCTTTGAAGCTTTTGCGCAAGCCTGCGCAGACCCCGAAGATCCCAAATATTCAAAAGTGCACGGTCCCGAGATTGAGCCGGGGGATCTATTTACTGATTTCTTTCCAAAAATTGCCCGGGATGGTGCCGGGATTGTGGAGGTGCATCAACGCATTCAGCTGTGCTTGCTGGCACTGGTACAATCCTCTCCGGACGTGTTTGCCGCAGCTGCATCAGCCGCATCTCGCGATGCGCTGGCCCGTGCGCTTGATGTGATCGTTCACAAGCCTGATATCAACGATCTCAAGGCGAGATCGCAAAAGGTTATCGATAGCTGCTAGGAATAAGGGTCCAACGGTGGCAAGCCGGCAATCGGCAGCGCGCACCGAGTGGTGATGGACCAGAAAACTTGGTCCCGGAAAAAAACAACTGGCCGGAACCGCGCTTTCTGGTCCAAATCCATGGGTGAAGGTGAACTCGAACATCTCCCAGAGATCTAGACCTATAACGTCACAGCCATGCATTGGTTCCCCTCCGGGCAATCATTCATGCCGGCCAGGCCTTTTTTTACTCAGTCCGCCGCAAATGCCGCCATTACATCCACAATGCCGGTGGGGCTGTCCATTTTCTGCAGTGCTGTGATCGCTGTTTCGATATCAAGATCATATTGCGCAACCGATCCCTCCATCGCGACAGGCGTCGCGCCGATCGACCGGATCAATCCATAAGCCTTTTTGTTATCGCGCAGCATGTCGATCCGCAATTGCCGCAAACCTTCACAATAGCAGTCGAGAAATATCGCCGTCATCAGAATCCGCGCCACGCCCAGGCCATGATATTGGTCGAGAACAGCGATAGCGAACTCGCCGGCTTCACAGCTATCTGTCTCGCGGAATACATGCGCTGCGGCGATCGCAGGATGATCGCTTTCCTCCATATTGATCACCCCCCACGCCAGATGATGGGTGCCATCCACGCTCGCCAAACGTTCCACCACCGACGGCGGCATGGTTTTGGATCCCGAGAAAAAGCGCAAATAACGGCTCTGATCGGACATTTGGCTGATACCCTCTTCGATGCGATCCCGATCGGAGTGGCGGATGCGCCGGAGACAGATATGAGTGCCATTCTCGAGCTGGGCATCCACTGACCGGACCTGATTCTGAAACAGCCATGACTCAGCCATTGAAATTCTCCTCGCCTAAGCGCTGTCGGCAGACTGGTTAACAGGCTGCCGATGCCGCTCCGCATTGAATGCAATTGTGCGACCAATATTTCAATTGTGTTTAGCGCCTGGACCGCTGGGCTGTCCATGCATTTGAAATGCGGATTTAAGGGATTGGTTGCATTTCATATTGTGGTAGCGGGAACTCTAACAGACCGGAAAGGTTGGTCCTCTATGTCGAACATATTCAAGCCAGGCCATAATTGCTGGCGAGTTGCGCATGCGAAAAGGTCAGCGGTTCTTATCGACGGCGAAAACTATTTTCGTGCGGTGCGCAAGTCGCTGGCACAGGCCAGGCAGCGGGTCATGTTGCTGGGCTGGGATTTTGATGAACGCGTGGAGATGCACGATACAGTGGAGCAGCCGGAGGGCCCCCTGCGCATTGGTGACTATTTCGACTGGTTGCTGAAGAAAAATCCCGATCTCGATATCTATCTGCTGCGCTGGGATACCGGCGCTTTGAAATCTCTGTTTCGGTTCAATGGCCTGAAGACACTGATTCGATGGTATTTCCATCCGCGAGTCCATTTCAAGCTCGACTCGCATCATCCCGTCGGCGCAGCCCAACACCAAAAGGTCATAGTTATTGATGAAGATACCGCTTTTTGCGGTGGCATTGATGTGACAAACAACCGCTGGGATCGACGATCCCATGAAGACAGCCAGGCGCTACGCCGTCAGCCCGACGGCAACGACGCCGGGCCATGGCACGATGCGGCGATGGTCATGCAAGGCGAGATTGCTCAAACGTTATCAGAATATGCCGAGCAGCACTGGCGCGACGCCGGCGGCAAGAAATTGAAAGCGGTTACCGCCAAAGCCGACTGCTGGCCACAAGGCCTGAAGGCCGATTTCAGCGATTGCCCGATCGCGGTCGCCCGCACCCTGGCAGAGATGGATGAGCAGCAAGGTATCCAGGAAATCGAAAAATTATGTCTGGATCTTATCGCCGGTGCCAGGAAATTTATCTATGCGGAAAGCCAATATTTTGCTTCCGCGCGAATAGCGGCAGCCATTGGCAAGCGACTGTCGGAGGCTGACGGACCCGAAATCATCGTCATAAATCCCGAAAGTGCGGAAGGCTGGCTTGAGTCCCAGATCATGGATTCGGCGCGTGCCCGCCTGTTTGAAGCGGTCAGAAGGCAGGATCAATATGGGCGGTTCCGCATGCTTCACCCGTTCACGGCCGAAGGCACCCCGATCTATGTCCATGCCAAGATATTGATCGTGGATGACCAGTTCATTCGGATCGGCTCGTCCAATTTTAACAACCGTTCGCTGGGTTTCGACAGTGAATGCGATGTAGCTCTGGATGCGTCCGCCATAGCGGACAGCGCTGCAGCAGAGCAGATCGAATCGATTCGTAATGATTTGCTGGCCGAGCATCTGGGGCGGGACGAGCGCGATGTTCGCACATTGATCGCCGATACCGGCTCGCTGATCGCGACGATCGAGGAACTCGGCAAGGAGGGCCGCAGACTGAGGCCCTATCAGATACCGGATATCGATGCGGTGGACGCATGGCTGGCCGACAATGATATCCTCGACCCACGGCGCGCCGACGATGTGTTCGCCGGCATTCTCTAGCTTGCGTTTCTAGCTTGGCCGAGCGGTGCGCGCGTTAGGACTGCGTGTTCGCCGAACCCGCCTTGTCCGGTTCGTTCGTATCCTGAATTTTTTTGATGATGATTCTGGCAACAACCGAGATGGCTCCGGCCGCAATGGTCCTGATGATGAATCGCATGTTATTTCCCTTGGTTTTCTTGGTCATACTGACCAATTTACTGATGATGAGCGATTTGGTTGCATGTCAGGGAGTTTCTAGCTGCTAAAATCCATCATCCAGATGGCAACAATCAACGTCACGGCTCCTAATGTCATCAGGCCAGAGATAACCCGCATGCTGGTCGGTTTAACCGGCGTTGCCTGGTGCGAATTCAATCGGTCCTGCACCGCGCAACCGTTGCGCTGGGCCACCCAGAAGATGATAATTCCAATGATCATGAACAGGCTTGCGATTGCCTTGGGGACCCAGACGGGCTCCAGCTTGCCGAACAGGGCGTTGAAGCCAAGGCCAATTCCCACTGCCGCCAGACCTGTGCGCATCCAGCCCGCGAACGTGCGTTCATTGGCCATGATGGTCCGGTCCTCCGCCCATTCAGTACGGTTTTCCGCCAAATCGGTGCGTTCATTTGCCAGTTCATTGCCGGGTGAATCGGTTGCCATCATGATCCCCAATGATGTTGCTTGGTTGGTCTTTCATTCAAACTGAAAAGGCCCCGATAGAGGTCCGGCAAGGGACATAAATCGGGGCTTCTTCAACCAATGTTCATGGTTTCTGCACGTTACGCGTCAAGTCTGGCTAAATGGCTCGCGCCGACCCCTTTGGTCCCATGAAGAACCACAGAATCAAGCCAATGACCGGGAGGATAAGAATGATCAGGGTCCAGATTATCTTGGAACCCATGGATGAGCCGCTTCCCCAAACGTTGATCAAGGCCCAGATGTCCAGAGCCAAAATCAAGAGGCCAATAATTCCATATTCCATCATTAATTCCTTTTTCTAATATCCAAATTTTTTCATATGCCTGCGCTCCGGCATTCAGGTGGTGGTGTCTTCAAGATGATCGATGAGCCTGCCGTCCGCCCGCAACTCGCCTTGGTAGTTGCGCAGCATCGTTTTGCAGGAAGCGGGCAAGTCGTCCCGTTCCAGTGCCCGCTCGAATTTTGAGCGAAGGTGATCTTCGCCAGTGTCCACGGCCTCGATCGCGGCGTCATCGCTGTCCTTTACGGCGGAGCTGATGTTCATGAAAACGCGATGGGCCGATGCCAGAATTGTCCCATCTTCATCGGGTGTACCGCCCAGCTTGGTAATCTCGTCGCGGACACTAGCCGCCATCGTCCGGCGAGACGCAGCGCGGCGGGTGAAGAAATTCTTGAACGTTGCCCGGTCGGCAATTTCGGCAGCTTTCTCATATCCGTCGGTGGAGTCGATCAGCGACTCCAGAATGTCGTTCATAATATCTGTGGATGCTTTATTTGTCATTTTGTCCTCGTGTATAATGTTCATGAATAACAAACATCAAACCCGCTGGTCGGTTCCCAGCTATATTTTTCCCATTCATCGGAACCTTTGCTATGATCTTGCGTATGCGAACCTAACTGATTGGATTGATATGACACTGTTCCGCAGGCTGCTGACTTTCGCAATTTTGGTAGCGGCCATGGGCGGATTGGCACCCAGCCTTCCCCTGGGCGGCGAAGCGCAGGCGCAGCTGACCGAAGCGGCCGTTGAACCCGAACCGATTATCGATCCGGCATCAACCCGAAAAGATGACGATGTGATCGCCATTCGTCTGCGTGGCATATTTCAGGAGGTCAGGGGGCTCGAAGGTGTCGCGGTCGCTGTGGATGCCGGCGTCGTTACCCTGTCCGGACCAATAGCCGACCTTGCTTCCGTCGATCGGGCAAAAGCTATCGCGCAGCGCGTTGCTGGCGTCGTCACGGTTGAATCCAGCTTGGAACGTGACCTGTCAGTGGGTAATAATGTGGAACCGGTTGTCGACAAATTTGGCGCCAGTTTTCAGAATTTCCTGACGGCGCTCCCGCTGATTGCCATTGCCCTGCTTGTCGCCATAATGGTGGGCCTGTTTGGCCATTTTATCGCCTCCCGCATGGGTTTCTGGAAACGGGTCACTCCCAACATTTTTCTGGCTGAACTGATCTCCGGATCCGTCCGCGTCATTTTCATTTTTGTGGGAATCTTTATTGCGCTCGACATACTCAACGCGACCGCTTTGCTGGGCGCGGTGCTTGGTGGTGCCGGCGTGATTGGCCTGGCGGTCGGCTTTGCGCTGCGCGATACGGTCGACAATTATATGTCGAGCGTCATGCTGAGTATTCGTCAGCCGTTTCGCGCCAATGACCATGTACTGATTGGCGAGCGCGAAGGCCGGGTCGTGCGATTGACTTCGCGCGCAACAATTTTGATGACCTTGGATGGCAATCATCTGCGAATTCCAAACGCAACGGTCTTCAAGGCGGAAATATTAAACTATACGCGCAATCCCCAGCGCCGGTTCAGTTTTGAGCTGGGAGTTGATGCGGAGGATGATCCCGCCGCTGCGATAGAATCCGGGCTGCGGGCGATCAACAGCCAGGATTTTATTCTCAACGATCCCGAAGCAACCGCCGAGATCAGGGAAGTTGGCGATTCCAATATTCTGATCACCTTTCACGGCTGGATTGACCAGCGCAGCAGCGATTATCGGAAAGCCAGGGGGGCAGCGATCAGGGTAACCAAGAATGCGCTGGAAGACAGCGGGTTTGCTTTGCCGGAACCGATTTATCGTTTGCGTTTCGACAATGTGCCACCGCAGATCGCAGCGAATTTTCAAAGCGACCAGGCAGCTGACAAGGTTGCCAAGAAGCCTCGGAAAGCGTCTGCGACCGAGGTTGTCGACGTATCGCGCGAGAATCATGTCGAGAAACTGGTCGATTCCGAGCGTTCAGATGATGGCACATCCGATCTGCTGGATCCCCATCAACCGGTCGAATGATGACAGCGGGTTTGATTAATCTATGTTAGAGCAAGGCGTTACATAATAGACTAGTTGGCGGATCAATAAAAGGTTGGGCTACGGAATCCGCCGCCAAGAGAAAGTCATTTGTGCCCCAGCCAACAATCAGCTCTTTCATCTATGTGAGTACGGCCAAGCCCGGATTGAATCATGATGATTTTCAAGCGATCGTTCAGGTTGCGCAATGCAATAATCAGCGCCTGGGAATCACCGGCTTGATGTTGTTCAACGGGTTTAATTTTATCCAATGTATCGAGGGCGAGAGAACGGCCGCCAATGATTGCCTTCATCGTATCGGACTGGATGAACGGCATAGTGGCTTGACCATTCTCAATCATCACGAAATGTCGGGCCGGCAATTTGCGCAGTCGCATATGGCTGGGCATTATTTGCCGGCGGAGTCGAATGGAGAGCAGGCCGGACTCTCTCAGCTTCTGTCCAATCATGCGGTTTCTGATGCGACGAGAACCTACTTTCAAAGCTTCCGATCGCTGGGCATTTCTGTCCGTGACTAAGATCTTCCTGCAGTAAAAACAGCGATATGGCGAAGCGGCCGATCCCTATTCTAACCTTGCATTCCAACGATCGCAGCTACCACACAGCAGCTTTGCCCGCAGCGAACGCCGGGCTGCTTTTCGGACGGTCAGCGGTTTCATCGTCTCCCATATGAAGATTTGATTGATCCCCAAGCGCCATATTCTCCCAAAGTACATTGTCAATATCTCGTCAGGCTCGGGCATCTTGCGGAGGTTTCTCCCGCGGAGTTGGACATCTTCTGCAAAAATTTATATGCAACCTTTCCATACACCGCGTGTTCAGTCTGCAGACAATGAGAAATGAGGCATGGTTTGTCGAGCCAAGATAAAGATAAAAATCAAACCGAAACATCGCAATCCGATGATACGGACAAAGGGCGAGAGTCAAGGGACATGCCAGTGAGAAGCAAGGAAGACATGCAACAGAGATTGGGCATCGGGCTGAAGAACATGTATCTGAGTGTTCTGGACGAGCCGCTACCGGACGACATGCTGGCGCTATTGGACCAGCTGGACACAGACGACGATGACGACGTACATTCCAGCCGGCCGGACCTAAATGGATAAGCGCCAGGCGTTACCGGCAGCGGAGTTTAAGCAGCAATTGACGGAAGCCATTCCGCATTTGCGGGCTTTCGGAAGGAGTCTCTCGGGTGACCGAGATGTGGCCGATGACCTCGTGCAGGACACCTTATTGAAAGCATGGGCAGCGAGGGACCGCTTTATCGCTGGAACGTCGATGCGCGCATGGACATTTGTCATTTTGCGCAACACTTTTTTTTCGAGCATGCGCCGCAAGAAATTTACGGCAAATTATGATGAACTGGTGGCCGAACGAATTTTGTCGGCACCAGCGCCGCAGCAGGAGCCGTTGCATCTGGCTGATCTGCAGCGGGGACTGATGGAATTGTCGGATGACCAGAGAGAGGCCATCATATTGGTCGGCGCTGGCGGTTATTCCTATGAGGAAGCTGCGGAGATAGCCAATTGCGCGGTTGGCACGATGAAAAGCCGGGTATCGCGTGCGCGCAAGGCGCTGGAAGATATTTTGGAAGAAGGACGGTTCACTTCGGCTTCTGACGGCCATGCGAATTTGACCGCCACCGCATTAGAGAATATCATTGGCGCGGTTGAAAAGATTGCGCCGTAACAGGGGCCTGGCTGTTGCTCACAGGGGCCTGGCTGTTGCTCGCCGATGATCTGTCGGCGGCAATCACTCTCCTGGAATGCGGTGAGTGATTGCCGTTTAACAGATTGATCCTTCTAGATCCTAATTCTCCGCATTCCGCGCTGCCGTTGAAAAGAACAATGCCTGGCTAATCGCGGCGCGGATCGCGTTGGGTTGGAACGGCTTGGTTATCAGAAAGGTCGGTTCGGGCCGTTCGCCGGTGAGTAAGCGTTCGGGAAAGGCGGTGATGAAAATGACCGGCACGGAAATCTGATTCAAGATGTCCTTGACGGCATCGATGCCGGAACTGCCGTCCGCCAACTGAATATCGGCCAGCACCAGGCTGGGCTTTGCCTTCGCCACCGCATCAAGCGCACCACTGTGGGTCGTGGCGGTTCCGCAAACGCGATGCCCCAACCCCGATACGATCTGCTGCAATTCCATCGAGATCAGGGCCTCGTCTTCGATAATCAGAACATCGGACCTGATTTCATTGTCAATCTCGGCAATTGCATCTTCCAGCAATCCATTGATCGACTTTTCTCCCACATCCGCAATTTTCGCAACTTCGCTGATTGAAAAGCCTTCCAGTGCCGTCAATAGCAATACCTGGCGGCTGATCGGGGGAATGGCATTCAAATGGTTTTGGGCGGTGTTGCTGTCCGGATCGTCAGCGACCCTGACATGTGCGCTTTCCCAAATCGCTGCGAAAATCCGATACAGATGAACCCGGACATTGTCATCGTCTCTGACAGACTCCGGATCGGCGATAATCGCCTCCAGTGTTGCCTTGACAAATGTATCGCCACTTTTTTGGCTGCCCGTTAACGCCCGTGCATAGCGTCGAAGATAAGGAAGATGCGGTTTCAAAATTTCAGCTAATGACATATATTGTATCTCCGTAATCGGTTCCAACGCATGAAATAGAATAGGGTTCCAAAAAAATCTCTCGGTAAAAGACGCATGAATCTTGGAATTTAGGATATGATTCGGAACCAATCCAGCGGTCGGTCGTAGAGTCTTATATTACATAGAAAATGGAGAAAATGAAATGACGGGTAATTATTCTGAAGAAATGGGCGCAGTGAAATCCGATTTGCAATCACTGAAAGAAGATCTGGCAACTTTGACCAAATCCGTCAAGGCCGACGCTCAGGCCAACGCATTGGAGCTCCGTGACAATGCGAAAACGCAATTCGATGCTGCTCGCGCCAATGCGGTCGAAGCAGGAACCAAGGGTCGGAAAAAGGCACAGTCGACGATCAAGGATAATCCGATTGTCAGCATCGCGGCCACGGCCGGACTGGGTCTGATCCTTGGTGCACTGATGGCTCGCCGTTAAGTCGCCAGAAAATTCGGGTCTAAAAAGGCGAGGGAATTTTGTTTCCCTCGCCTTTTTTCATGTCCACGCCTTTTTCATGTCCATCGATTGACGGCAAGCCGCCAGCTGCTGACCATCGCTACGATATGGAGACGGTTTTGTTCTCGCCCATGTCGGGTTGCTCGCCGGTAATATTGGATTTGGCCAGTTCCCATGCCTGCACCAGCGACGAGGCTGGCGACGACCAATATTCCGCTTTTTTCGGCTTGAAACAGATGGCCGCGACCTTCGGGTCATCCTTTTCGCATTGCAGCCAGGCCTTTGCCCACGGTCCCCACAAATCATCTATCTTGTCCGCATCCCGGCTCAAGGTGGATCTGCCACTGATGGAAATGAACGTTTCCTTTTTCGGGCAGGCGTAGCTGAGGTTGGTCGTTGTATCCTCGGAAATTTCATGGACCTTGCCGGATTGGCTTTCTGTCAGAAACCAGATCTCGCCGCTATCACGGTATAATTTTCCGGTCATCGGACGGCTACGCAAGTCCGCGCCACTCTCGGTAACCAGCATCGCTGTGCCGATATCGTCGATCATCTCATATAATTCTTCACGATCATCAATATTCATGCAAAAGTCTCCTTTTAATTTTTATCCCTGCTGGGCTTCTGCTTAAAACTACGCGCAAATCGCATCTTTGGTTCCACGTTTGTGCAACAAGATGGCGCGTTGATCGTTTGTCTGGTGATGATTACGGATCGGCGGAAAATAGGGAACAGACATGGATGCGGACGATGAGATGATGGAGCGGGAGAAGACGGAGGGAGAGATTGAGCTGACGATCGAGAAGCAACGGTTAGCAACACTGATCAGCTATAAAGTGCAGGACAATGCTCGCAACACCGCCTTTGCGCATATCACGCAGCTGGTTTCTGACATTTTTGCGGCGCCGATCGCGGCCGTCTCATTTGTTGATCAAGACCGGGAATTTTTTCAATCCGCTGTTGGATTGAAGGAGACAGAGACCGAACGCCATTCGTCCCTGTCTGCTCAAATAATCGACAGCCGCGAATCGATCGTCGTTGAGGATGCTGCGAGTGACCCGCAGTTTGACAGCTATCCGCTGGTGCGCGGCAGTGCGTCCATTCGCTTCTACGCCGGTGCACCTTTGATTGCTCCCAATGGCATGGTGTTGGGAGCGCTGTGGATTGCGGATACGGTTCCGCGCTTCCGGATCACGCAAAGCCAGTTGAGTCAGCTGAGATGTCTGGCCGATATCGTGATGAATGAAATGGAGTTGAGCCGCGAAATTGACTTGCGGAAACAGGCGCAAAAAAATGCTGCCATCCATCGGTCCAATCTGGATCTCACACTGGCCCTCAGCGACATTGCCAGTTTTCGGATCGATCTGGATACCAATCTCATCGAATGGGGCGGCGCCTACATGAAAATCTGGGGAGAGGATGCAGGCGAAGCGGTTGCCGAAGTGGAAACCGCATTTGAACGCGTCCATCCTGATGATCGCGAGACGGTGCGGGTGGCGATGGACGAAGCAAAGCATAGTGGTGAAAAATATGAAGCGCGTTTTCGTATCGTGCTGCCATCGGGCGAAATCCGCTGGCTGGAGGGCTATGGCGAATATCTGGAAGCCAATGGCTGCCCGACGCTGACCGGGATTAACAAGGACATTACGCATTCGGTAGCCCAGCAGGAGCAGCTCAAGCTACATACACGGGAACTGCATCATCGTCTGCGCAACCTGTTTGCAACATTGCAGTCGATAATGATGCTGACCAAAAATTCGGCAACTTCAATCGATGATTATATTGAACGGATCACCAATCGCCTAAGCGCGCTCAATCGGGCACAGCAAATTCTCCTGGACACAAATTTCGTCACCGGTTCCTTTGCCGCGCTGATCAAGGACCTTAGCAAGGCTTATCCACGGGTGCGATGGTCAGGGCAGGATTTCATTCTCGCGGAAAATGCGATGGTGTCGGTTTCCCTGATCCTTAACGAACTGGCTACCAATGCAGCCAAATATGGAGCCTTGACCGCAGATAAAGGCCTGGTGACCATCGAGTGGTTGGTGCGCGAAGAGGAGGGCCGAGATATGGTCGAGCTGCGTTGGCGTGAAAGCGGCGGACCCAAATCGAAAGCCGCCCCGACGCAATCTGGATTCGGCTCGTCGTTGATCGATCATAGCATCACCCACAATCTGCAGGGGACGATTGACAGGGATTGGGCAGAAGACGGCCTCACATGCACGATTATTTTTCCTGCTCATGACAAAGAGGGGTTCTGCTAGTGGCACGAACAGCCTTACTCCGACGGATATCCTTTTACGCCGATCTGGATGAAACCGACCAGCAGGTGATCATGCAGATCGAGGGTCGGGAACAGCATTTCGAGAAGAATAAGGAAATTGTCGACGCGGGCCAGGAGATGGACAGCGTATTGATCGTCAAGGAAGGTTGGGCGATCCGCTACAAAACTCTTGAGGACGGTCGGCGGCAGGTTTTGAACGTGCTCCTGCCGGGAGATATGTTTGACCTGCAGGTCTTGGTGGCCGCAGAAGCGGATCATTCGGTCAGTACGGTGACGGACTTGACCGCACTGTCGGTTAGACCGTCGGATTTCCAACGGTTGTTGACCGAATCCGGAAAACTGACTCTCGCCTTCTGGTGGATGCAGGTGCAGGAGGAGGCCTTCTTGCGTGAACAGATCATAAGAAATGGCAAACAGACGGCGCGGGAAAGAATTGGCCATTTTCTGCTGGAGCTCTATCGGCGGGTTCTGATCACCGGCGCTGGTTCTGGTGACGGGTTTCGGGTACCGTTGACACAAACCGTCATCGCGGATGCACTGGGCTTGACCCCGATCCATACCAACCGGGTGCTGCGTCAGCTGGAACGGGACGGCCTACTCGAGCGGAAAAATGGCTGGATCCTGTTCAAGGATGAGGCGCGACTGGCCGAGATTAGCCAGTTTGATCCCAGCTATTTTCACCTCGACGCTTTTCGCATGCGGCTTGGTCGAATTTAATTTTCGATATCATGGAACCCGGCGCTCACATAGGCGTTGCTTACCACGAACCGATGGCTTAAGCTAAATCTTTGGCTTAATCCAAACCAATAAAGGGAGTTCATAATGAAGAAATTTGCAATCATGGCGGCGATGACCGCTGGCTTGGCGCTTACCGCCTGTGAAGCCAATGTTACCGAAGAAGGCGAAATGCCTTCGATGGACGTTGATGTATCCGGTGACGCCGGTGAACTGCCTGAAGTCGATGTGAAGACAGCCGACGTTGAAATCGGGACCGAAGAAAAGACGATAGAAGTTCCCGACGTGGATGTAACCATGCCGTCGGATCAGTAATTCCTGCATCAGATGAATGACAATGGCCAGGCATTATGTCCTGGCCATTTTTTTGCCCTGGTCAGCCAGGGCCTCAGCTCCAGAACATCGTGATGGTCGCAAAATGCAACCAGTTCACGATTCATGCGTCTTGTCAGAAGACCAAGACCGATGGAGATTTTATGACCGATATTTTTACGCGCCTGAAACAGGACCATGATCGCCACCGCGCCATGCTTGACCGCGTGGCAGACACCAGTGGTGACAGCAAGGAACGCCGCGAGGCTTTTGAAGAGCTGCGGATTGATGTTTCTGCCCATGCCAATGCCGAAGAACAGTCGCTGTACGCCGAAATGCTGGCTCGTCCCGATCTGCAGGACAAGGGCCGCCATTCGGTCGCCGAGCATGAAGAAGCGGACGAATATTTTGAGGAACTGGTCGACATGGAATTCAGCAGCAGCGGCTGGCTGACGCGCTTCAAAACGCTGAAGGATCGGCTGGAACATCATATGGACGAGGAAGAGAACGAGATTTTTGCTGCCGCCAAGCAGGATCTGAGCGACAAGCGGGCTGAGGAACTCGGCAAGATTTTCGACGAGCGCAAGCCCGTGGAGAAGCAGGACGTTGCTTGACGAACTGACAAGCCCGGAGACGACCCAGCTGGTCCATGACTGGACCAGTACCGAATGGGCCCATCTGCTGCCAATCGCGATTACCGCCGTTGCCATGTATGTGACGGTGATCGTGCTGACCCGTCTGGCAGGGGTTCGCAGCTTTTCGAAAATGAGTGGCTTTGACTTTGCCGTCACGGTCGCGATCGGCTCGGTGCTGGGCTCGGTCATTCTTTCCGAGAATCCGCAGCTTGCCAATGGCGTGGCTGCGCTGGTCTTTCTGTTTGCTCTCCAGATCGGCATGGCTCTGTTGCGAAGCCGCTTCCCTAGCGTGCAACTGATTGCCGACAACAAGCCGCGGCTGATCATGATCGGCAGCGAAATTCAGCATGATCAGCTGAAAAAGGCGAAAATGACCGAAAATGACCTCTGGGGCAAGCTGCGCGAAGCGAATGTCTTCGAATTTTCCCAGATTCTCGCGGTGTTTGCCGAGACCACGGGCGATGTTACGGTATTGCATTCGAAGGACAAGGATCGACGCATCGAACCGGAGCTGTTGCAGGGCGTCATCGCCTCTGAGCGCTACGGCAACCATCAGCGCGGGTGAGACCAAGATGATGGTCGCCGGCGGCGATGGCTGCTCGACCCCGTTCGTTGCTCCTCATCGACTGGGCCAGGAAAAGGACAGGCGGGCTTCCCCAGCCAATTCTGCCGATGCAGTGTAGCGTTGTTCCCAGATCGACCCCTGACCCGCGTGGTCAATCGCAACTATCGTGCTGCAGCGCGTGCCATAGAGCGGATGATGGATGAATATTCCGGAATTCTGCGGCTCCAGCTGCGTTGGCGATGCTGAATCTGCGTCCGGGTTGAGCGAATAGGTGGTTCTGCTGGTCAGCGCGGTCATCAACAGGGAAGGGTCCTCCGAATCGCCCCTCAGCCAGTCCGCCAAAGCCGCATTGAGATGCTTTGCCTTCGGCCATGGCCGGTCGAGCGGACCATTGGTCAGGCCGTGGATGCCGGGCGGGAGCGTGTGGCTGTGCGACCCCGGCTGATTGCTGTGCACCCGGGCCTCGTTGCTCGCGACAGTGATCAGGTTGAACGGGTTGAAGCCGTCGAAGGGCACCGCTTCGATATCGGCGCGTTGTCCCTCTCCTGACAGAAAATCCTTGAGCAGGTCTCCGCGGGATGCGCGATTGCGATCGGCCGGGCCATGGCCGCTAAGATTGGTCACCGCAGCAAAGCGGCCCTGTTCCGAAACCCCGAGCCAGGTGCCGCCGGCCTGCACATCCCGCCCGGCCAGCAAATGCTCATGCCCCTGCCAGCGCGCCAGCGGTTCCGCCGGGCGGTCATGCAGTTCGTCCCGGTTGCCGAGGGCGACCAGTTGCCAGCGCGGATGGGCCTGCCAGGCCAGGGAAATGATACACATATACGGTCCCTTACCAAAAGCGTCCCTGTTTGCGAACCAATTGCCCGACTCCGCCTGCTTGTTCCTGTCTCGCTGCGCCAGAAAAAACTGATCGGGGGGTCGCACGGGTCAGGCGCCCCCAAGGCGGAGTTAACGATGGCGATGGACCTTGGCTCTGCGCTGGTCGCATGACCAGAATTTTCCTGTTGGATAGAAAGGTGCACAGAGGCCGTAACGCGTGGCAGCGGCGCTGGATCGCCAGGGTTTTGACCCAGTAACATTACCTATCAGCGTCGAATGGAGGATGTGATATGGTCCACTGCGAAGCAACTATATGAAGACTCCGATTCATCGAATCGACTGGATTCCATTTGGGAGAGCGCAATGAAGCTCGATGCATTCAAACTCGGTTTGGCGACTGCAATTATTGCCGGACTCACGTGGGCACTATGCAGTCTTTTTATCATCGTGATCCCCGGCGGCATGATGCAAATGAGCGGTGATATGGTTCACGCGAATCTTTCCGGGATGGGATGGTCAATGCATTGGGCGGGCTTTTTTGTGGGGCTGGTTGCGTGGAGTTTTATCTCCGGGTTGTTCGTCTGGGCGATTTCTGCCACCTATAATCGCTTGCTCTCATAGCAGCAAGGGACCGAGGTCCCGTTCTCTATTGCCTTCCCGGAATTCCCTATCAAGATCGGGCTTTCGGTAAATCACGGAAATGGATCGCACGATCAACAAATTGATTCATGTGCGTAGCAGCCTCAATCGTTAAGGGGTGCTGTGTCGATCCGGGGCGCGGACTTATAAACTCCGCCATTTGCCGAACCAGTTGATGCTGCTCCTCGGGTGCCTGGGCGAGCAGCGAAATAATGATATTTTCCAGCGCAATCACGCGCACTCGAAGATGGACCAGCTCGGCATTGGTGAGTTCGGGAACATCCACGGAAGCCTCGCCTCGTGGCCTGTCTGTTCCTCCTTCATTTTCCCAGCGCGAAAGCGCTCCTTGTTGCGGGCCATTTTGATTTGTCGGGTTTTTGCCGGTCATTCTGCATTCCAATCCACAAGAGTTCTGATGCAGCCATTATGCCCGACTTGCCCCGATTTTTCTCATTTAAATTAAAACGCCGGCCGGAATCGGGATTTCCAACACGCTTTCCTACAGACCCCCGGTCATGCCATGATCGCCACATCAATCGCCCAGCCGCCCGTTTCGCAGGTTGCCGGAGCCGATAGCGTCTGCGCTTGCCACTGCCGGCGGACTCCGGATTCAGCCTGTGCTGCCTTGCCACCATCTGCATGGAAATGGAAAGTCACACTCGGCGGCGTGTCGGACCGTCAGAAAGCCCGCTTTTCCAGATGATAGGGCGAAAAGTCACGGAAATTATAAAGTCCGTTCTCTGTCAGGACGGCAAAGGAAGGGAGGCGGCTATGACCGGATAAGGATGCACGGGATTTTTCTGAGAATCAGTTCCGGTCGCTTGCCGAGGGAGCCGGTGACTGCGCTGCGAGATGGGTCGGGACGCGCGTCCCGCCGACATATTCTGTGCGTGAAATTCTGTGTATGGAAAAATGGTGAGCGACGCAGTCCATAGCGAACCAGTCTCGGCTGTAATTACCCAGGAAAACGGGAATTTATCGGGAAAATTGGCAAACTTTCTGGTGCCCATCGCTTTTTACGCGCAGATTTGGGCGCTCGGCGAGCACAATAGCGATAGCCGGACTCTTTTCATAAACGGGAAATGTAATTGAATGAAACGGGTTCAATGCCTTGGGTATTCGGGATTTGATCAGTATCGCCGGTTAAGGTAGAAGTTTTCATGGAAAGCCGAAACTAGCTTTGTGAAATCAGCACATAGCGGTGGGGAGTCGATATGACAGCAGACAATCTAAAGAGGCAGCGGGCGCGTCCTGTATTTCGTGAAGAACTACCTTTGCGGGTCGATCGAACCGCTTGCGTTGGAATGTTTGATGATTTCGTCGAACGTTACTCACTGCAGAATCTGGCGCGGTCTGATGTCATCAATAGATTAGAAGAGATCGCTCATCAACTTCGGCATTCCAGAGCATTGGCGGCCGACCGGGCCTCTCGTCCTAATGCAAGAAAGACGCTCCAAAAGGTTTCAGAACTCGCACAGTTTATGGCCGATCAGGTCGGCCAGCTTCCTCGAGAGTTTGTGGACAATTATAACCGGCACATGGCCGCATCGTGCACGGATATGGCAGACTTGAATTGCTTTCTCGATGCGTGGGTTGCTCAGTTGACTGAAGAATTGGGAGAATCTGCCTTCGCGGTCGCAGTCGCCGACCGTCATAAGTTAACCGCTGACGACCAAAATCACCTGAGAAGGTTTGCCAAGATAGCTGACGAGGCATTTCTCAAGTTCAATCACCTTCCAATGGAGGTTACTTGGGCCATCGTGCTGATGGAGCAATATGTCAGGCGCTCAGATTTATTGACCATGCAAACTCCTGCAGTGACAAGCATTCAACTGATGCTCAAACACTTATCCGATATTTCCTATGTCGCTGCCGAAGTCGAACGCGCAGTCCGAGGCCCACGGTCTGACACTCCTCAAATGCTGGCGGTACAATCTTTGGCGGGTCTGTTTCGGCAAACTACAGGAAACCAACCTACCCACGGCTTTCATGTTGGAAGACATTACATCGGCAGGCCAATGTCCCCGTTCGATCGACTGGTGGACCATTTTATGAAAATTGCTGATCCGGATAATTATCGCCTAGGTGGCCTCGGGGAGGCACTTGAACATGTGTGCTGGCCTAGTCGGTCCGCTCAGCGCACAATCATAATAGACAAAAAGCGAGCGACTCGAGAGCGCCATATTTACACGGCATTCCAAGATCGCGGCATTGTTACAAACATCCCGTCCCACGATAATTGAGAACTCTCTAGGGTCCTTTTCTCAAAGCAGAGAGAAGGAGTTTTCAAATGCATCCGCTATTACCAAAAATGGAGCTTGTCGAACTTGAGATAGACAAGATCACCATACTCGACAGCAATCCACGGCAACATGACGACAAACAGTTGGACATGCTTGAGAAGAGCTTTCGCAGTTTTCAAAAAATCAATCCTGTCATCGTGACCCCGAAATATGAGCTGATAGCGGGAGAGGCGAGGCTCATAGTTGCGAAGCGTTGCGGCATGAAAACTGTTCATGCTCTTATAGTTTCGCATTTCTCAAAGGCCCAGGTCCATGGCTACCGCATGGCTGACAATGAGCTCGCGCTTCGCGGTGAATGGTCTTTGGAGCTGTTGGGCAAAGAACTGGAATTGATCTCCACCATTGATTTGGATTTTGACCTTGAATCCATCGGCTTTGAAGTTGGCGAGATCGATCAATTGATCCTCGGTGCAGCGGAGGAAAATGAAGATGAAGAGCCGGCCGAAGTTCCGTCAATCGATATAGAGCGGCCACCTGTTTCCCGGCCTGCAGATATTTTCACGATAGGGCGGCACACGGTCGCTTGCGGGGACTCAACCGACAAGAAATTCGTTGAGAAAGTAATGGATGGAAGGCTTGCCGATGCGGTGATCACCGATCAACCCTGGAATTTGAAAGCAAATTTCATTTCTGGGAAAGGCCGCATCAAGCATGCTGATTTCTGCCAGGCGGGCGGAGAATTCTCGTCCGAAGAGTTCGAGACATTCACCAGGGACGCTCTGACAACTCAGGCTGTATTTCTCAAGCCCGGCGGCCTTGCGTTTCAGTTTATCGATTGGCGATCACTCGACCTCATGATTCGTGTCGGCAAAGCCGCCATAGGTCCGCTTGTGAATATCTGCGTTTGGGTGAAGCCAAAGTCGGGAATGGGAAGTCCGTGGCGTAGCCAGCATGAGATGGTCCCTGTGTTCCGTAAAGAGGGCGCCAAGCCAATGGACAATATAAAACTGGGAAAATTTGGCCGCAATCGGTCTAATATCTGGGAGTTTTCGTCGCCGACGGGCTGGGGATCTGAACGGCATAAGCTCGAAATGCATCCCACCGCAAAAAACGAAAAGATGATCGGCGAGGCCATTTTGGACTGCACCAAGAGAAATGGTCTGATCCTTGACACCTTTCTGGGTTCGGGGACCACTGCGCTGGCTGCGGAGCAAGTTGGGCGAACCTGTGTCGGGATCGATCTTGACGCCAAATATATAGATCTGGCGATCCGCCGATTGTGCGAGGCAACCGGCAAGGAGGCCGTGCGCCAGGATGGGGCGCTGTTCAGCGAGTTAAGTGAATCCCACTTAGTAGAAGGAGTGCCGGCTCATGGATGACGATGAAGTCACAAAGAACCCTTTCTATAAAGGTGATAATGCCGGCGGTTACGGTAATCCGCCCGTGAACGGTCAGTTCAAGAAGGATGGACCAGGCGGGCCTGGCCGGCCAACCGGAACCACAAATCTGGAATGCGCGATACGGAAGGCTATCAAAAAGAAGCGGCCGGTTAAACGGGATGGAAAAACCGTAAAAATGGCGTCGGTCGACGTTTTTGCTGAACAAGTTTTACAGGCTGTCCTCAGTCGTTCAAAAACATCCAGCATGCTTCAGTTTGGTCTCTGGATATTTGAGAAATACGGCCCGGACGGACTGGTTGGAAAGGCATCAGAAAATGCTCCGCCGGACCTGTCTCAACTGACCGATGTGGAACTTCAACTCTATGGTTATCTTTGCTGCCGGGTAGAGGGCAAAGAATTGGACACGCCATTGTCGCCCCGGGTACTGAGAATTTTGGAACAGGTTGGCAAAATCGTCGAAGCAGAAAGCCAGCGCAGACGATAGGAGTGTTCAAATATGTTTCGCAATCCGCGTCCACGGCCGCAGGCAGTCAAGCGGGATCCGATTGATGAAGATTTCGATGAAGATGAGGAGGACGATGGCGCGTAGAGCAAAGCGCTTAAACCTAACATGTTGATTGGGTTGCTGGATGCTTGGCTAACCTCTGTTAAGCGCGAACGCAGGGATGTTGAGGCCGTCCGTCGTCAGAACATTTGGCACTGATGGCTGGATAAATTAATGGAGCATCGGTCTCGTCTTGTTGGTTGATATTAGGCGGCAAGCTTGCGGTGTTGCAAGCGCCGATGTTCAATGGTTTGTTTTTTGATCCTTTCTCGTTGTTTAATGATGGCTTGAGCTCTGCCGAAGAAGGCATCGGCAGGTGTTACGTTGTCGAGGCTCTCGTGGTAACGCTGTTGATTGTAATGTTCGCCGAATGCCCGACTTAATATCGCTGCCATCTGTTGCAATACGGCAGATGACTAATCGGATTATTAATAGAGCGTTCCAGATTTGATTTAAATACCCGCAAAACTCTGTTAACATATGAATTGTATTGGCTGCGGCTATCCAAATTGCGGAGTATCGGGGGTTTTTGTTTTGGCAGAGAATCGGATAACTGTTCACCTACTTGATCCCGAAGACAGGAAGGTAGCGCTTGCCACTCTGAAAAGTCCCGAAGAAACGGACGCATTTATCACTGGGTTTGTTGACGACGACGGGATCAGGGCCCTCGAAGAAAAAGGATTGATGATTGAGCGTGAGGAGAGGAAGAAAGAAACAGTAAACTCCCTTAAGAACACTCTCAACAAAGTCCGCGATAAACAAATTGAAGCTGCGATCACTGCTACGCCCATCAGCGAAGAGATACATTCCGCAAGCGACGATAGATTTTTGGCTGGCGAAGTCACGCTGCCTTATACCTTTGAGATCGAAGGACCGTTACTGCCATCTTATATCGAGGCCCTGCATAACAAAGGTGTGGAGTTGGATCAGTCTCTAGATATAGGGGAATACAGTGCGCGAGTGAGTGCCGAATCGATCGAGGCACTGCTTGACCTTCCTTTCGTCTACGGAATTAGACCGCAGTTGGGCAAGGCTGATACACTGAACGATGTAATCGTAGCAATTGGACCAAGTAATAGCGGCAAAGAATTTTTAGGTTTTAGAAATAACCGCGTGCTCTTAGACATACGCCGGGATCTAAGTTTTGCAGACGATACACCAGTTCGCGACGCGATCCGCTTGTTGAATGGCCAGATTGAGGAGCAATCACGCCGCAAATTGCGCGTTTCCTTCCCTCGGGATATTATGCTGGACACTGTTGTTGCTGCCCTTGGCAGCCTGCCGGAGATAGACATGGTGGAGCCTTATGTGCCGCCAGAACTTCATCTTGACTACGCTCGGTCTCTCGTAGGTATTCCTCATACACTTGAAGGGCGCTCACCACTTTTCCCGTTGGATGGTACGGGAGAGATCATTGCCATAGCCGATACTGGTATCGATGAGACGCATGAGGATTTTTCTGGACGATTGGCGACGGTTGTCGCGCTTGGCCGTCAGGACGATGCCTCTGATCCAGTGGGGCATGGTACCCATGTTGCAGGGGTAGCCAGCGGAAATGGTTCGGCCTCCGAAGGTGAGGTCGCTGGAATTGCTGCTGGGGCCAAAATTTATTTCCAGTCAATCTACAGTAGAACCGTTGGCGGAGTTGATCAACTGGAAGGCCTGCCTTTGGACCTTGAAGATTTGTTCCAGCCCGCATTTGATGCTGGCGCGCGTATTCACAACAACAGCTGGGGAAACCGCAAGTTTCTAGCGCGTTACAATATTGCTGCAGATGAGGTTGATGAGTTTGTGCACAGAAATCCAGAGATGTTGGTGATTTTTTCTGCAGGCAACGAAGGGACGGCGCATGAACCGGTTCATGTACCGTCGGGATTCGTCGATCTCTTATCTGTAACAACGCCAGCGACCGCAAAAAATGCTTTGACGGTGGGTGCACAGCGCAGCGACCGAATGACTAAGGGGCAAGCCGATGTCACATTTAGGATGTTCAACGGCGCACGGTATCCCGAGGCTCCGATTGGAGACCAAACCATGGGCGGTGATCCCGAAGCACTCGCGGCGTTTAGCTCACGCGGGCCGACTGGGGACGAACGGATCAAGCCGGAAATTGTCGCCCCTGGAACCTCGATTTTGTCATCGCGATCCAAGGATGCTGGAGATCACCGGTTTTGGGCTAACGAGGACGCGTATGATGGAAAATATGGTTACATGGGAGGGACAAGCATGGCAGCACCTATGGTGGCGGGTGCGGCAGCGATTGTACGCCAGTTCTTCCGCGAGGAAATGGATTTTGATGCGCCGAGTGCCGCGTTGGTCAAAGCGACGCTTATAAACGGGTCACGGTTCTTGACCGGAGCTGATTCTATTTCCAGCAATGGTCGAGAGCCGAATTATGATCAGGGGTTCGGAGCATTGGACCTCCGCCAGACTTTGCCGAACCGTGATTTTCCCAGTTTTGCACTGCAAGCGATAGATGCTGTTGACAGTGAATCTAACGCTTTCAGGCAGACCGGAGAACTGAAACGATACCGAATTGAAGTCAAGGAAAGCGAACCTCTGCGTGTTTGTCTTGCTTGGAGTGACCCGCCAGGACGAGGAGTTCAGAATGATATAGACTTGATGTTACTCAGAGCTGGCTCTTCCGAACGCTGGATCGGAAACGAGCACAGACGCCAACTTCGAAAAGATTTCGACCGCGACAATAATGTCGAGGTTGTAAGAATAGATACCCCAAAACCGGGGTTTTATGAAATCAGAATCAGCTCTTGGACGATCATTAAGCCGCCACAACCTTTTGCAATGGTGGTCACCGGAGCAATCGCAAACACGATACTCGCTCTTAGCTAATGGTTTTCAGAAGTGAACAAGCGACGCGAACGGACGACGAGACAATCAAATTAAGGAAGTCATCATGTTGACAAGTCTTTGGATAACCCCACCACTCGCTTTTGCCCGAGTTGGAAGCTCGCAAGTACCATGCGCTGCTTTTTCATGGGTCAGAGTTGGAGTTTCCCCGGATGGAACGGCGAGGACGACACTTATGCCTGAAGAAACGCTGAACCTTACTGAAAACGGAACTGTTAATTCAACGATACCCGATACTATCGTCTTCAAGGATGATGACGGTTCATTTCGGCCGGTCTGCCCCTTTTTTGAAGTGCATGGGACATGGGAGTTGGATGGACGTTTGCATGAAGGACCGATAACCAAGACAGTATTGGCAGATAATGGGCTTGACTTAGCCGAAGTTCGCTGGACTGTAACGCTTGGAAACCTCAAAGCCTATCATTTTACTTTGGACGAAGGTGATCGAATTTCAGCAACCGTTACGATTGCTGGAAACGATACAACGCGCCACCAATTAGAAGGAAGTTCACCTGACAATCCAGGATTAAAGCCTTTGATTGCAACGTCCTCACCGATGCCAATGGGAGAAGTTCAATTGGCACAACCCACAGATGATGATAGTTTTCCGGAGCTACGTTTGCGCTTCTACCCGCCCGCGGGGCTGACATACGGACCAGCTAACTTGGAGGATAAGCTCACTGCGGCGGCCAATGCTCGGCTTGATCCTCAAATCAACCCGGAGGCTAATCCTAGCGTCTGGAATTCGAACTCTGATTGGTTCGGATTTGACCTTCCTGCAGCTCGAAAAATCGTAAACAAGGACAGCCACTGGGCACGACTTAACCTTAATGACGAAGGGCCACCACCGGTGGGCGCTGGCGATCCAAGAAACGCACCTAGTGGTTTGTCAGCCAGTCTTTATGAGTTAAGGGGTAGTCCACAACAAAACGAACCCGTTCGTATTAGTATGGGCCTAGTTGATGATGTCAGCGACGGTATCGTTCAGTGCGAGATCGGGGGAATTATCGCAAGTGGTCGCATCGCTATCGGCCCGCCGGATTTTGCACCCATGAATCGTCCTTTCACCTCGCTGCAGGATGGGTTAAGTGACCGCGTTCTGCGCGATGAATTCCGGGACAATCCGCCAAATGATGAAGAGCTTGAGGCGATCGTGGCAGACATCTTTGAGCGGGCGCTCGAAACATCAGAACTCATGAACAAAGACGCGCAGAACGACCGTTCCCGAGGTACAAATTTCGACCGGAATGATCCCGCGACAACTGACCTTCCGCCCCCTCGACCCGAATTCGAGAGTAATCCGCGCGCAACGCTGTGGGCATCAAGCAATCCGAATGTTACCACTCGGCCCGCACCGACTGGATCGCTTCAAGTGGATGCGATGCCTGTCTCGTTTCAAGGCCAGCGAAAACACCGCCGCTATAATGCCATTGAATACCTGCGAGACCGGTTGCGCGAGGAGCCAGACCTGATTGAGAAATGGATGAGACCACCTCGTGATTCCAGTCCGTTATTTGATCGTCGAATGCCGGCATTGATGCGTGGTTCTGATGGTGATCCCATGCACGTCACTCGTAGGCAAATGGAAATGATCCGACTTTGGGCGTCTAAACAATCAGGAGATTCTTGAGTCATGTCAGCAGATTTTCATACGTTTGAAAGCACCGTTGGGCATCATGTTCTTGCGGTCGATGGAAGCCGTATCTACGACATTGGAAACGACGTGATGGGGGCAGACGACGACGAATTAAACGCAATGCTCGTCGGTGCACGCCGTTATGTGACAGATGAGCCGCTGTCGCCCCCTCCTCTACGAGCATTGTCACTCAATGTCGCACAAGGGTGCAATATGAGCTGTAGCTATTGCTATGCGGATGAAGGCCGTTTTGGAAAGCACGCGCGGCTTATGCATCGCGATGTGGCTCATGCGGCTGTTGATCGATTGCTTGCTGGAATTGAACCGGGGGAGGATGCTGTTCTTGGTTATATGGGCGGAGAGCCCTTTCTGAATCGTGATCTTATCCACGAAACTACAACTTATGCTGCACGCGAAGCGAAGCGCCGTTCTGTTCGGCTGAGGTTTTCGGTGACGACCAATGCCACTCTGTTGACAGATGAAGATGCTGAATTACTGGCTACTCACCCATTTTCAGTGGCTGTGAGCCTGGACGGGGCTCTGATCGAGAACGACATGCGCCGCCGGATGCGCGCCGGAGGTAGCGCTTTTCAAAAGGCAAGTCTCGGGATTGCAAAACTACAGAATCGCCAAAAACGACCCAAACATGTTTCCATTCGAGCGACAATTACACCTAGCAGCATGGAACTGCCTCAGATATTAGATGACTTGATGGCGTTTGGAGTCGACGAGGTTGGCTTTGCACCGGTGCTGGTTTCACCCAAAGCTAGTGACGAGTTTTCTGAAGCCGATTTCGAGAATTTTCTGAGTCAGATGGTCGAGTGTGGAACACGGTGTAAAACTGCTATCCTCGCCGGTCAGCGTTATCCTTTTTCGAATTTTGAGACTGCGATGAATGAAATTGCGCGAGGAAGTCATCGCCCATATTCCTGCGGAGCAGCAGCGGGATATGCAAGCGTCAGCGCAGAAGGGGCGCTGTCTGCCTGCCACCGCACTATAGATGATCCTGCCTTTGCCATTGGTAACTTAGAAGCCGGGCCCGACAACCACAGGCGCGCTGAATTTCTGGCGGAACGCCATGTGCTGAATCAGGAACCGTGCCGAACATGCTGGGCCCGGTTCCTTTGCGGAGGCGGGTGCCATCACGAGGTTTCCGCTCGCGGTCGGAAGGGATGCGATTACATTCGTGGCTGGCTGGACTTTTGCCTGTCAGCTTACGCGGAGTTGTCAAGTGTTGCGCCGGCTTATTTTGATGACCCTGAAGCCCATTTTAAACAAACGCCAGGAGGACAGCATGTCTGACGAACTGACATCCCGAAAAATTCATCCCAGAAATCTGACTGCGCGGGCTGATCACTGGGTACGCGGTAATTCGATCCTGACCCGCCCTGAAAGCGGAGTGGATAACAGTTTCCCTGGATTGGAATTCGACCAGCGTAACCTTGATAAACGGTTTTTGCCGGGACTCGAGTTTGAGTATCATCTTGGCATTCCCCCTCTTTTGCGACGTATCGAACCACAGGCCGCTCCGGTGCCTATCGACCTCACGCCGCAGGACATAAGCCAGGCACTGATCCTCTGGTCGGTGTTCGGTACGTTCGGGCATCCAGACGGAGGTCCGCTGCCCAATATCGAGGATCTTAAAAGTCAGCCTAGCCTCGCGGCGTGGCGAGTGTTGCATGACCTCGAACCTGGCCCTGTGGGTGCTTTTTTAGCCCCGTATACCCCCAACGGCCCCTTGCTTTCTCTTGATGAACAAGATGAAGTGAATTCCTTTCTTCGCGGCGAAGAAAACATTATCCGCCGCAATCCAGATTCAACTCTGCGTTTCGCGGTAATCGTTGGGCACAGGGCAGATTACCTAAGGGATGGAGTGATTGATCCCAACCTGTACGAGCCCGGGGATTTGACTCGGAGTCTTTGTGCTCCATGGCAGTACGATTTTGCCGACTGCGGTTGCTTTTACTGGGCGTCAAATAAACCGGACATGGTCGCGGCGGAACCGGACGGAGATCAGTTGTATAATTTTCAACGAATCCGTCACCCGTCATCGGAACCGCCTTCGGGTGGCCCCGGCACAACGCCAGAAGAGCGTCAGCGGTTTCTTACTATCAGCGGTTGGTCACAGGACACAATGGGTCACCGGTCAATGGTGGAGGATTGGGAGACCCTACCGGTTGTGCTTAACGCTGAAGAAGCAACGGAATTTACTCCGGAAGTCTCAGAAGTTCTTCCCGATGATCAGGTTCTTTCTCGCGAAGAGGTCGTCAGCAGGTTGCAATATCTTGCCTCTGTCGAGCACGGATTAATGGTTGAATATCTCTATGCCCACTATTCAATCAATGCGCCGCGCACGGCCCCCGGCACCAACTTGGACGAGCAACGTTTGTTTGGGATAGGGCGAGTAGTCTTGGGTGTTGCTATAGATGAAATGCGACACTTCCGCTGGGTAAATGAAATTCTACGTGAACTGGGTGCATCGACAGTTGTTGATCGGGTAGATTCATTCGAAGATATCGATAATAATAACCGATTTATTCCGCACCATTTTTCGCTAGAGCCATTAAATGATCAACGGTTGCAGTGGTTTGTTGACGTGGAGAGACCCTCCAAATACGTGGACCCATCGCTCGCTAATGATACGATTGACGGGATGTATACACGGTTGCTGCTCAGCATTCGACAAAATGCTGAGTTCGAAGCCGAGGAACGTAAGCGCCTGATCCATTTGATAAAACTCATCATCGACGAGGGATACGACCATTTCAGTCGGTTCGTCAGAGCTCAGATGGAGATGGCACAGGTGTCCACACTTCAGCGAACACGCCTCGGTGCTGCTCCCACCCCATTGCCTGCTGGGCACCCGGCTAAGGTGGCAGAGATTACTGTGGATCGGGCATATAGCGTGGTACTAACAACCCTTAAGTTCGTCTTCGCCGGTGCAAATGCGCGGAACGGAGACCTCCTGCAGGCTGCCCGCTATGCTATGTATGCTTTGGATGATGCAGCCCATGAAGTCATCCGTCTAGGCGGCGCCCCACTGTTCACATTACCCGAGTTTGTCTCCGAAGAACTCACCGCGGCTGCTATTGCTAATCCGGAACAAGCCTTGCGCGGATACATGGTAGAGGGAGTTGCGCAGGAAATGGATGTACTGCTTGGTCAATTACGTGAATCTGGTTCGAGTGACGCGGCAGAGTCAATAGCTCGAAACTATGAGCGTTTGAAGACAGCAGTGCTTGAAGAACTTTGAGCGGCTCAGCCGTGAAGGTCGTTGGCTCTGGCGCGGCTGCCGCGCTAGTAGCTGCCTGTTTTGATCAAGTTGACTTCGCGGTCGTGTCGGACGAGAAGGATTTTAAGCAGTCACCTCCGCTCGTCGTGCTAAACGAAGGGACGTTGTCACTGATAAAAGACCTGATTGGAACGGCAGAATTAACGCATATGCAAACTGCGGGTCAGATGTTGACAGAACGGGTCGTTATATGGGGTGAGTATACCGAAAGGGTTCATGCTCCATCACTTCTCATTCCGCCAGTCGATATCGTGACTGAGATCAGGAAGCACAAACCGGCGGGTACTTGCGCTTTAGAGCCTACCATCAATGTGCGTGGACGGGGCTTCAATACCGGCGAAGCCGCAGGTCCTCGTTTTGCCTTTGCGTGGCCATCTGTCCCTGGAATTCTGCCAATTTCCAGCGCATTTTATATCGTAGCCGTGGAACAGTGTGGATGGGCGTTTATAGCACCTACCGACAAAGGCCATGTAATAGTTCAAACCGTAATTGCAGACGAAGATAGCGCAGCAGCGCTATATGTTGGATCACAAGCTTTGGCACGAATAGGCATCGACTCCGATTTATCGGGGTATTGCATGATTGGCAGCATCGATGCAGCGCCACGATTTGGAACTCCGTTTACAAAAGATGAGCCTTGTGCTGGTGACGAACTCATCGCGCTCGACCCAATATGCGGTGATGGAATAGGACATGCTCTGCGTGCCGGCGTCCTTCTCGCCGCTCTATACCAGCAGGTGGATTGTGACCATGAATGGCGCGAGGCAATTTACACTAACCGAATTCGTCGGAGCTTTGTGGCCCACTTACGTGCTTGCGAAGCACATTACTCTATGTTCGCATCGGCTCCGCAATGGAATGACCTGATCTGGACCATGCGCCGTACACGTCTTTTGCACGAGGCGCTTCTTTACGCTGCACCTGATGTATCTTACCGACTCGAGCGGACTAGTCTGAGGGCTTGTTAGAAATCGGCTAGAGGCCTCAATATCCATAGATTTTTCTGCCTAATCAACAGACTTCAAGTCCTTTCATCTCAGATGAAGCGACCGCGATTTAGCAAATAAATCTGCCACGATGATCAGATAGGCGTTAGCATTCGTAGTCATCCAACACATCATAAAGTCGGCGATGCAGCTAGATGTGATAGATCGCATTGACTGTTTCCGAGCCTCTTAGATATGCACTTAAACTAAAGAATCGTATCTATATTGCATCAGCATTGATCCATTTATTGCTAATATTCTGGATATTTGAGAGACCATTGCAATCTGGGGGTATTGATGATTCGATTTTTTATACATGGGCTTGAGCATTGAAGCTTTCCGCAGAGGAAATGAAATGGGATGAATCTCAAGCAGCAGTTATTGTTGCAGGAGTTGCTAGCCGATTAATCGTTGACGCGGGTCCCGGCACCGGAAAGACGGCCGTAGCCTGTGCACGTTTAGGACATTTGATAAATTCGCAATCGGTGCGCCCATCGCAAGTGTGGATGATCAGTTTTACCCGAACGGCCGTTGCCGAAATTCGGGCTCGACTCCATGGACACATTGGTGATGCATCCTTTGCAGTAAAAGTTGCTACAGTGGATGCTCATGCTTGGGCGATCCATTCTGGCTATGATGCCTCTGCAAGCCTGACCGGGAGTTACGAAGAGAATATTGATCGTGTGCTGGCAATGATCGAGAATGACGGCGATATCGCCGAGTATCTCGAAAATGTTGAACATCTGGTAGTTGACGAGGCACAGGATCTTGTCGGGCAACGCGCAGAACTTGTCGAAGCCATTGTCGCACGACTGGACCCCGGATGCGGAGTGACAGTTTTTGCAGATGAGGCTCAGGCAATTTACGGCTTTTCCGAGGAGGATAGTTGTAAAAGCGAGAGCGCAAACGATGATCTACTGGAACGCTTGAGGGCGAAAAGCTCGTATGGTTTTGAAGCTTCGAGCCTGGATAACATTCATCGAACTTCAGCCCCGGGTCTTCGATCCATTTTTTCCGATGTTCGGAATACGGTGATCGGAGGACGCGGGAAAGGTGAGGGTTTATTTTCCCGAATACGCCAAAGTATTGCCACCCATGCGGATGGAAATCAACTCAAGGTGCGGGCTTTGGGCATCGATAAACTGGCAGCGGGATCGCTCGTTTTGTTTCGCACTCGAGCTGAAGCGCTGCAAGCATCTCAATTTTGCACAGCACCACACAGCTTGCGGCTTTCCGGCTATGGAGCGAATTTGCCTGCCTGGCTCGCAATCTGTTTCCATGATTGGCTAAAGCCATATATCAACCGAAATGAATTTTCCGAACTATGGTTATCACGGGTTGAAACCGGTTCACCGCCGCAATATGGACCGGATGAAGCTTGGGCCAAATTAACACGCCTCGGGGGTAGTCCGGATGGATCTCTGGAGCTTTCACTTCTGCGTCGGGTTCTTGCCAGACCCAGTGCGCCGGTAGAGCTTGCCGATGCCGAATATGGTCTTCCAGGGCCAGTTGTGGGCACGATCCACGCGAGTAAAGGGCGAGAAGCGGATGACGTTTTTTTGCTGGTATCGGGAATGGATGAATTTGACTCTCCAGAGGAAGAGGAAGAGGAAACCCGCGTTCTCTTCGTGGGGTCGACACGCGCTCGAAACACTCTAAATATTGGGTCAGGATCAAAATATCCGGGATCGAGACTGGAAAGCGGCAGATGTTATCGTCGGTTGGCTGCGAAAAACAAACAACCGGCTGCAATGATCGAAATCGGCCGCAGCGAGGATTTCTCAATCGAAGGATTAGTCGGGACCAGCAACATTGATTTACAGAAAGCGGAGACGTCACAGAAATGGCTGGCTCGTCATGCTGGTGTCATCATGGCGCTTGAACTGAATTCTGATGCTGATTTTGGATGGAATTTCCGATTGAGCAGTAAGGATGAAGGTTTGCAAGTCGCAATTTTTAGCGACAGATTCCGTGATGATATTTGGGAAATTGCCAAACGTATGGCCAAAAAAATTGGTACTCAAATAAACACCCCATCCAGCGTTCGTTATGTGCGTGGCTTGGGTTGTCGCACGCTTGTTATAGCCTCTGATGATCTGGTGAGGGAGAAATTGCATGCTCCATGGTCTCAATCCGGATTTGTCCTGGCGCCGCGAGTGGCTGCTTTCACCCGCGCACAATTCTGGAAAGCACGAAAATGAAACCTGACGGCTCTCCCGAACGCGACCTGTTAAGTCAGAGATTACAAGAAGACCTCGTGGGCCCACGCGAGACAAAGGAACTGCTGACAGACCGGCCTTCCGATGTTTACCTGACGGGTATTTTGTGGCCGCAACGAACAGAGATGTCCGGTGAAGATGATGATACGCTTGCGACCGGAGGAACATCAGGGCCTGATGATGGCAAAGAGTCAGATGCGACATCCGTCCCGATTTCATCAATTCAGAAACCTTCAGTTGCTGGAATTAGCTTTTGCCTGGTTTCGCAAACGAATGCTCAAATAAGGCTACAGTGCAATTACGCCCGCTACCAATTGCTCGAAAGTGATAAAAAACCCAAGCGGCAATGGCAAAGGATCCCGGTGAATCTGAAAATCGAAGCTGTCGATCTGTCGATCGGCAACCGGATGATTGAATTGAGGGAGCATAATCCGCTCGCTCTAGGAGCGCAGCTGCATATTCGCTGTATTGAAGCAGGTGATCGAAAGCTCGCAACGGTTTCGCTAATTAACGGATCCGATCCGGGACAAGGGCGTGACGAACTGGAAATGGCGACCATGTTTCAGATATCATTGAAAATAGTCCCGTTGACTGGAACCATATTGGTGCCAAAGCCGCCGCGCAAGGGTATTTCGATTGATCATAATGATCGGGATGAGGCATCTGCGGCTCTTCTTTTTCGCAATTCGCATGAATTTGCTGCCGGGCACACTTGTTCAGCTATCTGGGCCGAACCTGAAAATGCAACAACTGAATGGATCCAGTCGTCCTGGTTGCCCTCTTCGATCCTGTCTGGTGTTGACAATGGCGGGCACGCTGTTTTTTCAAAGTTGGGCAAAGGCAATGTTTCTGTTGACCCGCTTAGTGCTCGCGCACTGGCGTTGGCCGACCAGAAAGATTTACGCGAAGCGCTGAATCAACTTTGCGGTTGTTACGCAGATTGGATCGAACTCCAAAAGCAAAAGCTGGACGGCCTTTCCCGTTCCGATCAGCTGGTGGCTGAGGAAAATATCAAAACATGTAAGCAAGTTCATGACCGATTAATAAGATCAGTCTCTGAAGTTTGCGATAATCGTGATTTAAGGTCGGCTTTTCAGATGGCGAACTATGCGATGCATATACAGCATGGTTGGGATCCGGAAAAAGCAAAATGGGGAGACCTGAGGTGGCGGCCCTTCCAGTTAGGCTTCCTGCTTCTCAGCGCTTCCTCTTCAGCAATTCCAGATCATGAAGACAGAGCGACCATGGACCTTCTCTGGTTTCCAACGGGCGGCGGTAAGACCGAGGCCTATCTTGCGCTGATTGCGCTGGTGGCCTTCTATCGTAGGGTTTCTGATCAACGTAATGGAGACGGCGTTGCAGCCATTATGCGGTATACTCTTCGGCTGCTTACTACACAGCAATTCGCGCGGTCAGCAGCAATGATTCTTGCTTGTGAGGCTATGCGGACCGGTCAAATCAAAACACCTTTTGAAGACCGCCTGAAGGGGCATGCTCCGCTTTCTATCGGACTTTGGGTAGGTGGTGAAGCGACCCCCAACCGGCTGCAGGTAGCCTGGGCATCTCTGAATGGTGCGAGGGACGTAGCCTCTCCGAAACAACTTACCTACTGTCCGTGCTGCCACTCGCAGATAGGTTGGTCACAGGAAAGTACAACCGCTCCTGTCATTGCCAGATGTAATAATAAAGAGTGCAATTTGTTCGGTGATCTTCCTGTCTGGACGGTCGATGATGATGTCTATCGCGAGCGGCCGACACTGGTGGTTGGCACAGTCGACAAATTCGCGCAGATTGTCAGAAATCCAGACACAAACGGGCTATTTGGAATCGGAGTTGGAAATCCGCCAGATCTTGTTGTTCAGGATGAGCTACATTTAATTTCAGGCCCGCTGGGGACCGTAGCGGGCACTTATGAGGCGGCATTTGATCTTCTCTTTTCGTCGGGCGGACATAAACCCAAAGTCATTGGTTCTACTGCAACCATCAAAAGAGCAACTGAACAAGTGCGGGATCTATTTGATCGCGAAGCATGCCAGTTTCCTCCCTCAGGTATTGACCACGATGATTCCGGATTCGCTGTCCATGATTTGAAATCGAAAGGCAGGCGCTACATTGGTGTGTCAACGGCAGGCCGGTCCGCCAAATTTACGTTGCAGGCAGTGGCTGCCTCGCTGCTCCAGTCAGCCATGGCCGCATTTGACTCGCCCAAAAAAAGCGACCCTTACTGGACGCTGGTCGGGTACTTTAACTCTCTTCGGGAGCTAGGCGGCGCGCTGGTTTTGATGCAAGACGACGTCACCGACGGAATCGATCTAATCGCCCAGGCGCGAAAGGAAAAAGCCCGTCCGATGCAGAATGTAGACGAACTTACTTCGCGGCGAACACAGGATGAAATTCTTGATATGCTCGAGAAGCTTTCAATCCGGGTAGGTGAAACGGGTTCACGCGACGCGGTTCTGGCCACCAACATGCTTAGCGTTGGAGTTGATATACCCCGATTGGGTCTGATGGTTGTCAATGGTCAACCGAAAACGATTGCTGAATATATTCAGTCTACCAGCAGAGTAGGGCGTGGATCGGTAAGCGGGTTGGTTGTGGCGATTTTGAATAACGCCAAAGCACGTGACAGGTCCCATTTCGAAACATTTGCCGGCTGGCATCAGACGCTTTACCGCGATGTAGAAGCAACCAGCGTAACGCCATTTGCGTCTCGGGCTAGAGACCGAGCACTGCACGCGGCGCTGGTTGCCGCCGTTCGCCATCTTGTTCCGGATATGCTTGACCGGCCTGATATTGATGCCGAATCGTTGACCAGGGCAAATGAACTTGTCGATCTTATTGTCGAGCGGGCGAGGCGCATTGATCCCGAAGAAACAGCCGTCAGACGAGAGCTTGAAAAACGGCTGCATACTTGGAACGCTCGCCAGCCTGTCCATTATTGGCAGGATTACAAAGATACACAATCGCTACTGCAAAGTGCGGAACGAGCAGCATGGAAAAAGGCGCTCGGACGTCAACCCGGGGCGGCATGGCCTACCTTGAACTCGATGAGAAACGTTGAGGCAGGAACCCCCTTTCGGCTGGCGTCGGTGCTGAGTACACAAGGAAAAAAAGATGGCGAATGACCTTCAGGACCTGCGTCGTAGCGCAGTTGTTTCGGGGTTTGGACCCGGTTCGGTTGTCGATTTCCGTGCCGACAACGCTCCAATTTCGGGAATGGCTGCTGGTTTGGAGGAGTGGGACAGGTCATTTCCTCCGGCGGGCATGGCAAACACTCAGACGGTCAGGGAAACGCGGCTTCAGAAAAAACTGGGAGTTCAGGGGTTTCGTCTTCCCCCTGTGATTGAGCAGCGGAGAAAAGATGAGAAGCCCGATCCCCGAAGGTTGGTTGCGGTGCGGTTTCCGCAATGGCTTCAATGTCCATCATGTGACGTTATCGGACATGTAAGAAACTGGTCTGATGATCCAGGCAAAGCCTATCGATATTGTCCGGACTGTACTGCAAAAAACCCGGGTGGCCGGAAAGTTTTTGTAATTCCGGTGCGCTTTGTAATGGCTTGTCCTCGAGGCCATGTGGACGAATTCCCCTGGCACTGGTGGGTAGGACATGAGCCAGAATGTGATAATGGGAATGGATCGCTGATTTTGCGTTCTGAAAACGCGGGCCTCGCTGGCCTCATGCTTCGATGTCCAAAATGCAAGGCATCCAGACCCATGGATGGAATATTTGCAAAACAGACATGGGAACACTTTTCGCGATGTGCGGGCAGGCGGCCATGGCTAGCAAATGGTGATGAAACATGTGCTCAGCAGCCCGTCGCAGTTCAGCGCGGTGCATCGAATCTGTATTTTGCAGTGACCCAGTCAGCGCTTAGCATCCCGCCATGGTCTGATCGTTTGCAGGAATGCCTTGGGACATTCTGGGATACATTGGTCAATGTTGATTCAACTCAAAGAGAGCAGTTCATAGAATTGATGGGGCAGGGTGATCTGCGGCCGGTTCTTGACGAGCTGAAAATGACGCCTGCACAACTTGCCGCCGCAATTGAAAATCGGGTCGAGAAATATACCGAAATAAATACTGATGACCTGCGCCCGGCAGAATTCAGGCAATTTGTAGAAGATCCTGGAGACCGTTTGGACAAGGATCTTGAATTCGAGATCAGACGTGAATCCGTCCCGGAAAAGATCCGTCCATGGATATCCACTGTTGTTCGTGCGGTTCGTTTGAGGGAAGTCCGAGCTATAACGGGCTTCACCCGAATAAATCCACCGGGTGATCCGTCATCTCCGGAAGTAGCCCGGTTGTCGAAAGAGGAACTTTCATGGCTTCCAGCGATTGAAGTTCGGGGCGAGGGCATCTTCCTCTCGCTGAACGAAAGTAAATTGTCAGATTGGGAAGCTCAGCCGCTGGTGATGCAACGTGCCGCTGAATGTAATGCACTTTACGTCAAGGATTGGAAATCACGGCACGGGGAAGAAGAGGATCCGCCTAAGGAAATTTCACCGCGATATATGCTTTGTCATACATTCGCTCATGCAATGATGCGCCAATTGACGCTGGAATGCGGATATTCCAGCGCTTCGCTTCAGGAACGGATTTATGCTGATAGCGGTGAAGATCCAATGGCAGGGATATTAATATACACGGCATCACCGGATTCTGACGGGACTTTGGGTGGGCTGCAGCGGCAGGGGAAGGCATCCAGAATAGCCGGTATTGTTTCCAGAGCATTGCTGGCGATGGAGTGGTGCTCGAGCGATCCCCTTTGCATAACAGATATGATGGCGGCACATGCGAGCTTTTCTCATTCAGCTTGTCATGGGTGTGTGCTTGCCCCTGAAACTTCTTGCGAAACGTTCAACCATTTCCTGGATCGTGGATTGCTAATCGGTACTCCTGATAATTCGGATACAGGATTCTTCAGAGATTTACTGGAACTCGTCTGATGGCGACAATGTGGCCCCGTGAGCTACCGGTTTCGATCCGCGAGGATCGACGGCGCCGTGCGGAAGTACGGGTTTATGAGCATTTGCAGAAAGTGCTCGATGACAGTTTTTCCGTTTTCTATTCGAGCCCCTGGTTGGGAGTGGATCATTTGGGTGCTGAGAAGGACGGGGAATGTGATTTCCTCGTGGCTCACCAGCGTCTTGGTATTTTGGCGATCGAGGTTAAAGGTGGAGGTATTTCATACGACCCTGAAGCGGATCAATGGTGGAGCACGGATATCAACCAGTTTCGCCACAAAATCAAAAATCCGGTCGAGCAAGCCAGAAGTGCCAAGTATGAGCTTCTTAAAAAGCTGAAGCGTTCAGGACGATGGCAAGAGCGCTTTATTCACATTTGTCACGGGGTTATCTTCCCTGGTGCGGTTTCCGTACCTCGAGATCTTGGGGCAGACAAGCCGGCCAAAATATTTTGCTGTTCGCACCAGCTTGCAAATGGACTGCGTGACTGGATTGGTGAGCGGCTTGCCGAAGGGGCGAATCATTCTGCAAAGGAACCTTTGGGCGTGGATGGCATTGCCGCGTTAACCCACATACTGGCCAGTCCTTTCGATCTGCATTTCAGTGTTTCTGCCGCTATGGATGATGCCGCAGAAGCGATGGGTGTCCTCGAACCCACCCAGTTTCATATTCTTGATCATATAGAAGATATTGCGCGTGCCGAAATTCGCGGGGGTGCTGGTACCGGTAAAACTGTACTAGCGGTGGAAGAGGCGGCACGACTGGCCCGATCCGGGAAAAAGACCTTGCTTACCTGCCATAGCAAACCACTGGCATCTGAACTTTCCCGGCGGCTTGCCGGTGTTGAAAATCTGACGGTAGCCAGTTTTCATTCAATATGTGGTCAGATGGCCGAACGGGCTGGAATCGAGTTGACGCGTGATCCAAGCGATCCGTCGTTTTATCAGGATATTCTGCCTTCTGCGCTGATTGATGCAATGGAAGAGCGGCCTCAGGATCATTGGGAAGCCATTGTGGTGGATGAAGGGCAGGACTTCAGATCAAACTGGTGGATCGCCATATCTTCCAGCCTTGTTCCCTTTGGAAAATTGCGCGTGCTGTCGGATTCAAATCAGCGTGTTTATTCTGCAGAACCTGTTCCAGACAAAGATCTGGATCTGATTCCGATTCGGCTGAAACGCAATTTGCGAAATACCCGTGCCATTCACGCTGCAGCCTCAGTTCATTATGATGGCCCTGCAATTGAGGCAGTTGGTCCCGATGGTCCGGCGGTCAAATGGGTACAAGACAATAGCCGGGAAGGCCTAATCAAAGCTGCGCATGCGGAACTTCGCCAGCTCATTTATCAGGAAGAAGTTGCGCCAACAGATATCGCGATGCTCTTTCCTTCAACAAGCTGGATCGAAGCCTTTCGCGAAACTGCGGCCCGTTCAGATTTTGCATTTGATTCCTGTGACGACATGTCCACAGAAGCAATCGTTTTGGATACCGTGCGCCGCTTTAAGGGACTGGAGCGACCGGCAATAATTCTGCTGGTAGCGGCTTCTGATCTGGACGGGCCGGAACTGGCCTATGTCGGTTTTTCCCGACCGCGGACATTTCTTTCGGTCGTTGCATCTGCGGTCGATATGACTTGGCTGCGGTCATCAGGGTGAACGGCAGCCATCTTAATCGTTTCCATTGGCAATGCCCGTGCCAAAATTTCCGTTTTCCTGGTCTAGCCAAAGTGACCATGGATATTGTCACAATTTCTAAAGTGCGGGTCGTCGGGAATCCCGATAGGGAAGACGACCATAATCTCGAACGGTCGCGCCGATGCGAAGAGCATATTGTTGCCAGAATTGCTGAACGGTTGCGTAATTGTTACCACCGGCACCGATTATGGACAGCTGCACACCGGGAAGCGGGGGCAGCAAGTCCGCCGCCTGCAGCTTCTTAAAGAGTTCAGGGAAATCAGCTTCAACGATGCTCGCAACATTGTCCGTTGGACTCCCATCAAAATCAGCTAACGCGCTGTCTTCGATCCCATCCGACAGAATGATTATCCGGTCACGATGATCGGTTTTGTGACGGAATGCCTGTGATGCTGCGGCAATCGTTTCGAGAATTCTGGTGTGCAACGTGCCTTTAACATTTTTTTGCCGCAACAGGCCGGGCATCGCTGCGGTGACTAACTCCTTGGCGGCGGTAACAGCATCTTCCTGATCAAGGCGGATGTTCGTCTGCAGCACCGTATGATCGAAAACAGGTAAGAATTCAGCGCGCCCCGAATTGCCGATTTGCGCAATGAGAATTCGATCTCCTCCCCGTAGTCCATCGCTAACGGACTGTATCGACTGTAAATACAGCTCGTTATCTTGCGGTGCGATCGTGTCGCTATGATCGATCAGGATCACAACCGTTGCCGCGTTTGTGTCTTGCGACATGCCGCAGCCGTTGAGGAGTTGGAGGGGGATCGCTGTCGCTGCGATCCCCAAGAATGAACGCCGAGAAGTTTTCATATCATATAACCCTACGATTGGCGCGAAACGGATCGCTGATGATGTCGTCGAGACCTTGAGGCTGTTCGTCCAGCAGTTCACCCAGGTGCATGAACTGGAAGGATGTCGCCGGAATAACTGGATCGAAGCCAACAGCAGGGTCGGATGGCGCTTTCTTAATAACTGCGGCCCAATAACTCGCCATAGCTTCCTGAGCGGAATGCATCGCTGTTTCATATTGAAGCAACGCGCGCGCGAGCGTCTGGTTATGCTGCTGTGCGACAGCGAGCCGTTTGTCTAACTGACTATTGAACCGCCGCTTTTCGTCATCAAGGCGCATAGTTAGCTGCTCGCGAGCCGCATTTGGATCTGTTTGGCAATACGCCAAGGTAAGAACCGCAAGATAGCCAGCAAGCTGCAGCGCGAAGTAGAAAAGCGGCGGTCCGACGGTTGTTGGATCTAGCGACCGAACTTGTGCAATCATCCAAAGGACAGCGATCAAAAGCGCAAAACTCAAAAAGGCTATGAATATGGGCACATAATTTCCATCACGCCATGGACGCTGCGCGAGCATCCGGCCCGAATACTTTGAGACCACAAAACTCAACATCGCGATTAGTACGGCAATTATCCAAGCGCTGACGGGCGAAATGCGCAGCTGATCGAGGCCGATCCGATTTGCCGAGACTTCAAGGCCTAGGATCAGAATAGCGAAACACCAGAAAGCCAATATGGTAATGTGCGGGAAAAAACGTTCTTGTGCCGTCGCCCGGATGGTTTCTCTAATATTGAAAATTTGGTCCGATGTTTGGAACAAATCATGATCGAGGCGGTTAACGAGCAACCGGTGTTTTTCGAGTTCCGGCTTGGCAGCTTGTGCGACGGTTGCTGCCTGACGGTTCGCGCGCGCGATTAGAGTTGCCTTATGCGCTTTGGCTTCGTTCGTATCGCGGTCGAACGGGACTGGGGTCATATCGTTCATGAGTTTATTCCTTCAGTTTGAGAGAGGAGGAGGAGCTCTTTGGTCTGTTGTTACCGTTGGGGTGGATGGAGTTGAAATCTTTGGGGCAAGTCGACGGTCTTTAGCGGTGTTAAATGCGACCAGGGTCGAGCAGGCGGCGTTGGATCAGATAATTGCCAGCGGCCGTGAGGCTTTCGAACTCAATCACTGAATCATCGCCGCTTTTGAGATAAATTGTGGATTTGCGAGCGGCAATGGTTGCTGCCTTTGTCGGATTATTGCGGAATTCCGTTGCTTTTTCGCGCATCAATCGTCTCCCAACCTAATTTTTTCAGGCTCGAACCGCGAGGAAATCGCCGCCTCTGCGATGTTCATGCTGGCTTCATAGCGCACACAATATCTATTTACAATGCATATTGCATTAAAATGATGCAAAAAAGGAATTAGCGTGCAAAATGCGGTTCAGAGAGCAAGATACTATTTAGGAAGATACCAATAGATCAGGCCGACTTTTTGGGATATGGAGCTGGAGCCCGTTGGATAGCACCCTATTTTAGGTATGCATGGATCCTGGATTGAATTTATACGGCTTTCAAACTGTGGCGAAAGGAGCAGTAGGGTTGATTAAAACTTGGGAAAATTTCGATAGCAACGCGCGCCAATGGTATGAGGATCAGGCTGGAGTTTCACTTTGGCATTCTACGCCTGAAGCATTTCTCGCGCTTGGCTACAAGACTTGGCTCAAGAACCGGCCGGATGTCGCGAAGCGACGTACGATGGAGGTATTTGAGAATCATTTAAAAGAACTACACAATGGTCGGACCATCCCATCCCTTTTCAGGAAGCTGAAGGGCAAGATTAGGCCGAGTGATGATGAGCTGAAAATGCTGTTGACAACGCTGTTCGCTGAACCATTGACAGAAAACAAAGCAAAAGTCGAAGATGTCACTTCCAATGAGGAGTTTGTTGATTCACTTGTCGAACGACTGCTGAACAAACCGGCAAATTTGGCAGAGGATAAAACGTCTGGTCGGATCTTTGCCAGTCAGGGTAGCGTTATTCTCGGTCCGGATGACCATCAGCGCGAAGAAGCGTTTCGAGATTTTGTGGGAAGCTGGCTCGACAATTTGCGCCGATCCAGTAAATTTTCTCCATCGCGACCGCTGCCAATGACAAACTGGATTTTTGATGTCTCGCCGTTCCGAGAAGGTGGGGAGCCTGCTTATGACGTACGTCGGGCAATCACCAGCTTAGCATCCGCAATTTTATCCCTACTAGCGACCAAATGGATCCCGCCTGAATCGGATCCTTCAATGGAATTTTCCGCTGATTCTTGGGATTCGCTGTCGCAGGGCGTCAAAATAACTCGAAAAAGCTCAGCAGCACACCTTGATGAAGAGACCGACCTTCGCCGGCTTTTTCTAGAAAATTCCACGATCTGTCTGGTTGGAATGCCTGCCGTCAATCTTGGACGACCGGAAACGGAATTGGCCTTGGAAGGATATTTCGGTCAAGATTTTTTCACTAAAGCGCTGATGCCGGAGGCGCTAATTTCGTATAAAGCATTGTCGGGCACTGTCGCTGACAATGCCAGGGTAGATAGAATCATGGAACTCATGGGTGACCGGGAAGTCTGCCTTGCAACGAATATTGACTATAAAGATCTAGAAAAAATTGGCGGATGTATTTCGGATAAGATTGATCAGCTCGACAAGATACAAGGTGAGTTAGCACTGAAAACCAACCACTTTGTTTATTGGTACGAAGAGCAATCGGCGAATGACACTGCCAAGGCTGAGGAGCAAACCTTGTCGGAAGTTCCTGCTCCCCCAGCAGTTCAGGTCGCAATGTTTACGGTTCTAGTGGCTGCAGCAACCCGGCTTGATGATCAAATCAAGGTGACGAAGAAGGATCAACAGCTGAAAATAGGAACGATAGGGCGTGACGTAACCGATATGTTACTCGGCTATGGTGTCAGGGTAATGACAATTGGTGAATTCCTTGATTTTCAGGGCTGGTTCCCCGCCGCAGATGAGATTCTAAACGACTATAAAGAAGAAATGGAGCATTGATATGGCCGCGGTTGCAGTTCTAACGACAACGATTGACCCGACCGCAAAAGGGACAATTCTAACATTTATAACGCCCGCAACGCAGGGGTGTGGGATGGCGTGTGGATACTGTTTCATTGACCGGAGGGGAGAGGAAACTCGCATGGAATCCCTTCAGCCAGAGGACTATTCCCGATTTATCCGCGAAGCTGCTGACCAGCATCAAATTGCTGCCGTTACTATTCAGGGCAGGGAGCCGTTGGCCCCGAGTTCAATGCGATGGACCAAGGCGATACTGGAAACGGGGGCTTCGGTTGGCGCGGAAACTGGTATTGTGACAAATGGATTGTGGCTCCAGGAAAATTCGGCCTTGCTGGGCGAATTGGATTGTTCCGGCGTGACCGTCAGCATTGACGCCGACTCTGCGGTTGCTCATGATCGACTGCGCCGCGCGCCAGGAGCCTGGGAACGCGCTATGGATGGCTTGCGCACCTTAACCAGCCAAGGGGGTGTCGCCCGCATTGCTGTAAATTCGCTCTACTTCAAAAATGGTATATCACGATTGCTCGATCTTCCGGATCATTTGGCTCAAGCCGGCGTCAAGTTATGGTCGATTTCGCCCATGCTGCGCTATGACAAGTTCGGCCAACCGCATGCATCTGTTTCCAACGAAGAATGGATCGAGGCCATAGATTTGCTCTCCCAAAGAGCTGCTAGATATGGAGTTTCCGTGGTGGCCGACGATGAGTTTGAAATCCATGAAGGCGCCAGGATTTCATCGGCTGTATTAAGAATTCTTTCCAGGCCATCTGGGATTATGCGGATGCAGCCAGATGGCCGTTGTTCTTTTGGCAAGGAGATATTGAAATCCTCTTCCAGCAGCAAGGAAGATATGTTCTGGATGCCGGATGCCGGAGTGGCAGAGATCATGGGGCAGATGAACCGTTGAGCCATATTTGAGGAATTTGCGATGAACTCGAAAAAGATAGTCTTGATAGTTGTTGGGTTGGCGTTCTTGGTGGCGGGAGGGCTATGGTTGCTGGTCAAGCAACAGCCAGTCAGCCGCGAGCGTGAAATAACGCTCCGAACCGAATCCTTTGCTCTTAATCTCTATCCGCCATTGCTGGCCGAAATCAATTCCAGAAGTATCTCCACGCTTCTGCATGCGCCGCTAATCCGTATGGGCGGTGATGGTCAGCTAACACCTGAGGTTGCGAGCGAATGGTCGGATGATGGTTTGACCTGGCGATTTACAATTAGACCCGGCGCTAAATTCTCCGACGGAAGTAAGTTAACAGCTGAGGATGCTGCTGCATCTATCTGCAGAACCATGCAGCCTGGAACATCATGGGCTTGGTCCCTTGGTTCGATCGCTCAATCTGCGGATGGTGACAAGGTGGAATGTGATGGCGTCACTTTTGCAGGAAATGAGCTTGTAATCAGACAAACATATGACGCGCCGTGGTTGGCAGAAGCGCTTTCAGGGCCTGCTGGATGGATCATACCTAAAACAGTTAACGCAGAGGCCAGTTATGGTGTGGTTCCCGGGGCAGGCCGTTACAAGGTAGAGCAGATTGTACCGGATTCCTTTGTGCTTCTTTCACCAGTGGATTCGGAATCTGGGTTGGCATCCGTGCGGTTTAGATATGTGGCTGATGATAATCAGGCCGCCGCGTTGATGAAAAATGAAAAATTATCAGTACTTTACCTCCAGAGTCCGCTATTGAAAATGGCTGTAAAGTCCAGCAAAGGCCAGAATTTCGAATTGAAATCACGGGCATTTGATCGCGTTCGTATTCTTGTTATCAATGAAGCCAGCCTCCGAAAAAAAGGATTTTCAGAGCAACAGATCAAGACATTTCGTGATGCGCTTGATACAAAAATTGACCGTGATCGGCTTGAAGAAATATCGGACGGGATCGCAATCGCGGATTCGCACCCACTTCCGGTTTTCGGCCAACTGGTCAGATCTTCGCCTTCCCTCTTGGATATTGAGAGTCTTCCCGATGTAAAGTTAACGGTTTTTTCCGAGCCAGATGCATTCAGTGACCAGATCGCAGCTACGCTGCCAAAAAGTGTAGGACCCGTAAAACTCGCATATCGAGGTATGGACAAGGGCTCATTTATTGGCGCTTTGGTTGGAGGTGACTTCGATATAGCCTGTGTCATACTGGAAGCTACGATGCACTCACCCAAATTCTGGGCTTCGTTCTTTGAACCTAATGGGGCCTTTGTGGCATTTGGTAAGCCGATTAACGGAACCGAAAGTATTGATTTCACTAAAGCCGAGGCAGTTTATCAACTAGACGCCCTGTTGCAGCGAGACAGCAACTGGATTCAACTATTCCGGGAGAATCGAGTTGATGCCATAGGAAATTCGATTACCGGCCTTATGTTCTCACCATCGGGGCAAGTAGATTTTGGTGCGGTGAAACTGGATACGGCTGCCGATAGATGAAACGTTTGCTAACAGGTGTTGCGGTCATATTTTCTGTGCATGCTATAACTTCATTTCTGGTAACTTTTTTGCCGAACGCAGCATCTGTCGCATTGGGTATTTTGGGGGGTAACGATGCTTCAATTGCAAACTACTGGGAATCAAGGGATCATGTCGGTTACTTTGACCGATCAATGCAACTGATGCATGCCGATCTGGGGCAAACCTTGGATAACACAAGTGTTGTCAATGAGTTAACGATGGCTTTAGCCCAAACAGGGCCCTCGTTGGTGATAGCATTATGCTTGGCATTCCTTTCGGCATTTTGGGTGTTGAAGGCCAGATCTGCGATGCGCGAGCATATTGGCACCATTTCGGATACGCTTTCATTGCTTCCGCCATTCATTGTGCCATTTATTATTGCTCCCGTTCTTTTTCTAACACCATTTGCAGGCTCCTCAATCGCAACCCAAACTGCGGTGGTAGTTTCTATTACCCTCCCACTTGCCATAATGATTACGGCAATGTTGATACGTTTCTATCACGAGACTTTGAATGAGAAGTTTTTTAACAAGCTTGCATTGAACGGACTCTCGTTGTCTGCTCTTCATCGCATTAGCCGGTTGAATGCATGGTTTCGTATATTGGCCGTTTTTGATCGGATCGTGGTAGCGGGACTGGTCGGTATCTTGCTTGCTGAACCCTTGTTTGGCGTTTCGGGCATCGGGACACTTACCGCCCGGGCAATTAGAACTTCTGATCCGAATCTGACGGTTGCAATCTCGACTGCGATTGCATCTGTTGTGATAATTGCCGGATTATTTGGCACGGTGCTTCGACCGTTGTCCTCGATCTTGATGTCACAGCAGTCACGGGCACCTTTGACAAAAAGAGCGAAATTATCTCAGTAGTGGGACAAATTGGAGAAGCTCTGAGAGCGACGGACGAGTTCGACCGGAACTTGTTAATTTCGACGATAGATTCAGTATTCACATCGTATTGGCAGGCTACTGTCATATCTATGGTGGCGATTGCGATGCCCCTGCTGATTGCCGGTATAGCGACCGCCGAAAGATCTGGCTGGGCGCGCTGGATAGCTTACGGCATAACCCGCATATTGGACACTATCCCGCTTTTTCTTTGGCTCGCAATCATATTCTCGGCGATCGATATTCGTGGCTTTCTCGGTCAGTCAATAGCTATGGTTCTGGTAGCTTTTCCATTCACTGTAGGAATCGTACTCGAGCGATTTCAGGAAATCTCAAACTTTCCTTTTGTGCAAAATGCGCGATCATCAGGAATGTCTTTATATAAGCGCCTTTTTTGGTTCGTGGTACCGAATGGGATATCTTCGGTTTATTATCCCGCCGTTGTCATATTTGGTTTAAGTCTCACGTTCGATGCTATTCTGGGCATCATGGGACTGGCGGATCGTTCTACTCCCTCTATTGGCACGCTTCTGTGGCGGGCCAAGGAACGTGCCTCCGTTGATCCAATTCTTTCGGTTTACGCGCTCGCGACACTAGCTTTGACGATCATGCTTTTTATTATTTTGAAGCGGTTGAACAACGCTGAAAAATGGCAAAAAGTTCGAGTTGATGCGCGCTATGTATCCGAGACTGAAGGTAACTTGTCACTGGATTTATTGGAATTTCATCACGAATGTGTCGGCATATTTGGTCCTTCAGGTATCGGGAAAACGACTCTTATTGAGTCTATTGCCCGCGCTTCCGTTGCGAAAAATAGTGAAAAGATATTGTCGTATCTGCCACAAAATCCACGTGATTTGTTTCCATCACAGTTAAGCGTAGAATCATTAATTGATACGATTGCTGCAGGTTTGGCGGATGCCAGTGCTTACAAAAACCGCTGTCGGATGATGCTCAAAAAACTGAGACTAGAACCAGGCGAATTATTTCAAGCGCCTTCGTCTACGTTGTCAGGCGGTGAAATCCAACGAGCAGCCGCTGCGATCTTGTTGGCTAGAGAACCCGATATTTTTCTGGCGGACGAGCCATCATCTTCCCTTGATGCTGAAAACAAAGATCTATTCGCGATTTTTCTGAAGGCAACAATGGAGGCTAGTGAAAAGCTGACCATTTTGATCAGTTCCCATGATCACAAATTTATAGAAAATACTTGTGATCGGATTTTGAAATTGGACAATGGTGAACTCATTGAACAGGAATCCAAAATCGATTTCGCAAGCATCGATTTAAAAGACAATGGTGATAGTGCTGAATCTGAACCGGCGTTGGATCTTTCTATTCATCGGCACGCGGTTCGGTCTTCCGCGCTTGGAAAACGGCAGTTGCTGCTACCGAATTTTCACCATTTGTTTTGTCGCGGGAAAATATATGGTGTGAGCGGACCATCGGGCATTGGGAAGTCGACATTGCTACGCATTATAGCCGACAATGAGACAGTTACCAATGGCAGCATATCTCGTTTTACGAAAAACAATGTTAAGCCGATATGTTTGTTGATCCCTCAAGACACGCGGATGTTTTTTGACCCCAAGAGGACCATAGAAGAGTATATTAGGCTGTTAACACAGCAGGTTGGCAAAAATTTATGTATTGAAGCCCTTAAGGGTTTAATGTCGAATTTGGAGCTCAATGATTTCAGCATCATTAAGCGAAAACCCGATCAGGTATCTGGAGGTGAATTGCAGCGGATTAGCTTAGCCGTTGCTTTGTGGCTAGATCCCCAGCTGTTGTGCCTTGATGAAATTGACACCGGGGTTCCCTTTTCGACCAAGTCTACCATTTCTAAGGTAATTGAAGATTCAATCCGCGGTAGCGATAAAGTCGCTGTGATTGTTTCACATGACAGTTCCTTTTTGTCTCTGTTATCTGACGAGATTATTCCAATCGAGGGTTGATAGGTATTGCCCGCAGATCCCGAGCAATCGTTATTCTGCAGTTTTGAAACAACCCAGAATCAAAATTTATAGCGCGGTTTTGGTTTGATCTATCAGCCGCGATAAACTGGTATCCAGATCACCGGTATCGTTACCTCGTATGGATATCCTTCCCCAGAATGACTTCGCTGTAAGATCCTCCTCGAAAGCTGTTCCCGAGTCTTTCGGGCAATGGGCAAGGACTGGATCTCTTGCATGACGCAGGCCGAGATCCTGATCGGATGTTGGCGCCAGCATTACAATACGCTCCGCCCGCACAGCTCGCTGGGCTACAAACCGCCAGCTGGACACCCGCAATAACCACTCGCTTTTGGCGCACTGATGTGATTCATTGCTGGCTTGAAGGAGGGTTTTGTGATGCATCCATCGAGCCTGTTTTCGTTGTCGGATCACCTGTCGCGTTTGAGCAAAGACGGCGATCCGCTTGAAGTTCTGGATGGAACGGTTGATTTCGAGCGATTCCGCGATCTTCTGGTGGACGGTCTTGGCTACAGCAATGGCGCAAAGGGCGGCCGCCCATCATTTGATCCGGTGTCGATGTTCACGGTGCTGGTGGTTCAGGCACAGCATAATCTGTCCGATGCGCGGATGGAGTTCATGATCCGCGACCGCTTGAGCTGGATGCGTTTCTTCGGCTTCGACCTGGGCGCATCGATGCCGGATGAGAACACGATCCGGCACTATCGCAACCGGCTGACGCAGAGCGGCACCCTGGAACGGTTGATGGAGGCGTTTGACCGGCAACTGCGCGAGCAGGGCTATCTTGCCATGGGCGGACAGATCGTAGATGCACATTGGTTCCTGCCCCCAAGCAGCGTAACACCGAAGAGGAGAAGGCCGCGGTCAAGGACGGCAAGTCAGCCAATGAGATCTGGCCGGACAAGCCGCCCAAGGCACACCAGAAGGATGTCGATGCGCGCTGGACGCTCAAGATCGGCGGCAAGGTGCGTTATCGTCCTGACGGAACGCCGCTGCCGCAGATTGCCACCCCGGTGTTTGGCTACAAGTCCCATATCAGCATCGATCGGCGCTACGGGTTCATCCGCAAGGCAAAGGTGACCTCGGCCGCTCAGAGCGATGGGCGCCAACTGGCTGATGTGATCGATACGAACAACACGGCCGGTGATGTATGGGCCGATACAGCTTATCGCTCGCAAAAGAACGAGCGGTGGCTGGCGCGCAATATGCTCAGAAGCTGCATCCACCACCGCAAACCCAAGGGCAAAGCCATGCCAGAGCGCACCGCCAGAGCAAATGCGGCAAAGTCAGCAGTGCGGGCCAGGGTCGAGCATGTCTTCGCACATCAGAAAGGACGATATGGTCTGTTCATCCGCACCATCGGTCTTGCGCGTGCAGAGGCCAAACTCACACTCGCCAATCTCGCCTACAATTTTGACCGCCTGATCTTCCATGAACGACGGGCGGCCACAGGGTAGGTGCGTCTGAAATCCGCAAGAACGCCGAGAGAAAGGCGCGAAACAGGGGAAATCGCCGCTAAAAAGCGCACCAAAACTGTCAACTGAACAACACGCGGCTCACGGCGACGACAATGCGCCATCATCGCCAGTTATTGCGGGTGTCCAGCTCCAGAAACTATCTTGCCTCGCCCTGCTGGTCCGCCCTATACAGTGATCGAAAAATGGCCTGATCCTACATAAGCTGCCGTCGTCAACATTGCCTATGTCCGTCGGAAGGCAAACTGATCGTAGGCGTCAATCTCCGTATGATAATAGCGAAAGTAGAATAAGGTTGCGTTTCCCTGACATTACCTTCCTAATACTGTTAACAATAAGAGGGTTACGATAAAATTGTATCGCTTAATGACAATAGAGGCTGAGAAAGTATGACAGAGGGCTGGGGGTCTGTATTTGACAACTTTGGTCTCAAATTGGTATCAGCTACTGATATGGAAAAGCAGGCATACCTGCCCAACTTAGAACAGCGTGAGGCGATTACTGCAGCTGGCTTTTTACCGCAAAATTCAAAAAGCAATGAAACTATCGAGATGGAGGCTCTTGGAGATAGCCAATCCAGACTTGCTGTCTCATATTACAACTCTCGCCGCGTCGGTTCTGGCCGAAAAGCCGAAGTCCGAATGGGCAGGGGTATCATTGGCTGGATTACCGAGGGTGACAAAGTGGTCATTGGCAATATCGGGAACCAGCTTTTCGTCGTTAAAGCAAACGAACTGACGCCTGACGGAGCATTAAAAATACTCAACAGAAACGTTACCCAGGCATTCAAACCAAGGGCGCGGTTGCTGCAATTGCTAGGCGACCAACTTATTGGCTCATCCAAGCTCGCTGTTTTCGAACTGGTTAAAAACGCATTCGATGCTGATGCGAGCAAAGTCTCAATTACGCTAGGCGATCTTGGAACTCCAGATAGCTGGATAAGGGTCAAGGACAACGGGCAAGGGATGTCGCTGGAAACCATCAGGGATGTCTGGCTTGTGCCGGGAGATGACCACCGGGAAAAAGACCGCCACCAGAACCGGCGATCACCCATCTACAACCGCCTGCCTCTGGGCGAAAAAGGGGTTGGACGATTTGCCGTCCACAAGCTTGGGCAAAGAGTGCGCATGGTTACACGTGCAGCCGGCAGTCGCGAGTGCGTCGTTTCGATCGACTGGTCGGAACTGATGGCAAAGCGATACCTCGAAGATGCACCAGTGACGGTGACCGAACGCAAGGCCAAGATATTTAAGGGAGATGATACCGGCACTCTTATACAGATTGGTGATTTGAACCAAAAAGACTGGTCGCGGGCCGAGGTTAGGGATCTCTACCGGCAGGTAACCTCAATATCATCCCCGTTTTCCTCGAAAGCGGAAGATTTTAAAATTAAGTTCAAGGTGCCCGGATTTCAGCAATGGATTTCCGAAATGCCGAACGCTTCCGAAATACTCGACCGCGCGCCGTGGAAATTCCATTTCAGTTTTGATGGTGGGGCGCTGAGTTATACGTATGAGTTTCGCGGTGTGCCCGGTGTGAAGGTGGATAATAGAACACTTGAAGAAGTTGTGCCTTTACAGATAGCTGCCGAACGGGAACCTGACGATCTCGATATAACTACCGGTCCAAAAAAGAAGCGATCGGTTAGTGTGGTCGCGAACGAGGCGACCATTCATGGTATCGGAACCGTCAAGGGAACGCTCTACGTGTTTGACCGGGATCGAGAAATCCTGTCGCGATATTCGCAATCGCGGCTGATAGAGCGGTTTCTCGATCAGAACGGCGGCATTCGGGTCTATCGCGACAAGATCCGCATATACAATTACGGGGAACCGGGTGATGACTGGCTCGGTCTGGATCTGCGCCGGGTTAACAGCCCCTCACGCAATCTCAGCCGGAATATCGTCCTCGGACTGATCGACATTGAACTCGAGGATAGTGGGGGACTTCGGGAGAAAACCAATCGTGAGGGGTTTGTAGAAAACTCTCAGTACCGGCGCCTCCGGCAGGTCGTTCTTGGGGCCATCAGCGTTTTCGAGACCGAACGGCGCATCGACAAGCAAAAAATCAGACTGCTTACCGGCAAAGCACCCAGTGCCGATCGGGAAGTCACGGGGCCAATTGCAAAGGTTCGCACAGTGGCACGTAGCAAAGGCTTTCTACCTGACATTGATCCATCGCTGAAAAAAGTCGAAGCGGAGTTCAGGCAGCTGAGAGAAGATTTTCTTCGGGCGGGAATATCGCAGGTGGGCCTTGCTACGGTATTTCATGAGGTGGAACGGGGAATAGGAGCACTGGCGGCGGCGCTGGCTGGCGGTGTGGAGATAGCAGAGATCAAAGTCCAAGTCGGGCAACTTCAGGCCGTACTTGAAACTTCAACACAGCTGCTGCGCAAGGGTGACAAAAAATCCCATTCGCTTAGGCTGCTTGCCATGCGTGCAAGAGATCTCACGCTAGTTCGGTTCAGGGTTCACGATGTGAAACTGGTTTGCCCGATTCTCGAAGAGGGCGCTGAAGATGCCGATGCAATTTTTGCATTTGGTCTCGCCCTCGGCTCAGCCACAAACATCATTGATAACGCAATTCATTGGTTAAAAGTCGGCATACCGGATACCGGCGGAGCTGTTTCGCGAAAAATATTCATGGATGTCGTGCCCGACCATGATGGTCGCCACATCCTGCTTATCGCCGACAACGGCCCGGGATTCAGAGATGTTCCGGAGCAGCTTGTGGAGCCATTTTTCTCGCGCCGACCAGATGGCATGGGCCTCGGTTTATACTATGCGAACCTCGCGATGGGCCTGAATGATGGAGAACTCTTGTTCCCGGATATTGACGACTTCGATGTGCCTGACGAGTTCAACGGTGCAGCGGTTGCTTTGGCTTTCAAAATGGGGGGTAGTAGCTAATGTTTACGCCAGCGAGATATGTAGTTGTTGATGATAATCCCGGTGAACTGAAAAAGCTCTCGGATTGCCTGCAGGGTATAGGAGCACCTTGCCTGCCACTGCAATATGACGCTGTTCACGGGATAGATTCGGCAAAGCTAAATGGCGTCCGACTTCTGTTTCTGGACCTACATCTCACAACTGGCGGCAAAACGTCAGATATTTCGCAAGCGAGTTCCGTAATAATCGGTCTCCTTGAACAGGGAATTGAACCAAGATGCGGACCTTATGTCATCATCCTTTGGACCAGTCATGAAAACCATCGGGAAGAGTTTGAGAAATACCTTGAGAAAGGCCTTGATCCACTAAAGGCCCCACTCGCAGTACTGATCTTGGATAAGAACAAATATTTAGCTAAGGATGGGGGCAAAGCCCTCTCCGACGATATTGTTGGTTTGGTCGCTGCAAATCCCCAACTTGATGCGCTCTTGGCGTGGGAGAGGGAAGTCCTGTCGGCGGCAGGGGCCACATTAACCGAGATCAGCGGGCTCGTGACCGGCGAGGACCGGGCAGTCGGAAGGTTTTCAGGGAAGCTCGATGAAGTTTTCAGCCGTATCGCATATGAGTCTGCCGGCAAAGAGAATGCTAAACAGGATCCCTACAGCGCGGTAAACGCCGCTCTTATGCCTTTTCTTTCTGACCGAATCGCTAACCAACGTATTAGGCCACAAAGCGACGAATTATGGAAATCTGCTGTTACTAAAATTGATACCGTGGTGCCCCCGTCGTTGGTCGAAGCGGCACATTTAAACAGTATGCTGCATGTGGCGGCATCACCGAATGAAGAACTGAAAACCGGGAGTTGGGGAGCCGTAACCTTATTGCCGGAACAAGAACTTGAAGATGACGCCATGCTTGGTCGGTTCAACATGCTCGCCAAGCCAATGCCATCGCAGATCTTCTGCATTGCAAACAAGCCCGATAGAACAGCAGGACGGTTCTGTGCTCTCCGGGTGGGTGCTGAATGTGATTTTGCTCAGAGCCGCATTGGTCCGATCCCATTCGTTCTGGGGTTTATCGTTTCTGCAACTGCAGCGCGTCGGGAAGGCAGTTTGCCAAAGTCCGAAATCGTAACACCGCCATTTATTCTGGGCGGGTTCGCCGACCCCGTTATGATCATATTCAATACGCACATGCAGTTTTCTATGGTACCAAGCCAGTTTGCCGATTGGGAGCCTGTATGCAGACTGCGTGAACAGCTGCTGATACAAATAACATCTTACGGCGCTCAAAATTCAACGCGACCGTCAATTGTAAGCTTCCGCCCTCATTAGACGCTATAGTTGATGGATTACGCCTACCCGAAACTCAAATCAAATGTCATCCAGCTTTATCGGGAGTGGAAACCGGAAAAGGTGCTGATCGAGGATGCCAATAGCGGCAAGTCGCTTTATCAGGAGTTCAGAGCACAGGGTCCATTCAAGCCCATTATGATCCCGCCTCGAGGGGATAAGGTCGAAAGAGTCAACGGTTGCCTCGGTGAGATTGAGGCCGGCCATATGCTGCTTCCTCAAGATGCGCCGTGGCTCGATACATTGTGCTCTGAACTTCGTGCATTTCCCGATGGCCGCCATGATGACCAAGTCGATAGCCTGTCCCAGTTTATCAATTGGCAGCTACCCAACTGGAGAAGGTTGCTGGAGGAACGAACATCTACTGGCAGGCTCAAGCGCGTTATCCGGGATCGCAAAAGACCTTGGTGAGAACGTCCAAGATTTGTCTGGCAGGTATTCGGCATTCATCCTCGCCGCAGGATGATATAGCGATCCGGTTGACGGGCTCTGACCCCGTTTTTAAACTCCCGCTTTCCAGTGGACCGGTTTCGCGATAGCCTCCGACCCTATGCCAGGCATTGAAACGATCGAACAGCTGAAAGAGCTTCTGGAAGAGCAGGGCGTTCGCACGGCCTGGATAAAACACCTTTCGCCAAAGCAGGACAATGAGAAGAATCAGATATATCTGGGCGGCGGGCTGGACGGGGTCACCAATATCTTCCCGGCTACCATACATGCCCGTTCGCCTTCTGAAAGCACGACAAAGCGAAGATCAAAAACCGGTAAGCCCAAACTGGAGGCACGTCTCGATTTCGCCTGGTTGAGCCCGGATGGCAATCGCCATGATGCTCCCGGTACGACGATCATCGACTATTTCCAGTACCCTGAAGTGCGGATGTCGGGATTTCTAAAAGGCTGTGATGACCCTCCCGATGCTCTCCGCCGTGATCATCAGGCACAATATGGCAGGCGTATTCTGGTCATGGGGACCGCCAGAGATGGCAAGGTTGTGGGCCTGGTTCTCACAGAGCAGAATGACCCGCTTGTTGCGAACTTTCCGGATCTGCCGCTGGCCGGAGGACGAGGTGTCCTTCATATTCTCTCGATTGACGGCGAAGCGGGCAAGAATCCCGCTGAACTTATTAGGCAGGAGATCGAGGCTATAGTGTCGGGCGGCTGGTACAGTTCACGGATCAAGAAAGGCGACACAATTGAACCGTTCAAGGGATCACAGGGAGGGGGATACACCCTGGAAGCCCTGCTTGGCGTTGCGGCAAACGGTGACAAAAAGCCTGATAAGCATGGCTACGAGATCAAGGGCTACTCGGGGAGCAGGATAAGCTTGATGACGCCGGTTCCGGATTATGGCCATCAGGGTCTTCATACCTTCCGGGAATTTATGGAGCAATATGGCCTGCCGGGACAAAAAGGCGATGGTTCCCTGAGATTCACCGGCCTGTATCGCTCCGGAAAACCAAACGCAAAGACAGGCTTTGTTTTACGTGTGGCTGGCTATGACCGGGTCAAGGACAGCTTCGGTGATATTGATGATATCGGTGTTGAACTCTTTGATCCGGGAAAGGGCGCGGTAGTGGCAGGCTGGTCGGTTGAAAAAATGGCTAACTGCTGGAACGCGAAGCATGCCAACGCCCTGTATCTCAAATTTGAAAACCGCGATGGCAGAGAAGGGGTAAAGGACTACCGCTATGCCTCTGACTGGGTAACAGGATCGGGCACGGACGTCTGGAAACTCCTGCGTGCAATCGACAGCGGACTGGTGTTTCATGACCCTGCTCACACGATATATTCAGACGGAAAAGCAAAGGTAAGGCCGCAGTGGCGAATCAATGCACGTGACTTACCAGAAGCGATGCGCGTTCTCTATTCTTCGTCGGAAATGCACACAGTCTCGTCACCGCCCACGGACAATCTCGACGCGTTGCCATCCAGAAATTCAGAACAACGGGAGAGCACTGCTTCGAAAGGCAATCTTTCTTTCCCTTTCATCTGACATTCCCAGACATCGCAAACGCGCCAACCCGCCTCAGCAAGCTCTGCTCGGACTTTCCGATCACGCCTGATATTGTTTGCAATCTTGTCATACCAGAATTTCTCGCGGCTTTGGGGCCATTTGAACAGATGGCAATCATGGCCGTGCCAGAAGCATCCGTTGACGAATATAACTGCCTTGCGGGATGCAAAAACCAGATCCGGTTTCCCGGGCAGGCTTTTGCCGTGAAGGCGATATCGGTAGCCGAGTTTGAAAAGACCGCTGCGTATCAGAAGTTCCGGTTTCGTGTTCTTCGCGCCGATACCGGCCATCATGCGGCTTCGAACTGCGGGGCTTACAATATCAGGCAAGAACCGCCTGACTTCTGGCATTGCGGGATTTCTGATCTTCCGCCACCGCTTTGAGGATTGAGGGCTCCATATATCTGGCGATCGCCTCCACAACCGGCACTACGACTGCGTTCCCGAACTGGCGATAGGCCTGCGTATCCGATACCGGGATCTCCCATTTCCGGGTTTCGTTTTCAAATCCCATAAGCCGGGCGCATTCGGTCGGGGTCAGGCGCCTGGGACGGGTACCCTTCTGTTCGATCAGTATCTCTGAACCATCCTTGTGATATCTGGCGGACAGAGTGCGCGCGACGTCATCCGGGCCGTGGACCGTGAATCCGAACCCGTTGCCGGCGGCCTCATGCTTCTTCCGGTAGGCCTGCAGATATTTCCAGAGGTTAGGCGTCAGCGTATATTTGCTGTCGATCTCGTTGTGGGATTGCAGAATCGCATCCAGTGTCGGCCATTCGCTGCGATCGGGAAGGGTTTTCATAAACCCGTCAAAACTGAAGCCTGCATCCTTTCTGAATCCGGCAATAAATATGCGTTCACGTTTCTGCGGGACAAACGGCGCCGAGCTGATGGTTTCGAAGCTGATGGTATATCCCAGTTCCTCTTCCAGCGTTCTGCGGATGACTTCAAATGTCCGGCCCTTGTCATGGCTCCTGAGATTTTTGACATTTTCCAGCAAAAAAACCGCCGGTTTGTGGTGTTTGATGATGTTCGCGAGGTAGAAAAACAGGTTCCCCTGTTTCTCATCATCAAATCCGTGCTTGCGTCCAAGCGAGTTCTTTTTGGAAACTCCGGCAAGTGAAAATGGCTGGCATGGAAAGCCTGCAAGCAGAACCTCATGCTCCGGGACCAGTGCCGGATCATCGCCATAAGGCTTGATGTCGCCAGCAAAAATATGATCATCCCCATCAGGGAAGTTTCGCAAATATGTTTTTTGCGAAAAACGGTCCCACTCGCTGGTGAACACACATTTTCCGCCAATTGCTTCAAAGCCAAGTCTGAATCCGCCGATACCTGCGAAAAGGTCGATGAACCGGAATGCAGGCTTGCCTTTCTTTCTGGGTGTTTTGCTGCGGGCAATTTGACGTACCCGGTCCGCCACCAGTTTGGGCGGCTCATTTTTGCCAGCAAGAAAGCGCTTTATCTGGCGGGAAGAATATCCCAGTTCCTGCTCAGCTTCTTCCAGATCCATTCCTGATTTTTCGAAATCGTGGACAAAGGACTGGGTTTCTTGAAGCATGTAATTTTCTCCCGGAGCGCACCGCTGAACGATCCGGGTGCATATATGACGCGATGGCATAAAGATTCCCGGAGCGCAAGTTTGTTCTTGTTATGTTTTCAGACTGGACTTGCGCCACAAAGGAAGCATTGCTGTTCTTGTAACTGGAAGCGACCAATCGGTCGCAATCAGCCCTGAACGCGCAAGTTTCAGGGCTTTGGGTGGTGGGAGGCCAGCATGGTGTTGGCCTTCAATTACAAAGGAACTACCCATGACGAGTACATCTGAGGCAACCGCTATCAAACATCCGGAAAAAGGTTCAAGAGCCGCCCAGTTGGTTGCCATGCTCGCCCGCAAACAGGGTGCAACGCTGGAGGACATCACGAAGGCAACCGCCTGGAAACCACATAGCGCTCGTGCCGCCCTGACCGGTTTGCGGAAGCGCGGCTATGAGATTGAAAGCGACAAACCCGATGGTGGCTCTCGTACCTATCGCATTGAGGCAGCCTGATATGGATAATCTTGAACAACGCATCGCGTCGTTGCAGTCCATGCCAAAAAAGCAGCTGCGGGTCGAATGGCAACATGCCTATCGATCTCCAGCGCCGGATGTCAGTTCGGGCATGCTGCGCCTTGGCATTGCTTACAGATTGCAGGAGCAAGTTATCGGCGGCTTGTCACCAGCGAGCATCGCCAAACTAAGAAGGCTTGCAAAGAAGGGCAGGGGTGGTCCCCGGTCGCCTGATCAACTTAAACCCGGTACGCGCCTCGTGCGCAGCTGGAATGGCCGGACACTGGTTGTCCTGGTGACGGGTGAGGGTTTTGTGATGGGTGATAAACATTATCGATCCTTGAGCGAAATCGCCCGCGAGGTCACCGGGGCCCACTGGTCAGGCCCCCGGTTCTTTGGCCTTACCGGAAGGCCGGCGGCATGAGGGAAGAGACGAGAAAAAACCGCCGCTGCGCAATCTATACCCGCAAGTCGACCGAAGAGGGTCTGGATCAGGAATTTAACAGTCTGGATGCCCAGCGAGAGGCATGCCGCGCCTATGTCATGAGCCAGACCCATGAAGGCTGGTCACTCGATGAAACCATATACGATGATGGAGGATTCAGCGGCGGCAATATGGAGAGGCCCGCATTGACGGCGCTCATGGCCGAAGTGAAGGCAGGACGCATTGACATAATAGTTGTCTACAAGGTTGATCGCCTCACCCGCTCACTAGCCGACTTCGCCAAGATCGTAGATGTGATGGATGATGCTGATGCCAGCTTTGTCAGTGTTACCCAATCGTTCAACACCACCACCAGCATGGGGCGTTTAACACTGAACGTGCTTCTCTCCTTTGCGCAGTTTGAACGAGAGGTAACTTCAGAGAGGATCCGCGACAAGATCGCGGCATCCAAGAAGAAGGGCATGTGGATGGGCGGACCGGTGCCTCTGGGATATCGATTGGAAGACCGGAAGCTCTATGTGGAGCCTGCAGAAGCCAAAACCGTCACCCGCATATTCGAGGTATATCTGGAGTCTGGCTCGATGGCCGCGGCAACGGAGAAACTGGAAGAGCTTGGTATAAAGACCAAACAGCGCACATATCGAACAGGCCAGAGCGTTGGCGGGGTGCCATTTACGCGAGGCGGGCTTCAGCATCTGTTGCGCAATGCCATTTATCGTGGACAGATTGTCCACAAAGAAAAAATCTGGCCCGGCGAGCATGACGCTATAATTGATGAAGAGCTCTGGCAGAAGGTTCAGGATCGTTTTGATAGCAATGACAATGGTGGCAACCAGGGTTTGCGGGCTAAATCACCTTCGTTATTGGGCGGTCTTCTTGCCGATGAACATGGCCGCAGGCTTGTTCCCAATCATGCGACCAAGGGTAACAGGCGATATCGTTATTATGTCACCGGATCTGAAGAGAATGTAACAATCGACAGGCCGCGGATGCGGATACCGGCACATGACCTGGAAAGTGCCGTGATCGAACGGTTGCGGAAATTTTTGACGACTTCGGCAGAACTCGGGCAGTATTTTGATCCGACGGATCTGTCATTCTGCATCTTGCAGGGACGATCACTCTTGGCGCGCCTGGACACTGTCGATGCCTTCATGACAAAATCCGCAATTGGAGAATTGGTCGATGGTATTGTTGTGGCGACTGACAAACTTCAGATCAGATTGAAAACTGAGACAGAGCTCGGCGAGGCGATTGCCGATGTATGTCTCGACATGAGCGCTGTTCGTATTCGGAGTGGAGGCGAAACCAGGCTGGTGATCGGGGACGGCGGGGGCGCTGAGTTTGTTGATGACAAACTCTCTTTGTTGTTGGCCGAAGCTTTTGAGGTGCGTGAGCAGATTGTTGGTGGGCGAACCATCGCGGAAATCGCGGTCGAAAAGGAACAGACGCCACAATGGATCGGAAAACTGGTTCGTATTGGTTGGTTGCCACCGAAGCTTGTTGAGCAAGTGCTGGATGGGAGCAAGGCTGCTTGTGTGACGCGGCGCAGGATTAGTCAGACCTCGTTTCGACCCGTTGTTTGGAAGCAACAAATGGCGGAAGTGCTTGATTGGTAGTGTTTCGATTCGATCGCTATAGCGGGCCTTTAATTCTGAAATGTTAGCCGTGGCGGTTGATCCCGATTCAAAGCATTTGGCCGAATGGCGCAGATTGAGAGCCCAGACATCACTCGAACCAACTCCTTTCCTTTCCGAGTTAATATTCTCGCCTGGTTACCTCAAAATGTTCTTCGATCTCCTCAAAAGAAATCGGCTCTGCATTGGTACCAATTCTCGTATACAGTTGAGCATAACTTCCGCAGTCCTTCTTCAGAAAGGTAAGTTTTTCTGACCTCGCAATTCTCAATAATACAATTGGTTTACTTTCCAACTCTGTATATTCTAATTGCACTAGCGAAAGAACACTTCTTGGTTTTGTAAAATTCTTATCAATAATCTGTTTGATCAGTAAATCTGCTTTATCTTGTTTTGAACCATCTGTCTGAAAGGTATCAAGATCATCTGCGCAGCCGCAAACAAAATGGTCATTCTGAACGCCAATTATTATCGTACCACCGTCTCTGTTTATAAAAGCGCAAATTTCTTGAGCTAATTTGATCGCTAGCTTTTCTGAAATGCAATCAGAAATTGGGAGGCCGGGGTTAAATTCTTTTTTCTTTGTATCGATGCGAATTGAAGACTTAAGTTCGACATCGTACCTTTCGCCTCCAGTATCGAGAAGATCCTGTATTTCAACGATAAGGTCTTCACTCTTTCTCTTTGCCTTAAGTGTTCGGGCTGTATCTAGGCTTCCTTCTGCCTCAAATTCAGGATCAAGAGAGATTTCATATTTTTCCAGAACATCCAAAATATGCCTTACACCCCTGAGTGTGCCTGGATCGAAATCATACTCTTGGAGAAGCTCATTTAGAGTACATGTTATTGGTCTTTTGCCAGCCTCGACAACGGACTCACTCGCCATCAAGTTAGGCATTGCCAATTACACCCGCATCAACCGGTTGATTTCATCTATCAGGAGAAGGGCTCTCCTTTCCAAAAAGGCGCCGACTTGATCCGGTCCCCTTTGGAGCAGATTTACGCATTCGTTATCTACAAAATACTGACCCAATATCTTTAGATGTTCCGCACTTTGCAAATCCAATGTCTCAAAGGCCGTCTGAGGAGCCATCGTATTCCATTTTTTGTTCGACTTTGATGCCATAGGGATAAGATTTGCTGGTGAATCAACCCAATTTTCATGGTCTTTGCTAGTTCTTAAATAGGCTTTGTTTACTGCGGTTACGTTGTCATGACACCACGCCCTAGGAAGTATGTGATGAAGGTCATGCGATGAGGTGATGTGTGAAATGTCCTGACTTGGCTCGACCAAGTCTTTGTCCGCTCTTGTGTGGAGTAAAAGAACCCCTCCTGACTGTAACGCACCTCGGACGTTTCCATCTTTGATAGCCTCTTCAATTGCTTCATCTATTGCTACCTTCGAACCCATCTGCGGCAAATCTCTAAGAAACTTCTCAGCATCGGCTGACCATTTTTGATCATTTGGATTGGCAGAGGTTGTTTGTAGGAATGCCTTGAATGACGTGATGTCGGAACTAACTCGCGTTAAAAACCCCTGATCATATCTCTTTGAAAACGTATTACGCCAGAAAAAGGCTCTAAATAGACGATCAAGATGCCCTTTGGTCCAATTGGTACTCTCGTCTGAATCGAACTTCAAATACCATCTAAGAGCGATATAAACATTAAATATCCCGGGGTAAGGGCAGTCCGCGAGGCTAAACCTTCCCCCGGCCACTGCTATCTGGAAATCCAGAAAACACTGGGCAACAAAATTCTTCTCTGCGAAGAAATCCTTCCAACTCGCGCTCGAAATGGCAAGAAGATCGCTTGACTTTATTGACGATATTTTTTGCTCGGCGCGGCCGTTGACGGCTCTAGGGCTGTGTTTTTTTGACAGGGCAATTTGAATTCCTGCCACATTCTGAGCGATGAATTCGGGACGACGCGTAGATGTTGACCAACCTTGAAGGCCGTCCAGCTCTGACAAATAATCTATTTCTTCTCGCAAAAGGACTGGGTTTAATTCTTCGGCAGTCTCGGCATATATAGATGCATGTATAAGATCAACGGTTGATACTTTTGTTCCTGTAGTATTTAGAACTTCAAAAATGTCACAAATATCACCCAGCGTCTCTTTTTTAGGAACAATATATACCGCTAGTTTAGATTTACTTATACCATCATGCGCCGCTTGAAGAACCTCCTGTCTCTTTGCAATGACGCTTTCTGGCGGAAGCGCTTCCCCAGGATAGTTTGCTGCGTTTTCGATGGCCCCGGCAAGCTTAAAAAAATACTGACTTAGCTTTTCGAAACTTTCTAATTCGAGAGGAAATAAGGCGTGTTGAACGTATGAAGGAAGGCTATCTAAGGAGAGTTTAGCAATTTCTTTCTTTGAAAGATACTGTACTCGATCCTGCATATCATCGTAGTCTACGTTCAAAAAATACGACCCAGAGTTTCGATAACCACCCGATTGTGCACGGAGCCCCCCGAAAGCCATCGCAATTGATGTAGACCTTTGTTTGCCGTCAAGGATTGCATAATACCTACCTGGCCTATCTTCTTTATTGCCGAAATACCGAGGTCCAGACTTACCTAAGTTATTATCCCAATCATTAATCGAAATATGTTCCAGTGGTAGCTCACTTTTATCTTCCTGTTGCCAAATGGTCGCCATTCCAATTGGTTTTGAATCAATAATTGAGTTTATAAGTCCAATTATTTGTGCGTTGGACCAAACGAAGTCTCTCTGAAATTCTGGAGTTAACCATTCACCGGAATGGAGATTGGAGAGTAACTCGGCAATAGTAATGGCTTTAACTTCGATTGATGACATTAGTTTAGTGCCTATCCCGTATATTGAGGTATTCTCATGCTTGTTCAAGTTGCATCCGTCAAGATTGGACTCAGACCTAAGTGTCTGACCCGAAATTAAGTTGAGTGGTATCAGTAGTTTAGCTTGACGCTCTATCTGATCGTTGATTCAGCGGTTTTGCAACGAACCAAAGGAAATCAACGATGTGGACTGACACCACTCGGGCGCAATATGCACGCTCTGGGCTGGCTTTGCCAAGCGATTTGACCGACGGGGAATGGGGGTTGTTAGAGCCTTTTTTTCCACCGCCATCATTGGTGGGCCGCCCGCGCAAATGGCCGATGCGACGGATTGTCGAGGCGATGCTATATCTTCTCAGAGGCGGTCTGCCATGGCGGATGCTGCCCCCTGGCTTTCTGAAATTTGCGAATGACCCAAGCGCCCTTTGGTCCGGAAATTTCCGAGATCTCGCAGCCAGTGTAACGCGGATGGCAACTCTCTCTCCTGAGGGCAGAATTGGCCGCGAAACAGTCGATCTCGAAATCATGAAGTTGGACCGGCTTTGGCAGGGCGGCAACGTGGCCGCCGGTGACGGACTCGAGATTCTGTTTAGTGAAGAGAAGCTCGACACTCTTGATCCATTTGATCGTGTGCAGTTGGCGGAAGTCATCCGCGTAAGCCGCGAAAGCAGATCAATGTCCGAAGCTGGACGAACTCTCTTCGCTTCTTCTCGGAAACGTCGCAAGACTGCAAATGATGCTGACCGCCTCAAAAAATATCTCGCCCGCTTTCATCTAACTTGGGCCGAAATCAGTGCGGAGTCATAATCACTCATGAAAACCATATTGTTCGATATTGACGGAACTCTAGCAGATATTGAGCATAGGCGTGGCCATCTGGAAAAGGACAAACCGGATTGGAAATCTTTCAATGCTGAAATGGGCGGCGATACTCCCAATGCGCCTGTCGTGTTGTTGTACAAATCCCTTTGGGCTGTGGGTTTGCATGAATTGATCTTGGTGACTGGGCGGAATGAACGTTCGAGGGAGTTGACCGAACAATGGCTCGCCTGGAATGAGATTCCATTTGGTCAAATTCTGATGCGACCTGACAATGATTTCAGAGCAGATCATATTATCAAGGAAGAGCTGCTTCACGGCCTTTTGGCGGACGGTAAAAAGATCGAATTTGTTGTCGATGATCGTCAGCAAGTAGTCGATATGTGGCGCCGAAACGGGATTACTTGTCTGCAGTGTGATATTGGTGATTTCTGATCACTGATTGGAGTTCGGGTTTTCCGTAGAAAAATGTGTCCAAGTGTCGGGAATAATCCACCGGAACTGACTGAACCACCTCGCATTCGGGCTTTTTTAATGCCACCGCATTTTGAAAACACTTTTTTGCCGGTTTGAGACTGGGACGGCATTTCTAGCCTGAAGTCTCGCTGGAATCAGTCTCTGTATTTGAAACGCGGGTTCGAGTTTGGCTAAGCCTCGCGAATAGCGGCACGAAATTCCCTCAAAAACTGTATTAAGTTATGGATATAAAAAGAAAATATGCGTGGTGACCCCTACGGGATTCGAACCCGTATTTCAGCCGTGAAAGGGCCGCGTCCTAACCCTTAGACGAAGGGGCCATACCAAATGCTGGTCAGCGAGCCACGGCCATTAGGGGTGTGACCGGCTTTGGTCAACCCTCTTTTCGCCGGATTTCGGGGGCTGTCGTTGCGGGGCAAGGTCAATCGGCCCAGGCGGCATCTTCCAGATGGATTTCGGCCGCCGGACGGCTGCCCCAGTCGTCGATCTTGGCCCGGCCGGCGATCCATAATTTGCGCCCGCGCGGAGCGCCGAGCAGGGCCTGGCCGAGGTCGCTCGCCGCCGCGCGAAAGGCAATCGTCTTGATCGAGGCGCCGTCATCGCCGCCGACAATCATCCGGACATGATCGGTGCCGACAATATCGCATTTGATGATTCGAACCGGACCGGTGGCAATCCGCGGGGCCGGCCAGCCCATGCCATAGGGTCCGGCTCCGTCCATCGCTTCGACCATCAGCGGGTTGACGCCCTTGGGCGAAAGCACCGCGTCGAGCAGCAGCGTCTTGCCATCCTGCGCCTTGCCAACGCTGTCGGCGAGCCGGTTGTTGAGAAATTCCGAAAATTCATCCACCTTGGCCGCTTCGACGGTGATCCCTGCCGCCATCGCATGACCGCCACCGGCGATCAGCAGGCCGCTGTCCTTGGCGGCGATGATCGCCGCGCCGAGATCGATACCGGAAATCGAGCGGCCCGAACCCTTGCCGATGCCCTGGTCGTCGAGCGCGATGATGATCGCCGGTCGGTTCAGCTTCTCCTTGATCCGCCCCGCGACAATGCCGATGACGCCCGGATGCCAGCCGGTGGCGGAGAGCACCGCGACCGCCTGATTCTGCTGCGACGAACACATCGCTTCCGCTTCCTCGAGCACAAAGGCCTCAATCGCCCGGCGTTCCTGATTGAGATGGTCGAGTTCGGCGGCGATGGCCCGGGCTTCCTCGGGGTCTTCCGTGGTCAGCAGCCGCACGCCGAGGTCTGACTTGCCGACCCGGCCGCCAGCATTGATCCGGGGACCGAGGGCAAAGCCGAGATCCGAGCAGATCGGCGCCCGCTTCAGACGGCTGGCGTCGATCAGCGCCGACAGGCCGATATTCTGACGCCCGGCCAGGACCTTGAGGCCCTGCGCGACAAAGGCGCGGTTGAGGCCGCGCAGCTGCGCGACATCGGCGACCGTGCCTAAGGCGACGATGTCCAGCAACTCGAGTAATTTGGGTTCGGCGCGATTTTGGAAATAGCCCTGGTTGCGCAGCGTCCGGACCAGCGCCGCACCGAGCAGAAAAGCCATGCCGACGGCAGCAAGATGGCCATGTTCCGCGCCGGCAGCGCTCTCGTCCAGCCGGTTCGGATTGACCAGAGCGACGGTCTGGGGCAACTCGGCCGCGCATTTGTGATGGTCGACCACGATCACCTCGACACCGGCGTCGTGGGCCATCGCCAGCGCTTCGAAGGCCATGGCGCCGCAATCGACGGTGACCACCAGGTCGCAGCCCTGTTCGCCGAGCCTGACCAGCGCCTCGCCGGACGGGCCATAGCCCTCCATCAATCGGTCGGGGATATAATAGCCCGCCGGCAGCCCGAGATCCCGGAGCAAGCGGATGAGCAAGGCGGCGCTGGTCGCTCCGTCGACATCATAATCGCCGAAGATCGTGACCCTCTCGCCTTTGCGGATGGCTTCGGCCAGCCGGTCTGCGGCCCGGTCCATGTCCTGAAAGACCGAGGGATCCGGCATGAAGCCCCGGATCGTCGGGTCGCGGTTGATCGCCAGCGTATCGCGGCTCACGCCCCGCGCCATCAGCAACTGGGTCACCAGATCATCCGGCTGGAATCCCGGATCGCGCGCGTCGGCGCTGGTGCTGCGCCAGCGCCAGCTCTGGCCGGACAGGGAATTTTCAACATTCAATACTGCATTCATCGTCCGCGCTATGCGTGAAAGCTGCGGCGCTGACAATCGGTCTGTTTGTTGCTAGGGAGCGAGAGATGAAAAAGCTGCTGATCGTCTATTATAGCTATACCGGCGGCACCGCCCAGATGGTCGAGGCTGCTGCCGAGGCCGGGCGGGGCGAGGAAGGCACGGCATTGCGCGTGATGCGGGCTGCCGATTGCGAGCCCGCCGACATGCTGGATGCGGATGGCTATATTTTCGCCACACCGGAAAATCTGGCGGCGATCGCCGGGGTGATGAAAGCCTTTTTTGACCGATGCTATTATCCGCTACTCGGAAAAATCGAGGGACGTCCCTATGCCGCGATGATCTGTGCCGGATCGGATGGCGAAAATGCAAGACGCCAGCTGGAACGGATCGCGACCGGCTGGCGGCTCAAAAAGGTGATCGACACGCCGATCATCTGTACCCATGCGCAAAGCGAGGAAGCGATACTCGCTGCCAAGACGATCGGTGACGATGATCTCGAGCGCTGCGCAGAAATCGGCGCAACGCTGTCGGCGGGACTGGCAATGGGTATTTTCTAGATCAGCGCGCGCACCCGCCGCTGCAGGACCGGGATCACATCTGCCTCAAACCAGGGATTGGCCTTGAACCAGCGGATATTGCGCGGGCTGGGATGGGGCAGGGGCAAGAGGTCGGGCCAGAATTCCGGCCAGCGCTGAACGGTCTGCGTGAGTGTCCGGGATTGCCGTTCTCCCAGATGCCAGCTCAGCGCATATTGGCCCAGCAACAGGGTGAGCTGGATATTCGGCAAGGCCTGCAGCAGCGGCTTGCGCCATGCTGGTGCACATTCCGGTCGGGGTGGCAGATCGCCGCCCGCGCCGGTCCCGGGATAGCAAAGGCCCATGGGGATGATTGCAAAAATGTCCGGATCGTAAAATTGATCTTCGGACACGCCGAGCCAGGCGCGCAGCCGCTTGCCGCTGGCATCGTCAAAGGGCCGGCCTTTTTCATGGGTCTTGCTGCCCGGGGCCTGTCCGACAATCAGGATATTGGCATCTTTACCGGCTTGCAGCAGCGGTCGGGGACCAAGCGGCAGGCCGGAACAGATCGTGCAGGAGCGGACTTCTGCCAGTAGGTCATCCAGTTGTCGGTCGTTGTGCTGCATGGACTCTGGTCAGGTTTGGCAATCAGTTCGGTTTGCGACGACAAACCGCAATATGATCAGGTTTGGGATTTTCGGGATCGGGTTCGAGCGCGAAAACATGCAAAAGCCTGGTCGGAACGCGGTTGGTTGCCTTGTCCGTGGTGCCGTTGATGACCGCGGCGAAATCGGTGCAGGCGAGCGCGCTGCGCAGATAGTCGCTATGGCCGGTCTGATCACGGCTGATCGCCGTGGTGTCGATGATGGTCAGCCCGCTCTTGTCCGGCGGCGTGTCATATTCGGCTTTCGCGGCATAGCATCTTTCCGGATAGCCCTGTTCCCGCAGCGAAATTGCCTCGAACGGGTCAAAACAGTCCGGACGTCCCAGTCGCGGATAGCCGTGAATATTATATGCCAGACCGAGCGCCCGGTCCTTCGCCGACAGATAGACGGTAATCCGCCGGTCATTATTGACTCGCCGCATGGTCAGCACGGTTTCGGCAATGTCGCGCTCGAAATCCTGACGGTCGATATCCGGTGACGCGAGAATGATGTTTGAAATATTGCTTGAATCTGCATTGCTGCTGTTGCGATCGACAAATTCAATCGCCGGAATCACCAGGCGTACCCCTAGCGAATGGGCAACGACAATGATCTCCTTCGTCCAGGGCTGTTGCGCCAACCGGGTCAGAAAGTTCCGAAACTGGCGTTCATTATAATACATATTGGTTTCGTCAGCGGCATATTTCAGAACCTCGCCCTGCGACGGCCAGCTATAATGGACCATCGGTATTTCCAGTCCGGAAAGCCGAGCGATTTGCGCGCTGTCACGGGCGCTGGTGAAAAATGTTTCCCGGAATCCGTGAACATATAGCAGGATACGGCCGTCCCGCTTTTGCGCTTCCGCGGCAAGATCGTCCCACCATTGCTGGTTACCGTTCAGCGCAAAGGGAATCACTTCCTGTGTTTTGGTCTTGCCTTTCGCATTTGCGATCTCTTTCGCAACCGGATCGCCAAAGCGCCCATATCGGACGACGTCGCTTCGCTGGCTGAGCAGCGTGACCGGTTCTGACCGGCAATCCGGCAAGCGACTGGTCACCGCAAAATAGGGCTTGTCCGACAGCATTTCGACCGGCTGCTCGACCGGACGGCAGCGCTCGTTGGCAACATATTCGCCATGCGGGATATCGCCATAGCGCACCGGAGAGATACAGGCACTTACCAGGATCGGTAACAGGATGAGGCAGAAGCGTAGCTTTCTGGCCTGCCGCATGAGCCATTCCGGCACGGTCATGTGCATCAGCTTTTGCGATGCTCGCTTTTCACCCAGCGCACGGTGCCGGACGAAGCGCGCATGACAACGCTTTCCGTCGTCATCTTGCCGCCGCGCAATTTCTTGACGCCTTCCAGCAGCGAACCATGGGTGACACCGGTCGCAGCAAAGATCACGTCGCCTTTGGCCAGTTCCTTCAGATCATAGATTTTGTCGAGATCCTCGATGCCCCATTTATAGGCGCGCTGTCGTTCATCATCGTTGCGGAACAAGAGCCGGCCCTTGAACTGGCCGCCGACACAGCGGAGCGCCGCGGCTGCCAGCACGCCTTCCGGAGCGCCGCCGCTGCCCATATACATATCGATGGTCGTGTCTTCGTCGGTGGTGGCGATCACGCCGGCAACATCGCCATCGGGGATCAATACGATGCCGCAGCCGATGCCGCGCAATTCAGCAATAATCTTGTCGTGCCGCGGCCGGTCGAGCACGCAGACGATGATATCGGCCGGTTCAACGCCTTTTTCTTTGGCAACCGCCGCGACATTGTCGGTGACCGACTTGTCGAGATCGATGATGCCGGGCGAATAGCCGGGTCCGACGGCAAGCTTGTCCATATAGACGTCAGGCGCGTTCAGCAGGTTGCCCTTTTCCGCAATGGCAAGAACGGCCAGCGCATTGGCTCCGGCCTTGGCGGTGATGGTCGTCCCTTCCAGCGGATCCAGGGCGATATCGATCGCCGGCGCTTCGCCTTCACAGCCGCGTCCGACCTTCTCGCCGATGAAAAGCATCGGTGCCTCGTCGCGTTCGCCTTCGCCGATGACCACGGTGCCGCAGATATCGAGTTCGTTCAATGCTGCGCGCATCGCTTCGACGGCGGCAGCATCCGCTGCCTTTTCATCGCCGCGGCCAATCAGATTGGCTGCCGATATCGCCGCCGCTTCGGTGACGCGGACCATTTCCATAACCAGTACCCGGTCCAATATGTCGCTTGCTTTGGGCATATTTTCGATTAGTCCTTCTGAGAGGTGTGAATTTTGAACTCTCGATAGGGGAGCAATATTGCAATGTCGAGACAGGTTTTCCTGATCCTGCTGCTGATATCATCGACGGCACCGGCACAGAATATCCAGCCGGTCGATCGAACGTGGCAAATGATGGAAAACGCGAGGCAATTGGCGGCTGTTGATGCAGATGGCTGCCTGCTGTATCGCCCCACCGACGAGATTGTGGTTTGCGGCATCCCGGAAATCGACCGCCAGCAACGATTGCCCTTTCCCGCCTTGGCGGCAGAGGCAGGCGAGAGAATTCGCGAGCCACTGCCCAGGGCCAATCCTGAAATTGTCCAGCAGGGCCGCTGTTATGTGACCATGGACGAGCGCAACTGTTTCAAGGGCCTGTCTGTCATCAGTACCACGTTTGGCGGCAGTGGCAGCGGTCTGGGCGGCCCGGCTGGCCGTATTTGGCAAGCGGTCCAGCCCGATGTGCCGGACGAGGATTATGTCAAGCAGGCGATGATCAGGCCGCTGGCGCCCAAGAGCGGGGAATGATCAATCCTGATCGCTTAGCAAGTGCATCACGACGGGAACCGCCTGCAAGCTCGTGGAACTTGACAGGGCAGCGAGGCTTTCCGACACGTTGCGCTCGCGGCTGTCATGCGTGACCATCGAGATCAGCACTGAACCTTCCTCGGTTTTCTCGGTCTGGATAAGACTTTCGATCGACACATTGGCATCGCGCATCGCTGCGGTAATTTCCGCCAGAACGCCGGGTCTGTCAGCAACGATGAAACGCACATAGCTCTTGCCGATCCGGTTGCCGCTCTCGGCCCGTTCGCAGACTTCCATCTTGCTGGCAGGCGCAGCAAAAACGGTGCCCGCGTCGCCCCGTGCGATGTCAATGAGATCGGCGACAACCGCAGAGGCGGTCGGCCCTTCGCCTGCCCCCGCCCCCTGGAACATCAGGCGACCGGAAAAATTGCCCTCGGCGACCACGGCATTGGTTGATCCTTCGATATGGGCCAGCGGATGGCTTTCGGGCACCAGATAGGGATTGACCCGCTGGAATAATTTGCCGTCATCGATACGGGCCATGCCGAGCAGGCGGATGCGATAGCCCAGCGCCTTGGCCTGGCTGATGTCGGCCGCCATGATGTGGCGAATGCCGTCGATTTCCACGCCGCCGAAATCGAGCGCCTTGCCAAAGGACAATGCGGCCAGAATGGCCAGCTTGTGCGCAGCATCGACGCCGTCAATGTCAAAGCCGGGATCTGCTTCGGCATAGCCTATCTGCTGCGCCTCCTTCAGGACGTCATCAAAAGCATGACCGTGTTTCTCCATCTCGGTCAGGATATAGTTGCAGGTTCCGTTGAGAATACCGTAAACCCGTTCGATCCGGTTGGCCGAAGCGCCGTCGCGCAGCCCCTTGATCACCGGGATGCCCCCGGCGACGGCGGCTTCATATCTGAGCGACAGATTGCCGGTTTCGGCGGTCTTGGCCAGTTCCATTCCGTGATGCGCGATCATCGCCTTGTTGGCGGTAACGAACGACTTGCCTGCCGCCAGGCTCTTGCGCGCCAGCTCCAGCGCCGTGCCATCGGAACCGCCGATCATTTCCACGACGCAGTCGACATCCTCATGATCGGCCAGTGAGCCGGGCTGGTCGAACCAGGGATAAGCGGTCAGATCGATGCCGCGGTCACGATTCCGGTCGCGGGCAGAAATGGCGGTTACGACAATGGGCCGGCCAGCCCGTTGTGCGATCATCGCGCCATTTTCTTCGATGAGACGGATCACGCCGGTCCCGACGGTGCCCAGTCCAGCGAGCGCGATGCGAAGCGGAACAGTCATGGTCATTGGCCTCTTTGCATTGGGGGAGGATTGTTGGCGCCTTATTAGCGCCGCCCTCCGCAAATGCCAGTATTAGTTCGGGAATGTCAGGGCTGACGTGATCTGGGACAGTCGCCAAGATCGCGAAGCACCAACTGATAGTCATCGCGCGCCCGCTGGGCGTTGGCCGGGGTATCGCTGGTCACGGCGCTGGCCGGCAATTGCCGGGGTAGAAAACAGGCCAGCCGGTACCACAGCAGGCTGTTTCTGACCGGCGCGCGGGCGGCCTCGTCGACAATCTCGCCCAGCGAAACGGCCCAGAATTTCCGCTGACCATCCCGTTTGAGCACGGTGATCGAAATGGGTGAGCCGGACACGGTTTCCATGAATATCTGGGTTTCGCCTTCGCCGATGATGGTGCCGGGCACGTGAAACGCGCTGCCGATCCGGGAAATCGTCGGTGCTGCGTCCGGACTGACCAACTCACGGACCACCGATCGGACCTGCCGTTCGCGTTCGGCTGTCCAGGCAATCTGGGCATCCCCGGCTACCAGCTGGACATCGTCGCTGCCGCTGCCGGCGGGACGGCGGGCGAATATTATGAAATTCTGCTTCTTGATCTTGGGCGCCCGTCCGCGCTCGTCAAGGGGCAGGTCGATGATGTAGCGAATCGTTTCACCGACCCCGCTCTGACCACGAATCAGGGCATTGGTAGACCCGATAATATAAAAGCGCTGGGTTCCCGCAGGGGCATTTGGCGCACGCTCAGGGTTGACTTTGATCGCTTGCTTAACCGTAATGTTAATAATGATAGGTGCATCCGCACTGAGGTCGGCGATGTCGGCATATTGCAAAGAATCACCTTGCGTGATGGCCTGAGAAAAAGCTGGAAAAACCCCAATTTGACTTGAAAACAGGGTGAAGGCGAACATCAGAATTGGGCGCATGATTTTCTCTGCATCTGGAATTGAAGATGGCGGATTTTAGCGCCTATTGTAGGTCTTTGACAGCTTAATCGACCCTGAACCAACAAAGCGATTGCCTGCTAGGAAGTCTCACGTTAAAACAAATTTAAGATGGCTTTCAAGCGAACGAAAAGTTGTCATGGGGATAATAAGGGTCGCGAAGCTTTCCAAAGCCTCTCGATTTTTGTCTGGAACTTCAGCAATGGAGTATACTACCTTGTGATGGGGAAAAAGGAGTTACATTTCTGAATGGCTTATGCTGACCAAGAGATGAGTTCGAGCAAGATCATATCGATCTTTCTTGTGATAATCATTCACCTGTTACTTGGCTATGCGCTAGTCACCGGGCTAGCCTATCAGGCCGTCACGAAGGTTGCATCGCAACTGGACATGATTGATATTGACGAAGAGATACCGGAAGAGCCGGAAGAACTGCCTCCGCCTCCGCCAGATCAGCCGATAGAGCCACCTCCGGTGGTCTCGCCTCCGCCGATTGTCGCGCCTGTAGTCGCGCCACGGCCGGTCATACAATCGGTTCCCACGGCGCCACCTCCGCCTCGTCCAATCGCAGCGCCTCCAGCGCCTCCGCCGCCCGCACCGCCTCCGCCACCGCCACAGCGGGCGAATCCGGAAGCGCGTGGTAATCCGGGAAGCTGGGCCAATGCGAATGACTATCCGTCACGGGCTCTGCGCGAGGAGCGGGAAGGCACGACGCGTTTCCGGCTGACCGTAGACGCCGACGGCCGGGTTTCTGATTGCCAGGTCACAGGGTCCAGTGGACATGCTGACCTGGATGACGCCGCCTGCAAGAACTTGACGCGACGTGCGCGTTTCAGACCTGCTCTGGACTCTCAGGGCAACCCTACAACCGGTACCTATTCCAACGCCGTGCGTTGGCAGATACCCAAATAACGTAAACTGGGAAGGGCATGTGAAAATGCCCTTCCCGCATCATTTTTTGCAATTAATTTATCCTGAGGGGAATGTTAAAATGTTGATTGAAATTTTGGCCGCTGGTGCAGAAGCACCACAAAACGCTTTCGGTTTCTGGGAATCCATGGAACAGGGCGGTGCTATCGCATGGTTCGTTCTTGCAGTTCTGACGATCATGTCCGTTTCATCCTTCTATATTCTGTTTTCGAAACTGTTCGAACAGAACAAGATCATGAAGCAGGGCGATGCCATGCGCACGACGTTCTGGCGTGCGGGAAGCCTCAAGGAAGGCGCCGCGAAACTGGACAAGAATTCCGCTTACCGTCAAATCGTTGATGACGCGATCAAGGCTGATGCCGACCATGCCAAATTGACCGATCCGGTTGAAGCGCATGACTGGCTGCACGGATCGATCGAACGTTCTCAGGATATGATCAAGTCCAAGCTTGCTGTAGGCTTGCCCTGGTTGGCAACGGTTGGTGCGACCTCTCCGTTTATCGGCCTGTTCGGTACGGTTATCGGTATCTATCGCGCCCTGATCAAAATCGGCATCGCCGGCCAGGCATCGATCGACGCGGTTGCTGGTCCGGTTGGTGAAGCCTTGATCATGACCGCCCTTGGTCTTGGTGTGGCGGTTCCGGCCGTTCTGGCCTACAACTGGCTGCAGGGACGCAACAAGCGGATCGGTGAACAGCTTGCTTCCTTCTCCAACGACGTTCTGGGCTATATGGCTTCGGACGGCGGCGTTAAGCCAATCGCCACCTCAGCCGGTGGTGCCAAGGCGGCTCCTGCACCGATTGCAACGACTGCCGGTGGTGTGAAGACGCCTCCTGCGCCTACCAACAAGAAATAAGCCGTGGGCCGGGTTGCTAGCCAGATATTGGGCTGGCAACCTGGCCAACGCACGACGAGGGGGCCTTCGCTCCCTTCAGATGGTTTAGTTTTGAGAGGATAGAATCCTATGGCGATGAATGTAGGGGGCGGTGGCGGAGCGGATACTCCTCTATCCGACATTAATACAACCCCACTCGTGGACGTTATGCTGGTCCTGCTGATCATTTTTCTGATCGCGGTTCCGGTGGTTATCCAGACTGTGGAGCTCGAACTTCCGGTGCTTCCTTTTGAAGTGACCACGACAAAGCGCGAGAATGTGCTGTTGTCAATCACGACGACGGATGCCGCAGGACGTGACCCGGGTGATCCCGAATATTCAGGAGCCACTCCAGGTGGCAACTGCCGCGTATACTGGAACACCACCCCGATCGATTCTACCGAATTGGTCACCAGAGCGGTGAAGCAGCTGGAGGATCAGATTGAATCCTTCGGTGGAGTCGAGAATATGACACCGGAAGATATGCCGGAGGTCCATATCCGCGGTGACATCAATACGCCCTATAAGTGTATTGGCGGCGCTATTTACACGATGCAGCGCGCAGGCTTTGCAAAAGTGGGCTTTCTGTCCACGCCGATTGCTGTCGAATAGTTTGACGGCAATTAGAGTTATTAAAGGTTAAGGAGACGCACGAATGGCAATGAGTGGCGGAAACGATGATGGCGAGCCTATGATGGAGATGAACACGACGCCGCTCATCGACGTCTTGTTGGTTCTTCTCATCATGTTCATCATCACAATCCCGGTGCAAACGCACGCGGTTAAAATCGACCTGCCGGTCTCGGATAACAGCGATCCACCACCTGACTTTGTCGATCCGGTGAAAAACCGTCTCGGGATCACGGCAACCAATCAGATTACCTGGAATGAAAGCCCGGTTTCGCTGAATCAGATCAAGCAATATCTGGCGCAGACAAAATCGATGGTGCCGGAACCCGAGCTGCAATTTCAGCCCGACCCGCTGAGCGCTTATCTGACCACCGACCAGACTTTGGCGGTGATCAAGGACAGCGGTGTGACCAAATTCGGTTTTGTCGGCAACGAACAATATGGCAGCTTCAACAAAGCCAGCCGACCACCGAACTAGGTTTCCCGAACAGATTCAAAAAAGGGGCCGCGATGTGAATTCGCGGCCCTTTTCTTTGTCCGGAATAGGGGCAGGAGATCAGGCCTCTGGTTCAGACAGGTGATAAGGTGATCATCGCGGGCAAATGGCGCAGGTTGGAACGGCCACGAGATTCGGAATAGACGCCTGTATCAGTCTCGCCATAGGTCATAGTGGGCTTGGTATCGCATTCCCCAATGGCAGGTCGATGTCAGGTCGCTGGTCGTGCATGGTGCTTCTGGCGTTGTCAGTTCGCTGCATGTCCTGCGGGAATATGTCCGGCGCCGCATCGATAGCGCTGCCTGACTGGAACAGGCGCTAGGCGTTCGTCTTCGGTCGGCCGCTCTCGGCGCTGCTGAACTGTAGTTCAGCAAGCCGGGCATAGAGGCCGTTCTTCGTAATCAGGCTGTCATGGTCGCCCTGTTCGACGATCCTGCCCTCGTCCATCACGATGATCCGGTCGGCCGACCGGACCGTCGCCAGCCGATGGGCGATGACGATAGTAGTGCGATCCCGCATCAGATGATCGAGCGCGTCCTGCACCAGCTTTTCGCTTTCCGCATCGAGCGCCGACGTGGCCTCGTCCAGCAGCAGGATCGGCGTATTGCGGAGCAGCGCGCGGGCGATGGATATGCGCTGACGCTGGCCGCCGGAAAGGCGGGTTCCCGCCTCGCCCATGAAACTGTCCAGTCCTTCGGGCAGCGCCCGCAGAAATTTCTCGGCATTGGCGACGCGCGCGGCCTCCCAGATTTCGTCGTCAGTCGCTTCCCATTTGCCATAGCGCAAATTGTCTCGGGCAGAGGCAGCAAAGAGCACGGTTTCCTGCGGCACCAGGGCCATCCGCTTCCTGATTTCGGCCGGATCGGCAGAGGGCAGGGCGACGCCGTCAATGCGGACAGAGCCGCTTTGCGGATCGTAGAAACGCTGGGCCAGCTGAAACAGGGTCGATTTCCCGGCCCCGGAGGGGCCAACCACCGCGACGGTCTCCCCCGGAGAAACGGAAAGCGAGAAATTGCCGAGCGCCTGCGTATCAAGCCGTGTCGGGTAACAGAATGTGACATTATCGAAAGCGATCTGACCGCGCGACGGTACCGGCAGAGAGATCGGGTTTTCGGGTGCGGCAATGCCCGGCTTTTCGGACAGCAGTTCCGCCAGCCGTCCAGCTGCCCCGGCGCCGCGGAGCAGATCGCCATAGACTTCGGTCAGCGCGCCGAAGGCTCCCGCAACCAGGCCGCCGGTGATGACGAAAGCGGCAATCGTGCCGCCGGAGATGGTGCCCTCTGCCACGCCGATGGCGCCGCGCCACATCAGCATGGTGATACCGGTGAAAATCAGACCGATCACGATCGCGGTCATCGCCGCCCGCAGCCGGGTCCGGCGCTTGGCGGTGTCAAAGGTTGATTCGACCGCACCGCCGAACCGTTCATGCTCGCGCTTTTCCTGCCCGCAGGCCTGGACAATTTTCATGGCACCCAGGGTTTCGGCGATCATTGCCCCGACATCGGCGACCCGGTCCTGGCTGAACCGGGATACGTTGGTCAGCTTGCGGCCGATGAAGACGATCGGCAGGATGATGACCGGAATGGCCAGCAGCAGTCCGGCGGTCAGCGTCGGCGCGAGGGTGAAGAGATAGATGATCCCGCCAATCCCGATGACGATATTGCGCAGGGCTACCGACACGGTGGTGCCGACGACCTGCTCGATAATCGCGGTATCGGCGGTCATCCGCGATGCAATTTCCGATGGCCGGTTTTCTTCGAAAAAGCCCGGCGCCAGTCGCAACAGATTGTCCTGCACGGCGAGCCGAAGGTCGGCGACCACCCGCTCGCCCAGCCAGCTGACAAAATAGAAGCGCATGGCCGTAGCGACCGCGAGAACCGCGACGATCCCCAAAAGCCCCTGAAAATAAGGCGCGATATCACCGTTTCCCGCCATGAAGCCTTTGTCGATGATCGTCTTGAAACCGGCCGGTATCGCCAGCGTTGCCATGGCGGCAATGAAAAGCGCCAGCAAAGCGAAAGAAATTTCTTTCGGATAGGCGACCGCGCGTTCGAACACCATGCGCAGATTGCCAATTTTCTTTAGCGGTGCGGCAGGCGTGTCAATTTCGCCGGAAGGGGTTTTTTCGTTCATGAGCAAGCGCCTAGCAGTCCGTCCTATTTGTCACAATCAAATGGTTCGTTCGGTTTCGAGCGGGAGACGCCCGTTCAAACAAGATGGCGATGAAGCCGAAAATACCAAGGGCAGTGGTCATCATTTCCGGAACCCGGCCATGCGGCGGCATAAGACTGGTCAAACGACCAAAAATTGCTAGAAGCATAGGGTTTCCAGCCCTGTGTCTCCCAGCGATTCGCATAAATTTTCGATCAAGGATGCTGCCTCTGTGAATCAGATTGCTTCAAAAGGTCAGCTAAGAATGTCCTTGTTGCGGTGGATATTGTTCATCGTTCCGATTACCGTGCTGCTTGGCTTCACCTTCAGCCAATTTGCCAATAGCGGCGACGAGAATCGCTGGTTCCAGGCGTTGACCAAGCCGGCGGCACAACCACCGGGTCCGGCATTTGGTGCAGCTTGGGCCGTGCTATATATCATGATGGGGACAGCTCTGGCGATGGTTCTGCACGCGCGGGGCGCGCCGCTGCGCGTGCCTGCGATCATCCTGTACCTGACCCAATTTGCCTTGAATCTGTTCTGGCCCATCCTGTTTTTCGGGATGCATCAGGTGACTGCCGCTTTCTGGCTTCTCGTCATTATTTTTGTGGTGGCGCTGGCCACGACCCTGGTTTTTGGCCGGGTTCGCAAGGCGGCAGCCTGGTTGATGGTTCCCTATCTCGCCTGGCTTTGTTTCGCCGCAGCCCTCAATATGGAGATCGATATACTGAATCCGGGGGCGGAAACCCTTGTCGTTCCGGCTGCGAGAACCCAGATATAGAGAATATCTTTTCAAGGCCGGACAGGCCAGTGACGGAGTTTAAGGAAATGCAGAGCCAGAACCGATTTTTCGATGATCTTTCCAAAGTTCTGAACGGGCTTGCCGGGACCGTAGCGGGCGTGGGCCGCGAGGCCGAGGCCGGTGCAAGAGAACGCGCCAAGGAATGGTTTGGCGGCATGGATTTCGTGTCGCGCGATGAATTTGAAGCCGTGAAGGAAATGGCGGCCAAGGCGCGGGCAGAAGCTGATGCGCTGAAGAAGCGAGTCGATGCTCTGGAAAAGGGTGCGAGCGCTCCGGCCAAGCAACCTGCAGCCAAACGCGCTGCAACAGCCAAGCCGGCAGCAAAAAAGCCGGCGGCGTCGAAAACGGCGGGTCGCAAGTCCACTCCGCCCCAGAGCGAGGGCTGATCCTGCCGCTGATCATGAATTGATCGCCGTTCATTATCCACAGCGTTCCCACAAACAATGTGCGGGCCAGCGGTCGGTTGCCTTGCCCTGATCGGACCGGTGCGCCACTAAGCTCTTATTTGCAAAGGATCTGGAACCGCAATGCTTGACGACCAATGGGAAGAGCTTGATCAGGATGAAGCACCCCCCGTGGATATGCTTGCGGCCTTTTTCGAGGCGCGGGGCTGGTCGGTCAACCATGTCGGCGACGACGAACTGTCGGTCGAGATAAAGGGTAATTGGACCAGCTATCAGCTGCGTGCGATCTGGCGGGACGAGGATCATGTCCTGCAAATCCTGCTGCTGCCGGAACTGCGGGTACCGGACGAGAAGAAGTCTGTCATTTACGAAACGCTGGGATTGATCAACGAACAGCTCTGGCTGGGTCATTTCGATCTTTGGTCGAACAACAATATCCTGCTGTTTCGCCACGCCACCTTGCTTGGTGGCAGCGGCATGCTGGGTCTCGATCAGGCGCAGACGATCGTCGATCTGGCGATCGAAGAATGGGAGCGCTTCTACCCGGTGTTCCAGTTTGTCCTGTGGAGCGACAAGAGCCCGCAGGATGCCATCGAGCATGCGATGGTGGACACCGCCGGCGAGGCCTGATGCCTTGCTCGTGCCGCATCTGCCAACCGGATGCGTCACTATCGGTCAAACCATTTTCCAGACTTCACCCGTACGGCGTTCAGGCCGACAGCAGCTGCTCTATCGGACAGCGGGCAACGTCCTCCGCCGGACGTGAGAGATAGAATTCGGCCAGCAGGCTTCCTTCGCTCTCCTGACCTGCGGGATCGATACCGCGCTCACATAGTTGCTCGAGCACTTGTTCCTGCTCCTCCGTAGAGGAGAAATGGCGCTGAGGAAATGTTTGGCCTTCCAGCTTTTCGGTCACATAGCCCCACTCGCTCAGCGATTTTGCGATAGGCTCGAAGGGGAACAGTCGCAGCACGAAATTTCCCATCCATGGCGCCTGTCCCTGGGTAACCGCCGGCAACAGCCGGTCAAAGCTCTTCTCGGTCACATAGCCGACGCATCCTGTCGATGTTACCAAGTCGATAGGTGCCAACTTTTCCTTCGCCACTTCGGGTAGCGGGTCCGTTTCAAGATTGATGACGATATCTTCGTCAAGAAGACCGGCATCCTTGGCGAATGCAGTAGCAGACGCGGCCAGGTCGATACCGACCATCTCGATATCGGCCGGTTCATCAAGATCACGCATGAACTCTCGGTTGTGCGCGGCGACTTCTTCCGCCGTCGCGCCGAGCAGCGCTTCATTTCCCCAATGGTGATAAAGGTCGGACATCGAGAGGTCATATTTCAACATGGCAGCATTGATTCCGTACGAACAGCCGAGGTCGAGGACGTGGATGGTGCCGTTTTTCCGATACCGGAGGTGAGAAATCAGCTTTTGGAAAATCGGTTTGGCGAGGTCAGGGATTGCATAGTCGAGCTTCCCTAGCTCGCCGAAATAATTCCGTGGATCAGGCTCATCATAGATATAGTCCAGATTGGCTTTGGCTTCATTAATTTCCTCAAAGGCAGCTTCGGCTGTCATCGCTTCTCTCTCAATAACGGGTTTCCCACTTTTCCGATGATCCTAGGGTCAGGACCTATTAAATGGCTTGCATGATGCGTTGAGATTTGATTCAATGGCGGCATCAGGAGGTGCCGCTTGTGGATGATCTGTTTTTGCTGAGTGAGGCGCAGATGCGCCGGATTGAGCCATATTTCCCGCTA